>JBFJJV010000005.1:0-56973 GCA_041635265.1 Panacagrimonas sp.
CCAAGAGATCCGCTGTCATCAAGCTCGGTGTCCTTGCAAGCCTGCTGTTCTCATTGGGACTGATTCTCTATTTAAAAAACCAGGGCGAGCCGAGCACCACGGCGGAGCCGGAGCGTGTAGTCGCGGTGGATCCGGATGCGGTCAATCATCTGACTGTCAGGGAGGCGGAAACGGATCTCAGCCTGGAGGATGGACAGAGCGATGGCCTGAGGCAAGGGCCATATGAGTTGCTACTGGAAGAAAAGCATTCCGATGGGATGACTGGAACAAGCACCAGCACTGGCGCGGACGCGCCGCTGCCTGCGGCCGAATCAGCGGAGTTCAAGCTGCCACCGAGCCAGAGCATAGAAAGGACGAAGGTCATCGCTCGAGTGCCAGCAGCCGAGCCCGAAGTGCCCATCGAGCAGGACGCTTTGGCCGAAGCAGCACACTCTGTGAGCGCCGAGCAATCCGCTGGGCCGGGAGATCTAGTCCGGCTAACGCCAGAACCCGTCAAGACTGTAAGCACGAAGCCAGAATCTGCGGTACCGCCCGGTTCTCAGGCCACTCTTTCACCGGCATCAGCCAAGGGAGAAATCAGGCGATGGTGGCCAGAGCAACCGGTCCCCGGTGCCTTGAATCTTCTGTTTGCCGGCCATCTCGCCGGCGGGCATGCCATCGTCTTGGCATTCGACGGCGTGTTCTCCGGCGAACAGGACTTCGCTCAAAACATCCTGGTCGTCCGAGAGGACGGCAGCACCGTTCCTCCTCACTGGAAAATTGGACCCAATGCGACCACGCTCATTCTCGCCGTCGAGCCCGGCCGGTATGGGGTCTCACTGAGGCAGGGATTGAGCGATGCGGAAGGCAAAACCCTGAGCACATCCCTGGGAGGCGCCCTCAGGATTCAATAACCAGATCCAGGCCTAAGGGCTCAGCGCACCAGTGGCCGTTTTGCGCCGGTAATAAATTCGTTCATTAACGCAACTTGCAGATTCTTTTTGCCGAGTTCAGCCAACTCCGTCCTCACTTCAGCCATGAGCTTGCCAGATCGGTAAATCAATTTATAAGCGTCATCGATGGCACTGATGTCAGAAGCGTCAAAATTGCGTCGACGCAAGCCTTCCTTGTTGATCGTCCGCGGCTGTGCCGGATTGCCCTGCACCGTGACAAAGGGCGGGATGTCCCCCGTTACGCCTGCAGAAAACGCGGTGAAAGCGTGGGCGCCAATGCGGCAAAACTGATACACCATGGTGTAACCACCCAGAATGACCCAGTCGCCAATGTCCACGTGCCCGGCAAGACTGGCGTTATTGGCAAAGATGGTATCGCTACCCACGGCACAGTCATGCGCGATATGGCAGTAATTCATGATCCAGTTGCGATCGCCGATCCGAGTAACACCCTTCTTCTGCTCGTATTCCTTCATCGTGCCGCGCTGAATGGTCACGAATTCCCGAATCACGTTGCCATCACCGATAACAACAGAAGTCGGGTCGTCACTCTTGGCGCTCTTGTCCTGAGACAGTGCGCCAAGGGCGACATGCGAATAAATCTGATTGTCGCGGCCGATCTCCATCGGCCCACTCAGGACTGAATGTGCACCAACGGACGTGCCGGCCGCAATCTGTACGCCCGCATCGATGACAGCGTACGGCCCGACGGTGACGCTACTATCGATCTCCGCAGCGGGATCAATAATAGCCGTCGAATGGATTTTAGAAGTCATCACGAATCAACCTAGGGCCTCTCGGAGAGCGGCTCCCGGTGTTTGACCACACACATCATTTCAGCCGCACAAGCGGTTTCCTCGCCAACCTTGGCATAGACCCGAAACTTCCACACATCGCGCTTGTGCTTGAGCAATTCGGCATGCAGTGTGAGCTGGTCTCCTGGGACCACCGGCCGCTTGAAACGGCAATTGTCGATTCCGGCAAAATAGAGAATCAGGTCGGAGTCGGCGGATTCGCCTGACATAAGGACCGCGAGAATGCCGCTGGCCTGAGCCAATGCCTCGAGAATCAGCACACCTGGCATGGTCGGCAGACCCGGAAAATGCCCAACGAAGTGCGCCTCGTTCATGGTGACGTTCTTGAGACAGACGATGCTCTGTCCGTGCTCCACATTCAAAACACGATCAACCAAAAGGAAGGGATAGCGGTGCGGAAGCAGGCGCATGATCTGGCGCACATCAAATTCGGTCTCAGCTGTCATCGGCTGCGTCTTTCCCATCGTCTTCACCCACCTTTATTCCCAGATTTTTTTCTACGCGGCTCAAGCGCGCTTCTGTCTGCTGCAGACGTCGTACGCGCGCCACCATCCTGCGCCACTGGCTCACCGGCTCTACCGGAATGCCCGATCCGTAGATTCCCTTGTCCGGTAATGACTTGGTCACCATGGCACTACCCAGAACGACCACATCGTCGCCGATAAGCAGATGGCCATTGAAACCGGCCTGCCCTCCGATCATACAGCGGGCCCCAATTCGAGTACTTCCGGCAATCCCGACACAGGCAGCGACCGCAGTGTGCTCACCAATAAAACAGTTGTGCGCAATCTGAATCAGATTATCCAAGCGCACCCCGTTGGAAATAATCGTATCCCCTAGCGCGCCTCGATCGATACAGGTGTTCGATCCGATTTCGACATCATTGCCCACCAGCACCGTACCTAACTGCGGAATCTCTTCCCAGCCGTCAGGGCCCATCACATTTCCGAAGCCACGCGAACCGACTACGGCGCCCGGTTGAATCTGGCAGCGATGTCCGACACGAACTCGGTCACCAATATTGACCATCGACACGAGACGGCAATCATCGCCTAGAACGGCGTCTCGCCCAACCACGCAATTGGGGCCTATAAAGCAGCGTGCACCAATTTGAGCGCCCTCTCCGATGGTCGAGCCTGCGCCGATGTGGCTACCCTCCCCCACACTGGCACCGCGCGCAATTATTGCACTCGGCGCGATGCCTGCAGCGAAGGAGCGGCTGGGGTCAAACAGACGCGCGATACGTGCGAAGGCCAGATTGGCATCCTTGGCCACCAGGCCATTGCCACGAAGCGAGTCAGCAAACCTCGCGGGAACAACGACTGCAGCAGCCTGCGTCAGAGCTAGCTGAGATGCGAGCTTGGCAGAACCCAGAAAACTTAAGTGATCTTCCTTGCCCGGACTCAGGCTACAGACTCCGACGATGCGCGCATCAGCATCCCCCTGCAGATCGAGTTCGAATTGCCGGGCGAGTTCGCCGAGTCGGTGCACGACCATCTAGGCCAATCAGGCAAAAAGCTTGCTTACTTGCCTGACTGCATGCGCTTGATGACTTCGTCAGTGACATCGATTCCGGGCGCTGCGAAGACCGGGTCCTGAAGAACCAGATCAGCGCCACGTTCCTTGGCAACTTCGATCACGTACTTCTGAATATTTTCACTCAGGCTCTGGCTGAGTTCGCGATCCCGTTGCTGGAAATCTTCCTGAAATTTGCGCTGCTTGTAATCGAAGTCAATCTTGCGCGTCTGCAGGTTCTTTTCCTTCTTCGCCCGCGCCTCGCTGCTCATCACGTCGGCTTCACGCTGGAAATTCTTGGCGTCCTCGCTCAGAGACTTGGCTTCGGCTTCAAGCGAATTCTTGCGTTTCTCGAATTCAGCTTTGATCTTTTCCTGACCGCTCTTGAACATCGGTGAAGCCTGCACGAGCGCAGCCGCACGGATAGTAATGATCTTGGTTTCAGCGAATGCTGAACCAGCACTCAGCGAGAACAGAAGAATGATTGCAAACAATTTTGTAAATGGACGCATGGATAACTCTCTGTGTGAAATCAAATAAAGGGTGAATTCAAAGAAGAAATATATGGCTTCTAGAAGCCGCCGCCAAATCGGATCTGGAAGGCATCGGTTTCATCGCCCGGCCGATCATTGATTGGGAAAGCATACGACAGGTCCAACAGGCCAAGGAATGGCGTAAACCACTTGAACGAAAGGCCGTATGAAGAGCGCAGCTCGCCAGCGGAAAAATCTGAAATATCCGGGTAGACCTGGCCAATGTCATAGAAAAATGCCAGACGCGTGGTTCGCTGATCGCTCTCGATGGGCATCGGAATCACGAATTCGGATTGTGAGGTGGTGCGCAGACGACCACCAAAAGGATTGTCAAACGGCGTATCACGCGGACCCAAGGAGCCATCGTCGTAGCCACGAACCGTTCGCGGACCGCCGGCAAAAAAGTGCTCATACGGCGGCGCCTCGCTGTCACTGCCGTAGTCGTCGGCCAGGCTCACATTTGCATTGATCTCTACAAAGAATTTTCGGTATAGGTGAACGTAATGCTGCAGCCGGTAATTTATCGTGTAGTACTCAAGATCACTGCCCGGAATTTTGACGTCGATACCGAGCTGATTGAGCGTGCCGCGCGATGCGAAGAAGGTGCGATTTCGCGTGTCACGAGTAACACCAGTTCGCAATTCGACATTGTTGAACTCGGTTCCGTTACGAATTACGAAGCCGAGGATTTGATCAGAGCTTGAGAAAGCGAAGGTATCGATCGCTGTTCGATCAATACCGATACCCGCTCTGAGTGCCGAGTACTCGGACAGCGGAATTCCGTATGTCAGCGTGGCACCTATGGTGTTGAAATTGAACCCCGAGCTCTGGCGGATGATGGACTCGGTCTTACGGAAGAAACCGGAAATTGTCTGGCTGATGCCGTCTTGGGTGAAATAGGGATCTGTCCAGCTCAGACTGAAAGCACGCTGTACTGAGTTGGTGTTCGCTTCCACACTGACGCGATTGCCGGTGCCGAGAAAGTTAGTGTGGGTCAGGCTGCTGTTGATCAGGAATCCCTGGGAGCCCGAGAATCCAACGCCAAATTGGATCGATCCGGGCGGACGCTCCTTGATGGTGAAACTCACATCGATCAAATCGTCAGTCCCGGGAACCGGTCGTGTATCGACTTCTGCTTCTTCGACAAAAGGTAGACGTGCAAGGCGAACTCGCGAACGCTCCACCGCGCTCTTTGAGAACGGCGCCGCTTCCAACTGCCGCATTTCCCGGCGCAGTGTCTCATCGTGGGTACGACCATGTCCGGCGAAAGTAATGCGGCGCACATAGGCGCGTTTACCAGCCTCGACGACGTAGTTGATGGCAACTTTCTTGGTCCCATCTTCAACTTCGGGTACCGGGGTTACCTCAGCGAAGGCATAACCGACGTCCGATAACGCCGCTTCTATGCGATTGGCACTTTCGGTGGATTTTCTGCGGGAGAACCAGTCACCAGGTTGAGTCGACAGGAACAACTTTAGAAATTCCGGCTGGAGGATAGTCTCACCGGTGAATCGGGTCTCGCTGACTTCGTAGCGCTCACCCTCTTCTACGTTGACCGTAATGTAGATGTCTTCCTTGGTCGGAGACAGCTGCACCTGAACAGACGACACTTCAAAGCGCAGATAGCCGCTGTCGTGATAGTAGGCGCTGAGATTTTCGAGATCACCACCGAGCTGCTGCTTGGAATACTTATCGGTTTTCTGCAAAGGATCCCAGGAATTGGATTTCTCCAGTTCGAAGACGTCTAGCAGTTCTTTACGCGAATAGACTTTGTTGCCTATGACGTTGATGTCCCGAATGGTGGTGGACTTTCCTTCGGTCACATCGATCTTGATATCGACGCGATTATTCGGCAGCGGCAAGACTTGGGTCTCGATGTCGACGTCGTAGTAGCCATTGGCGTAGTACTGCCGCTGCAATTCCTGCTCCACACCATTGAGCAGTTCTCGTTTGAACAGTTCACCTTCTGCCAGGCCAAGGCTGGTCAGCGATTCCATCAGCTCTTCGCCGCCAACCTTCTTGTTGCCCTCAATCTCAAATGTGGAGATCGCCGGCCGCTCGCGCACGTAAATCATAAGCGTCTCACCCTTGCGCTCGAGACGGACGTCATCGAACAGGCCCGAGGAGTACAGACCACGCAGTGCCTGCTGGGCCAGTCGCTGATCGATCTCGTCGCCAGCCGACAGCGGCAGATAGGTCAGCACCGTTCCAACATCCAGGCGCTCCAAACCCGAGGCGCGGATTTCCTTGATGGTGAACGGCTCGAATGCCAGTGCGGCCGGCACCCACACCAGCAGCGCCAGAGCGGTGAGAAGTCTTATTTTGAAACGCGTTTTGATTAGACCCATTTGGGTGAATTCTTATTTCCGACGAATAGCTGCTCTACACCAGACGCATGATGTCGTTGTACAAAGCCAACATCATCAAAACGCCAATAAATGCAAGCCCTACATACTGAGCGGTAATCTGCGCCCGCTCCGACAAGGGCCTGCCCTTAACACCTTCGATTGCGTACATCAGCATGTGACCACCATCCAACAGAGGTACCGGGAGCAGGTTCAACACGCCCAGACTCACACTGACGACTGCCATGAAACTTAAAAAGGACACCAGCCCGATCCGGGCGGTATCCCCTGCTACTTGCGCGATCTGAATCGGACCGCTGACGTTCTTGACCGACACCTCTCCCAACACCATGTGCCAGAGCACACGAAGTGTCAGCTGAGACATCTGCCAGGTCTGCCCGACGGCCTCAGGCACTGCTTCCAGTGGCCCCAGCTGTCGAACGGCGCGCAGATTTTGCCACAACTGTTGGTTCACGACCGGAGTTGCGCCTAATCGACCGATTACCACACCGCCCTGCTCGTGCGTCCCAACGACCAAATTCAGCTCCAGCGCTTTGCCATCACGCTCAATAACGAGGCGCGTCGCCTGCATTGGGCGCTGCTTGATCGCGGCGACCAGCTCGTTCCAATTCGTAATGGATGTGTCTTCGACCTCGGTAATTCGATCCCCCGCGCGCAGTTGCGCCGCATCGGCTGCGCTACCGGGAACGATTCTGTCCAGAACCGGCTCGATGACCGGCTGAAACACATTCAGTCCAATATCATCGAACAGAAATTCGGGGTCACTGCGCACATCAGCCAGATTCAGCTGCACCGGCCGGCTCACGCCCTCTTCGCTGCGCACCCGCAGCATCATGCTTTGCGCGCCGAGCGTATTGTCGATCAATGCAAGTCGTAGGTCGGTCCAGGTATCGATCGGTCGCTCACCCACCTGAGTCACCGTGTCTCCGGCGCGCATCCCGGCGGCGGCGGCGGCCGTGCGGGCCGGCGGCTCGCTGATGATCGGCTTGAGCCCCTCGACACCGATCATGAGGATCAGCCAGTACAACACGATAGCCAACAGGAAGTTGGCGGCAGGCCCAGCCACTAAAATCGCCATGCGATTGCGAATGGGCTGATTGTTGAAGGCCAGATGTTTCTCGTGATCCGCGACCGGCGCTTCACGTTCGTCCAGCATCTTGACGTAGCCGCCAATGGGGTACGGCGCAATGGCCCATTCCACGCCGTCCTTCGCCATGAAGCTTTTCCATGGCTTGCCCCAGCCCAGACAGAAGCGCAGCACCCTGACCCCTAGCTTGCGCGCCATCCAGTAGTGCCCATACTCGTGAAAGCAGACCAGAATGCTCAGGGCAACGATAAACCCTGCAATCGACCAGATCACATCAAGCATTGGCGCACCTAGCAATCCGTTCCTGACAGCACTTCCGTGCCCAGGTGTCAGTAGCCAGTATCGAGGCCATATCACCTTCTTCCCACGGCTGAGCCGCAGCTGCTTCGCACACGCGCTCGACCATTTGCGGTATCGCCATAAAACTTAGTTGCCCTTGAAGAAAAGCTTCGACCGCAATTTCGTTGGCTGCGTTCAATACATTTGGAAGATTTCCGCCCAGACGCAATGCAGTCGCCGCCAAATCCAGACAGGGAAAGCGTTTCGGGTCCGGCTTTGAGAAGTTGAGCCGCCCCTGCGCGACCAGATCCAGACCCGCAACACCGGACTCCCAGCGCTGCGGCCACGCAAGAGCGTGCGCAATCGGCACCCGCATATCCGGCTGACCCAATTGCGCCAGCGTCGAGCCGTCCACGTACTCGACCAGTGAATGAATCACGCTCTCGGGGTGCACCACCACTTCAATCTGCTCCGGTGAAAGGCGGTAGAGCACCGCGGCCTCGATTCTCTCCAGCCCCTTGTTCATCATCGTGGCGGAGTCCACGGAAATCTTGCGCCCCATCGACCAGTTCGGATGCTTGACCGCCTGCTCCGGCGTGACCGCCTTGAGCTGATCCAGATCAGCGTCTCGAAATGGCCCGCCGGACGCGGTCAAGGTCAGCCGACGCACACCTTCTGGCCGATCGCCGCAACGGTATTCAGCCGGGAGGCACTGGAAAATTGCGTTGTGCTCGCTGTCGATGGGCATGATGACCGCGCCGTGCTCGCGCGCCTGCCCCATCATCAAGGCGCCTGCCATGATCAGAGGTTCCTTGTTGGCGATCAAAACCCGCTTTCCCGCCCGAATCGCCGCCAATGTCGGGGCAAGACCCACGGCACCGACAATGGCTGACATCACTACCTCGTTGCCTGAGTCCGCAGCCAGTGCAGAGACAGACTCGTCGCCCGAGAGCACTTCGCACGATATCTGCGCTGACTCGATTTTGGCACGAAGCGCCGTCGCGGCCGAGGCCTGGGCCATGGCTACGGTAGCCGGCCTGAACTGGCTGACGAGCTCGAACATGCCCTTCACATCATTGTTGGCGACCAGAGCCGTGACCCTGATGCGATCCGGGTGCAGCGCGGCCACCCGCAACGTGCTACGACCGACGCTGCCTGTGGCGCCCAGAATCAGGAGTTTCAGCATCAGAGATCGAACAAAGCCAGGCCGAGGGCAAGCAGCGGGGCGCCGGCCAGAATGCTGTCAACGCGATCCAGCAGGCCGCCGTGTCCCGGCAATATGCTGCCACTGTCCTTGACTCCGGCTGCACGCTTGAAAAGGCTCTCCACGAGATCCCCAGCGACGGAAAAAGCCGCCACGATCAGGCAGATCGCGACCAGTACCGCAATTTGCTGCGGCGACTCCAGCCAGAAGATAAGCGGCCCCGCACAAGCACCCCACAGAGCGCACAGGAACATGCCACCCAGCACCCCCTCTACGGTTTTCCCGGGGGAGACCGAGGGTGCCAGCTTGGTCTTGCCAAAGTTCTTCCCAGTCAGATAGGCGCCGATATCTGCTGCGAAAATCAGGAAGAACAGAAAAAAGACGCGCCAAGCCCCATTGGGCATGTCGCGCAACATCCACAGGGCCAACATGGTTGGCACCAGCATGAGCAATCCGATCAGACCCATGCTCAGTGCACCCGGCCGGCCGGCTGCGAAATTGTCCGGGTAAGCCAGGATCAGCCGCAGGGAATAGAGCCACCACAGCGCTGCACCAGCACAGGCCAATAGCGCGTACTCACGTCCGAACCAGACTGCCGCTAGCGCGAGCGCACAGACCACGACAAAACTCAGTCTCGTTCTTGTAGAACCGGGGCCAGGATCGATCAGCCCGCCCCACTCCCACGCGGCAATCAGGCCTGCGGCGGAAAAGACCAGATAAAGACCTGCCGGCGACAGATACCAGATGGCGGCGATCAGCAGTGGCAATAGCACCAGAGCGGTAATGACACGCTGGATCAGCATCGGCGCTCCCTTTCAGCCAGCAAGATTTGGCTCGCCGAGTGAGCACAGATCACCGGCGACCGCGCATAAGACCACTCAGGCACTTTCGGGCACACGGCCGAATCGGCGTTCGCGCGCACCGTACCAGCTCAGAGCATCCTCAAACGCAGCGTCTCCAAAGTCAGGCCACAGGATGTCGGAAAAATAGAGTTCAGCGTAGGCGAGTTGCCATAGCATGAAATTGCTGATCCTCCGTTCGCCACCGGTGCGAATCAGGAGGTCCGGCGGCGGAATCCCGACCGTGTCCAACTCTGCCTCCAGGCTCTCCTCGGTGATCGGCTCGCCACGATTCGCCACACGCTGAGCGGCCCGGGCAATGTCCCATTGACCGCCATAGCCCACGGCGACATTCAGCTTGAGACCGATATTGCCGGACGTCAGGCCCACGGCGCGACGCATTTCGCCTTTCAACTGATCCGGAAAATCGCTGTGATCACCGATGAATCGGAGACGCACGCCATTCCTGTGCAGCGTATTCATCTCGCGACTCAAAGTGCGGATGAAGAGTTGCATGAGCAGGGTGACTTCCGTCTGCGGGCGCCGCCAATTCTCTTGGCTGAAGGCAAATACAGTTAGATTTTCGACTCCGCAGCGGTGAGCACAACGCACCGCTCGCCGAGCCGCACGCACCCCGGCGCGATGCCCGAAAGTTCGCGGCTCGCCGCGCCGATTGGCCCAGCGCCCATTACCATCCATGATGATGGCAACGTGGGCTGGGATCTGTGGCGCCGAAGTGGGAGGAAGACTTTGAATCAAGAAAAGATTTCGATCTTTTTGGGTGAATTGCCGAGAGAGGATTTCAGAACAACGCTTGAGTCGCTAGCTTAATTCACCCTGCCAGCCAGCGGGCACCAAAAAATGATGATTTTGCGCCATTGGTTCACCTGAATCGGTCAATTAAATTGCCAGCAGGTCTTTTTCCTTGGCTGTGGCCATCGCGTCGATCTTGGATACAAACTGATCAGTCAGCTTCTGAATCTCGGTCTCAGCGCGCTTTTCCTCATCTTCACCGATCATTTTTTCCTTGGCCAGTTCCTTGATGTCGTTATTGGCATCGCGTCGAACTGAGCGCACTGCCACACGAGCCGCTTCCGCCTCCGTACGAACCACCTTGCCCAAATCCTTGCGACGCTCCTCGGTCAACGGCGGCATGATGATGCGAATGATCGCCCCCGTCGTATTCGGTTGCAGACCGAGATCAGACTTCATAATGGCTTTCTCAATCACTGGCACCATGGTCTTTTCCCAGGCGGAGATGGTGATGGTGCGTGCATCTTCCACCACCACATTGGCTGCCTGGGAAAGCGGCACTTCCGATCCGTAGTAGTCCACGGTGATGTGATCGAGCAGCGCCGCGCTGGCGCGCCCGGTGCGAATTTTGGTCAGTGCACTGTGCAGTGAATCAACACATTTCTGCATGCGCTCGCTGGTGTCTTTCTTAATATCGTTAATCATGGCCCAAATAAAACCTCAAGCGTGGACGTGGGTGCCTATACTCATATCGCCTCTGACAATCTGCATCAGGGCGTTTTTGCGGTCCATATCGTAGACCCGCAGCTGCATGTCGTGATCACGACACAGAACCATGGCGGTCTGGTCCATCACGGCCAGCCGGCGGTCCAGCGCGTTATCAAATGTCAGTGAATCAAATTTGCTCGCCGCCGGATCTTTCTTTGGGTCCGCGGTATAGACGCCATCGACCTTGGTCGCCTTGAGCATCAGATCAGCACCGATTTCAACTGCGCGCAGCGCAGCGGCAGAATCCGTCGTAAAAAAAGGATTGCCAGTGCCCGCGCCAAAAATCAGCACGCGTCCTTTTTCAAGGTGCCGAATCGCCTTGCGTCGAATAAAGTCCTCGCAGACCTCATTGATTCGGATAGCCGACTGAACGCGCGCTTCCAATCCGACCCGCTCAATCGCGTCCTGAATGGCAAGTGCGTTGATGACCGTAGACAGCATGCCCATCTGATCGCCAGTTACCCGGTCCATACCGGCATTGGCCAGCCCTTCACCGCGAAAAATATTGCCCCCGCCAACCACCAGCGCGACCTGAACGCCAGCCTCCACCACTGCCTTGAGCTCGGCCGCGACAAAGGACATGACTTTCGGACAAATGCCGAACTCCAGTTCCCCCATCAGGGCTTCGCCCGACAATTTCAGGAGAATGCGCTTGTAAGCTATAGCGTCGCTCATGATTGCAATCTCCGCGACAGGCGAAGCCGAGCGGCAACTCCCGCACCCACGCTTCGCGACACCGTGTCGTAGCCGCCCTCGCCCGACAATTTCAGGAGAATGCGCTTGTAAGCTATAGCGTCGCTCATGATCACCAGATCCGAATAGGAAGAAGCCCCGTTTCCGGGGCTTCAAATAAGTCGGTCAATCTTAGCGTATTGGCCACTAAATTAGGCTTGAGAAGCCGCTGCAACTTCCGCTGCAAAATCTTCCTGCTTCTTCTCGATGCCCTCGCCCACTGCCAATCGTGCAAATGTACCCACGACGGCCTTCTCCTTGGCCAAAACTTCTTTGACCTTGGCGTCGCTTTTCAGACCGTAGGCATCGTTCTTGACAAAGGGCTGACCCACCAGCGTCTGCTCGTCAAGGAATTTATTGACCTTTCCTTCGAGCATCTTGGCCAGAATCTCAGGCGGCTTGGGCTTCTTGCCCGCAGCGGCCGCCTCGTCCTGCTCCTGCGCAACCTGAGCTTCGACAATTCGACGCTCGGCGGCGACGACATCAGCGGGAATACTCTGCGGATCAACACCGCGCGGGGCCATTGCTGCCGCGTGCATAGCCAGATCCTGAGCCAGCTCATTGCTACCGGCCTTTAGCGCCATAGCCACCACAATCTTGTCGCCAGGATGGATGTAGGTCACCAGCGGACCACCCTGAGCCTCAACAATCGCCACGCGGCGAATGGTCAGGTTTTCGCCGATTCGGCCCACGAGCTGACGGCGGCGTTCATCCAGGGTCTGATCGCCAGACCTGAGTGCGACAAGAGCCTCAATGCTTTCAGGACGCTCCTGTAGCGCGAGCTTGGCCGCATCGCTGGCCAGATTGCGGAAATCGTCACCCTTGGCGACGAAATCTGTTTCGCAATTGACCTCAACCAGGGCCACCGCCTCGTCGCTGGACGCGACCGCGATGATGCCCTCGGCGGCTGTACGGCTGGCTTTCTTGTCCGCCTTGGCTGATCCGTCCATGCGCAGCTTCTCAGCTGCTTTGTCCAGATCGCCTCCAACGGCTTCCAAAGCCTTTTTGCAATCACCCATACCAGCGCTGGTGCGCGCACGTAATTCTTTGATTAATGCTACTGAAATTGCCATATCGACTCAGGCTCCGCTGGCTTCGCCGGCATCTGCGGCGGGGCTGGTTTCTTCGGCAGCTGCAGGCGCAGCTTCGGCTGGGGCGACTTCGGCGCCAGCACCGACAGTATTTGCGCCACGGGCGTCGAGAATGGCATCCGCCAACACCTGCGCGTACACCTTGATGGCGCGGGTGGCATCGTCATTGCCAGGAATCACGACGTCGATGAATTCCGGATCATTATTGGAATCAACCACCGCAATCACGGGAATACCCAGCTTGCGCGCTTCGGCCACTGCAATTTTTTCATAGCCGGTATCGATCACGAACAGGCAGTCGGGCAGGCTGGTCATTTCCTTAATGCCGCCCAGCGAGCGCTGCAGCTTTTCCAGTTCACGGGTAAACATGAGCTGTTCTTTCTTGGAAAGACGCTCCATGTGTCCACCTTCAATCTGCTTTTCCATCTCAGTCAGGCGCTTGATCGAACCTTTGATGGTCTTGAAGTTGGTCAGGGTGCCGCCAAGCCAGCGCTGGCTGACGAAGGGCATATCGCAGCGGGCGGCTTCGGCCTCGATCGCTTCGCGAGCAGCGCGCTTGGTGCCTACAAACAGCACTTTTCCGCCACTGGCGGCTATTTTCCCGGCGTAGGAGCAGGCTTCCTTGAGCAGCGGAAGCGTGTGCTCAAGATTGATGATGTGGATCTTGTTGCGGCTACCAAAGATGTATTCATCCATCTTCGGGTTCCAATAACGGGTACGGTGGCCAAAATGTGCCCCCGCCTCCAACAACTGGCGCATATTAATGTTCGACATTGGTATTCAACTCCTTGGGTTAAAGACAAACCACGCCGCAAGTGATGTAAAACAGCACCCAAGGCCGACGTGGCTGAAATTCCCGAAACACGGTTAGACCCGCAATTTCGGTTCGTTGCTAAAAAAAGCGCGGCTTTATAGCATGCGCAGCCTTACTCCCTCAACCGCACCGCGGCGAGGCCACTCATTTTCAGACTGCCCTTCTTCACTGACATATGATGGACTCGAATACTTACTCCCCTATGGGCATCACCCTAAAGACCCCCGAGCAGCAAGAAAAGATGCGTCAGGCCGGCCGCGCGGCCGCGCAAGTACTGGAAATGATTGCGCCGTATGTAGAGGCCGGAGTCACTACCGACAAACTCAACGAAATTTGCCACAAATACATAGTCGAGGACCTCGGCTGCATCCCCGCCCCTTTGAATTACAAGGGTTTTCCAAAATCCATCTGCACCTCGGTCAACCACGTCGTCTGCCATGGCATCCCCGGCGACAAGACCCTGAAACGCGGCGACATCATCAATATCGATATCACCGTGATCAAGGACGGCTGGCACGGCGACACCAGTCAGACCTTCTTCATCGGCAAGCCTACCGTGCTGGCAAAGCGTCTGGTCGAGACCACGCGCGAATCCATGATGGCAGCCATTCGCTGTATCAAACCCGGAATACATCTGGGTGATTTGGGCAGTGTGATTCAGAAAATGGCCGAATCGCGCGGATATTCTGTAGTGCGAGAATATTGCGGACACGGAATTGGCGAGGTTTTTCATGAAGAGCCCCAGGTATTGCATTACGGCAAGCCCGGGACGGGCATCCAAATTCAGCCCGGCATGTGTTTTACGGTCGAACCCATGCTCAACGCCGGTCGCGCTGAAGTACGCTTGCTGCCCGATGCCTGGACGGTCGTCACCAAGGACCACTCGCTCTCCGCTCAGTGGGAGCACACAGTTCTTGTGACCAAAACCGGATACGAGATTCTGACTTTGCGTCAAGACGAAGCGGTCTAGACCCCGCGTTGCGGGCCGTACGCCGCTCAAATATTTAAGGCAATTGATGGCCGACAATCTGGATTCAAAACTGGACGACGCGGACGGCGCGGACGACGTTTTTGCCACGCAGAACATTCGTGCGCGACTCAATGCCGACCCGGATCACCCGGTCCAGAACTTCAAAAAAACACTCAGCTGGGGCGAAGAGCGTCTGCGCGGTCTGTTCGAGGAAGGCCGAGCTGCAGTTTCTCTAGTCCGGGCTCGAACCCATCTGGTGGACGAGGTCCTGCGCGCGGCTTGGTCACAGCACATCCCGGCACAGACCGCTGGCCTGAGTCTGGCAGCTGTCGGCGGCTACGGCCGTGGCGAACTGCTGCCTGCCTCCGACATCGATATTCTGATTTTGCACAGTGACGCCGGGATCGGGCCGCATCAGAAAGCTCTGGAGAGGCTCACTGCGTTTTTCTGGGACATCGGACTGGAACTGGGTTCCAGCGTGCGCTCACTGAGCGAGTGCGCCGGCGAGGCAAAAAAAGACATCACGGTCGTCACCAATCTGATGGAAGCGCGCTTCCTGATTGGGGACGAAGCACTGTGCAATCAGATGCTTGACAGCCTGACGCCGGACAAATTGTGGCCGGTCGATGAGTTTTTCCGCGCCAAAATGGAAGAACAGGCCGCGCGCTACAAAAAATATGATGACACCGGTTACAAGCTCGAACCCAACGTCAAGGAGTCACCCGGTGGCCTGCGCGATATTCACACCGTCGGCTGGGTCGCAAAACGTCACTTCGGCGCCAGCACCCTGGTCGAATTACGCGACCACGGATTCCTAACCAAACACGAATGTGATCAATTGTTCGCCGGCCAGGACTTTCTGTGGCGTGTGCGCTTTGCCCTGCACATGCTCACCGGTCGCCATGAAGACCGCCTGCTGTTCGATCACCAGATCAAAGTGGCCGAGATGTTTGGCTATGTAGACGGGGAATCAAGCGGCAATCGCGCGGTTGAGCAGTTCATGCAACTGTATTACCGCACGATCAAGACCTTGTCCTGTCTGAATGACATGCTGCTGCAGTTGTTTGAAGAAGCCATCCTCCACCGAAATATCGTGGCACAGGTCAAGGTCATCAACTCACGCTTCCAGGTGCGCAATCGCTATATCGAGGCGCGCTACGACGATGTTTTCAGGGAACAGCCTCGGGCATTGATCGAGCTATTTCTGCTGATACAGAAGAACCCCGAAATAGAGGGCGCGCGCGCGCAGACCCTGCGCATGATTCTGCGCGACGTGAAACTGCTCAACACGGACGTCCGCGAGGATCGCCGGAGCCGCACACTGTTCATCAGCATGTTTCGTGAAGGGCGCGGACTGACACGAAATCTGCGACGCATGAACCGTTATGGCGTCCTAGGCAGTTATCTGCCGATGTTTGGAAAAGTAGTCGGCCTGATGCAGTACGACCTGTTTCATACGCTCACAGTCGATGAGCACACGCTTTATGTGGTGAGAAATCTGCGTCGATTCGCCATGCCCCGCTTCAAGGATGAGCTGCCTTTCTGCAATCAGCTCATGTCCGAAGTGGAGAAACCTTCCTTGCTCTACTTGGCCGGGTTTTTCCACGATATTGGAAAAGGCCGTGGCGGCGATCATTCTGAGCTCGGCGCAAGCGACGCAATTGATTTTTGTCTGCGCCACGGCTGCTCGCAGTCGGATGCTGATCTGGTTGCCTGGCTGGTCAGAAATCATCTGACCATGTCCCTGACCGCGCAGCGCGCAGATATCAGCGACCCCGAAGTAATAGCTGATTTCACTGCCAAGGTTGGCAACAAGACCCGCCTCGTCCATCTGTTCCTGCTGACGGTGGCGGACATACGCGCCACCAATCCCGCACTGTGGAATTCCTGGCGGGAATCGCTGCTCAAGGAACTGTACAAATCCGCCGAACGCTCGCTCGAGCGCGGCGCCGAGAACCCGCTGCGTGAAAACGAGATGGTGGATGAAACACAAAGAGACGCGGCTGGCCTGCTCGCCGATCGCGGCTTTGATCACAACTCTGCCAATAACGTCTGGTCTCGCTTTGGGGCCGAATACTTTTTGCGTCACTCGCCAGAAGAATTGGCGCAGCATTTCCCAGCTATTGAGTCGGTTGAAGAAAAGGATCTGCCCGTTGTCCGCGCCGAGAACGTTCCCGGGCGCGGGACTGGCGTCCTGGTCTATATGCGTGATCGTGACCATCTCTTCGGCATCAGCGCCGGAACACTGGCGAAGATGGGCCTGACGGTCCTGGATGCGCGCATCAATACCACCGACGACGGCTATGTTCTGGACACCTTCATGGTGACGGAAAGTGACGGCAGTACGCTCGCGGAGAGGCATCGGCTTGAGGAGATTCAAGAGCGTCTGCGCAATGTGCTCTCCGACCCTCAGGTGACCTCGATTACAGTCAATCGCCGGATTCCGCGCCGTCTACAGCATTTCAATACACCAACGACGGTGTACTTCTCTCAAGATAAAAAACGCGGCCGAACCATCATCGAGCTCGTCACTGCCGATCAGCCCGGACTGCTGTCCATGGTCGGGCGCGTGTTCAATCGCGCACGCCTGCTGATCGACGCCGCTAAAATTGCAACCATCGGCGAACGAGCCGAAGACGTGTTTTTTGTTACCGACCGTAATCATCAGCCGATTACCAACCCCGCCAAATTGCAGAGATTGCGTGACATGCTGATTCATTCACTGGACGGCAGCGAGAATCAATAAGCACGGTATCGCCAGCAAAATCCTTTCGATTTTTTTATTGATACACATAGAGACCAATGAGCACACTGAATCAAACCATCGACGCCGCCTGGGAAAATCGGGCCAATCTGGACACCGAGGATCAGGCCTTGCGCGCTGCTGTCATCGAAGCCATCGAAATGCTTGACAAGGGCGTGGCCCGAGTTGCCGAACCCACCACAGGCGGCTGGAAAATCAACCAATGGCTGAAGAAAGCCGTGCTCCTGTACTTTCGCTTTCACGAGAATTCGCCGATTGAAATGGGCGCGCTGCGCGGTTACGACAAGGTCCCTCTCAAATTTAGTGACTACAGCACAGCTGATTTCGAAAAACAGGGTGCGCGTATCGTGCCGCCTGCCACTGTGCGCAAAGGCGCTTACATCTCGCCCGGGGCGATCCTCATGCCTTCATTTGTGAATATCGGCGCATGGGTGGGTCCAGGCACCATGGTCGATACCTGGGCCAGCGTGGGCTCCTGTGCACAGATTGGTGCCAATGTGCATCTGTCTGCGGGCGCCGGTATCGGTGGCGTACTCGAACCCCTTCAGGCCGCTCCAACTATCATCGAAGACGATTGCTTTATAGGAGCGCGCTCGGAAATTGTCGAGGGGGTGATCGTCGAGCGCGGCTCGGTCATTTCAATGGGAGTTTTCATTACCAACTCGACGCCGATCTACGATCGTGAAACGGGTGAAACCATATATGGTCGCGTGCCCGCTGGGAGCGTCGTCGTTGCGGGATCGATCCCCAAGGACGGCGGACGCTACAGCCTGTCCTGCGCTGTCATCGTCAAGAAAGTGGACGAAAAAACCCGCGGCAAGATCGGCCTCAACGAACTTCTGCGTGATTTGTAAGTCACGGTCAGATACCGCCACGCATACCGAATCGATGACGCTCAGTAAAAATCCGGTACTCGATCTCAGCAGTGCACTGATCGCCCGTGCGTCCAACACCCCCGACGATGCCGGCTGTTGCGCGCTGATAGAACAGCGCCTGTCTCCGCTCGGATTCAAGTTTGAGTATTTCAACGCTGAAGGCGTCACCAATTTGTGGGCGACCCTTGGATCCGGCGCGCCACTGATGGTTCTGGCCGGGCACACGGACATCGTGCCCAGCGGCCCGTTGGATCAATGGCACAGTGATCCATTCACGCCCGAAGTAAGAGACGGTGTGCTTTATGGCCGTGGCGCGGCAGACATGAAGTCTGGCCTCGCAGCCATGATCTGCGCCGTCGAGCGCTTACTCTCTGCTGCTGACATCTCCGGCACCCTCGCCTTTCTCATTACCAGCGATGAAGAAGGCAAGGCGACGCACGGCACCCGCCACGCCATCGAGCAGCTCAAGGCGCGTGGCGTTAAACCGGACTATGCGGTGGTGGGAGAGGCCTCATCCAACGAGCAATTGGGTGATCGCATCGTAGTCGGCCGTCGCGGCTCGCTAGGCTGCAATCTCAAAGTTCTCGGCAAGCAGGGGCACGTTGCGTATCCGCACAAGGGCGATAACCCGGTACATCGACTGGCACCTGCGCTGGCTGAACTGCTAGAGATCCAGTGGGACCAGGGCAACGCGCATTTTCCGCCGACCTCGTTCCAGGTCTCCAATTTCAATTCAGGCACCGGTGCGAGCAATGTCATTCCGGGCAGCGCTTCGGCAATCTTCAATTTCCGTTACTGCACCGCATCCACTGCCGAGGATCTGAAGGCGCGCACAGAAGCGGTGCTGAATCGATGGTGCCCGCATTACGAAGCGGACTGGTGGCTCAGCGGCGAGCCCTTCGTCACTCGCGAGGGTAATCTCATCACGGTTGCTCAGCAGGCGATCAAGGACGTGACTGGACTTGAGACCGAGCTTTTTACCGGCGGTGGCACTTCAGACGCTCGCTTCATCTCACCCTGGGGTGCTGAAGTCGTCGAGATCGGGCCAATAAACGACAGCATCCACAAGATCAACGAGCACGTGCGGATCGACGATCTGCTGCCGCTGTCCCGCATTTATGAGGAAATATTGCGCGGACTGCTCTTAAAAGGCTGATGGCGCAGCCCATCGGCGAATCGGATAAGGCCCTAGTAGCAACAAGCACCTTTTCGCATGCGTTCGGGCTGCGCGCTGCCAGCGTCCAGTCGACGCTCGCCAGCAAGCGCCCGGCCCACTGGTTATGGCGAAGACGCGGCCTTGAATTAAACACGCTATCCACAGCACACGTACTGGATTGCGGCGACGGCGTCCGCCTCAGCGGGCGTCATACCAAGCAAACGCAGCGGACCTCGCGTGGCCTGGTTATTCTGATTCACGGCTGGCAGGGCTGCCATGACTCCAGCTATCTCTACTCGATGGCGTCCATGCTGTTTCAGGCCGGCTACAATATTTTCAGGCTTAATCTTCGAGATCATGGCTTTACCTACGGGCTGAACGAAGAAATATTTCATTCGGCGCGCTTTGCCGAAGTGCTGGGCGCGGTCCGGGCCATTCGCAAGCTGGATGACTCACAGGCCTTCTTCACCATCGGCTTTTCGCTGGGCGGAAATTTTGCGCTGCGCCTTGCCATGCTCGGTCCCGCACAGGGGCTGCTGCCAAAATTGACGATCGCAATATCCCCGGTGATGAACCCGGCGGCGAACCTGAGGGCTATCGACACCGGCCCGCTCATATTCAGACGCTATTTTTTAGGCCGCTGGCGCCTCTCGCTGGACAATAAACGCAAAGCCTGGCCGAACTACGATTTCTCTGTTTTTAATGGCTTGAGCAGCTTTGTTGAAATTACCAAGCAGTTCGTCCGCCATTACACCGAATACGGCAGCTATGCAGAATACCTAGCTCAGTACACCCTGAGTCCAGCTATGCTGATGGATGCTGAATCGGCCGTGGCGCTGATCACCGCCCGCGATGACTCGGTGATTCCAATTGGGGATTTTTCCGGCCTCGAGGCGCGTGGCTCGGTGATCAGTTGCGATATCAGTGAGCGCGGAGGGCACTGCGGCTTTATCGAAAACTGGCGGCTTGATAGCTGGGCAGAGCGACGGGTCGCGGCACTGCTGGCATTGCACGATTAAGAGCCCTGTCGCAAGCTTCTGCAAGGAAAATGATCAGCAGCACCCGGAAAAACCCTAGTGCCTCCAAGAGGATGCCCACGAGTCGCCAAACCGGGTCTCGATAGCGCCGAGATGAGCCCGGGCCCATGCGGCCTCGGCGCCGTCCAGGTTTGCGAAAAGCCCGCCGCCCAAATCTCGGCAAGGCCTCCTCAGAGATCACTTTCCCGGCACACGCGCAAACTCGACGCACTCTTGGCCCACACTTCGCGACTTAGGTCCGCAAGTTCGATAAGTGACTGTGCTTATTGCTTATATCGAATTCGCCCACAGAAGGGTCATGCTCTCCTGAGATCACTAGAACTTCACATTCGTGCTCTTTCGAGCATTGGGCGCACCCTGCGCACGCACATACAGAACCAGACTGTGGCCCACGATGTCATAGCCGTGCTTTTCGGCGATCTGGTGCTGCAATTCTTCAATTTTCTCGCTCACGAACTCCACGACCTTGCCCGTATCCACATCTACCATGTGGTCGTGGTGGTCTCCGCGTTCGATCTCGAAAACGGCGTGCCCGTCCTCGAAATTGTGTCGCTTGACCAGCCCGGCCTGCTCAAACTGGGTAAGTACCCGGTAAACCGTGGCCAGGCCGATATCTTCGTCATGGGTAATGAGCTTTTTATAGATGTCTTCCGCCGAAAGATGGCGGGTAGAACTGCTCTCCAGCAGTTCAAGAATCTTCAGGCGCGGCAAGGTAACCTTGAGCCCGGCGTTGCGCAAATCGGTAGATTCCACTGAAAAACCTCAGGTATAGAAGCGTACGAGCGGGTATTATGGGCGACTCATTTTCTGCGGCAACTCGAATGCGTTTAATTTTGCTCCCATTTCTCCTGTTCGGCCTGAGTGGCTGCGGTATTTTGTACAAACTGCCAACCCGGCAGGGCAATGTCATAGAACAAGGGGATATCGCCAAGCTAAAGACCGGCATGACCCGGGAGCAGGTCGAGTTCGTGATGGGTACACCACTAGCGAGTGCGCCGTTTCGTAATGACCGCTGGGACTATTACGGCTATTACCAGTCGCGTCGGGGCGAAACGGTACAGCGCACAGTCACCATGTATTTCGACGGCGATCAGCTCGCCCGAATCGAAGGCGCTGAACAACCTGAAGACCTGAAAGACAAATCCAAACGCGATGTGAGCGCCATCATCCGGGCTGACGAGCAGGATCGTCGCGCGGCCGAACGGGGCGCACAAGAAAATGATCCGGGCGTGATTTTCAACAAGGATCAACGCGGGCCGAACTAGCCAGATTTAGCGATCCAGGGCCCGCCGCCGCCGCGCCTCCTTGGGATCCGCGACCAGGGGTCGGTAAATTTCCAGGCGATCTCCAGCCGAGACCGGATGATCCTCGCTTATCAGGCGGCCGAATATGCCGAGACGCAATTTCTCCTCTCTGAGCGAGGGGACCTGGTTCAGTATGCCGCTGCGCTCTAACAGCTCCCTGGCTAGCTCGCCGGACTTCGCGTTCAGCGAAATCACGAGTTGCCGCTGCGGCTGGGCGTAGACGACTTCGACCTGATCGGCCGCTGTCATGCCCAGAAGCTGGCGATTCGGTCCAGTAATCCCATGCCGTAGAGCAGAATGACCACGAGGGCGATTCGGGCCGGATAGCGCAAGGCCAGGCGCCACAGCCTGAACAGGCCCTGTTCACGCGGCCCCCACACCGCCAGCCCAAGTTCCGCCGGCAGAATACGGGAGGCGTAGATGCAGATCAGCAGCGCCGCCACCGGCACCAGTACAAAACTGGTCGCAAACTGAACCCATTCAAAGAAGTTGTATCCCAGCACCTTTAGTTCCGCGGCTGAGCTGAACGACAATAGACTGCCAAGCCCGAGGAACCAGACCAATATCGCCGCACCTGTAGCTGCAAAGACTCTTGTTTGCCGGTGACGCTCCATCAACAGGCGCGTAATCGGCTCCAGCAGCACGGCGCCTGCCAGCAAGGTGACCAGGAACAAGATCATATAGAACAGAATGGCCATGGCCATGCCGTGGGCATTCGCCGGCAAAGCCTGAGGGAAGCTCTGAAAGATGAGGGCCAGCCCGTTGGCGGGCGCCAGCCCGGCTTGGCTCAGGACGGCCACCAGACCGGTTCCGACGATCAAGCCGAAGATGCAGTCGGCCAGAATAACCAGGATGCCCAAACGCACCAGAGGCACGTTAGATGGCAGATAAGAACCCAAAGTCATCATCACACCCAGTCCCAGCCCCAGTGTGAAAAAAGCGTGATACACGGCTTCAACCGCGCCACGCCAGCCGAATTCAGCGGAATTTGATTGCGTGATGGTCTGAATCGCCTGCTCCGGCGCGCCGACGACGTAGGCAATGGAAATAAACGCGACACACATCACCGCGATTACCGGGATAAGAATACTGGCCGCACGCTCAATCCCGTCCCGAAAACCGTAGGACACGGTAACGGTCACCACCACCATAAACAGCGTGTGCCAGGCGAGGCTGCGCTCCGGGTCCTGCGCCAGTCGCAGGAATGTCCCGGTAGCTTTGCCGGGGTCCCCTTGCGCCAGTGCGCCGCCGGCACCGCGAAAAAGATAGCCCAGACTCCATCCGGCAATGACGCTGTAGTACGACAGGATCAATGCCGCGCCAATCACCGAAAGGCGCCCCAGCCATTTCCACATACGCCTCGCGCCGGCCTCTTGCGACAGACGCGCAAAACCGGAGCCCAACTCATCACGCATCCAGCGCCCCAGAGCCCATTCGGCAACCAGAATCGGCAGTGCCACCAAAATCAGGCTGAGCAGGTAAAAACCGAGAAAATAATAGCCCCCGTACTCACTCATCAAATACGGCAGGCGCATGCTATTACCGATCCCCAGCGCGGCGCCGAAAGTCACCGCCAGAAAGCCGGGCTGGTGAGACCAATAGCCGAAACTGCTTTCGCGGATCTCCATAGATTTTCGAGCTTAGCTTTGGATGGCCGCCGGGGAAGCCACAACTTCAGTCCTGAAACAGAGCTGGGCCAAACCCAGCAAAGCAGGCTGCTCATGCAGGATTCTGCGCGTCGCCACTTTGCGCATATCAGCGCCAAAAGGCGCTTTGTCTTCGAGTCCCTGGCGCAGCGCTGCGCCATTGAGATGCGCCCCCAGCCCCCTGATGACACCGCCGGAAAAGTACACCCCACCCCAGGCACCCAGACTCAGCGCGAGGTTGCCCGCCACACGCCCAAGCCATCTGGAGAAAACCTCCATGGTCTCTAGCGCTGCCGGCTGTGCCGTCTCCAGCGCTTGCATAAAGCCCGCCAACTGAGGGTCATCAAGGCTTGCAAGGATCGCGTACAGGCGCAGCAATCCAGGACCCGAGAGCAGTTGTTCCACTGAAACCCGTGCTTCGGCGGAAAGGCGTAGCAGCAAGTCTCGCTCCGAGGCTGTCACCGCGGCCAGATCCACATGACCCGCTTCGGTCTCGATCAACTCACCGCCTGCCGTCAGCAGCGCTGCACCCAGGCCGGTACCGACACCAATCACGAGTTTGTGCCCACTGAGTTGCGCGATGCCGGAACCAATCTGATCCAGATCTTGGGGCCGGAGCAGCGGAACCGAGGCCGCCACAGCCGCGAGATCATTGAGCAATAAGGTGCGCTCACAGGCAAAGTGGGTCAACGATGTCTGATCCACGATCAGCCCGGCATTGGTCAGCGAAACCGTGGCGCCACTCTCCCCGCGATGCACGCGACCCGCGGCGGCAATGGCAATGATATCGGGCCTGCCACAATCAGCGGACTGCAAATACAGACGGAAACAATCGAGCAGGTCGCCGCGCGGCGTGGCCACAACGCTCAATTTGCGCAAATGGGGGTAGGCGTCGCCGCCCCGAACCAGAGCCATACGGCAGTGCGTTCCACCCACATCCGCCACCAGGGCCAGTGCGCTCACGCCCGCCCCTGCCTGACGCAATCTGATAATTGATCTCTGAACATCCGGCAACTTTAACGTGCGCGAAGCTAAAACAAGAACTTTCACAAGATTGGTAAGGCGCGCCTTTCTTTATACTCGCGCCGATGAGCAAGTCTAAGACCGGGTCCAACAAGAAGCCTGCCGAGCAGTCGCGCCAGATCGCGGCCAATCGTCGAGCGCGCCACGAGTATTTCATTGAGGACACTTTCGAAGCCGGTCTGGTGTTGGAAGGCTGGGAAGTCAAAAGCCTGCGCGCCGGCCGGGCGCAGGTGACCGAAGCCTATGTGATCGTCAAAAATCAGGAAGCCTTCCTGATCGGCGCGCACATCACGCCGCTCACACAGGCCTCGACGCACATCAACCCGGATCCGGTTCGCACGCGCAAGCTGCTGCTGCACGAGCGTGAGCTGTCCCAGTTGATCGGCAAGGTTGAGCGTGCGGGCTACACCATCGTGCCTCTGGACCTGCATTGGACGCGTGGCCGCGCCAAAGCAGAGATCGGCTTGGCCAAGGGCAAGAAACAGCACGACAAGCGCGCCGACAGCAAGGACAGGGACTGGAAGCGCGACAAGGCCAGGCTCCTGCGTGCCAGATAACGGGGTTCCTGACCCGGATTACGCCGGCCGCCTGTTCTACACCCGCAAAAAAGCACTGAACCTTCACCGCCCGTGCTAGTCTTACAACCGCACAAGGGGCTGACATGGTTTCGACGGTGATTGGAAATCCTACGTGCATGCCGAGTTGCATAGCTACTCGTTAAACGCCATGCAAACAAGCTTAGTTGCGAACGACTCCAACTACGCCCTCGCCGCTTAAATCCGGTGAGCGATTGACCAGGTGGTGTTGATGCCCCTGAATCAATCGTCGACTCTCATCAACTCGCTAGTTCGGCTCGTCCTTAGCTGATCGGCTAAAAAGTAAGGGAATAGGCGTTGGCGTTCCCTGTCTGTCGGGGAGTCCACGTAGAAAATTAAAGACAGACTAAGCATGTAGAGCGGAAGACGGAAGGTTGTCGGACGCGAGTTCGATTCTCGCCAGCTCCACCATATGGTGGAAACTAGGCCAGCGCTAATAGCGCTGGCCTTTTTATTGCCTCGCACGAAGCACTTCGTACCGCGCGCTTAGTGCAATGTACAGCTTCAATTCGCCTGCCCATGACTGCCTGCAACTCAAGAAGTTCGCTCGCGACTCCGTTCTACGCAGAACCAGGCCCATCGACTCATTTACACGAAACAAAGGGTCAGCGGCACAGGCATGAGTTCGCTTAAATTAGCAATGAGGCTTTCCAGATCGCGCGTCCTTGGTGCAGTGGCGACATTCCTCCTCTCAGGCCTTGAGTAGCTGTGACCGGGTCAATGACACAAGACGATTGCGTCTGTGACGAGCCCCTGCGCCTACGAGCGCTGGGCGAGGTACAGGGCAACCCCCAAACAGTCGCGCTGGACCGAGGTTCTTTCGATCCTTTGCGCAACGAGGAACGCCCTTACCCTCTGAATCCGGAATTCACGATCGGCAAGACTCATGCGCTCATCAAAGGCGAAATCGATCGCCTGCCGGCGCTACGTGGTCTCAACGTGCAAATGCTGATGGAAGGAAGGATCTCCACGATCTTGACGCCGTCACCGGAGTGCCTCTTCCTGGCACGCCGGTCAGAAAAACCTGAGTCGGAAAACCCCGCCTCGAACAGGCGCGGCGGGGTTGGAACGTGTCGGCGGCGCTAGACTTAGAACGGGAAACCGGCCTGCACCCAGAGCTGCTCGCCCTTGGGACCGTTTTCGACCTCGAACTCGTGATGCCACTTGGCTGCAATGGCCACTTTCTGCGTCGGCCAGTAGGTGAGCTGTGGCCCCCCCGTGACTTTCAATAACTTGAAGCCGTCCGCCACCTTCACGCCGTTGATCCGGTCATTTTCGACCTGCTTGTAGTACAGGCCGCTGATGCCCACTTGCCATTTGGGGGCGGAGCTCGGCCGGTACTGTGCGCCCCAGGTCACTGAGAACTGATCACCCGAGTGATAGTTGGTTTTGCGGTTGGTTTCGTTGATCGAGATGTTGGTGGACAGGTCCAACATCCAGCGAGGCGTTGGCAACCAGGTCATCGAAATATCCTGCGAGTAGGAGCGATAATTCAGTGAGTGGTTGGCGAGCGATTCGGGCTCGTAGTCACCGGCGGGGAAAAACATGTAAGTCGCCGCTGCGAAGTGCAGATTTCCTCTGTTACCAGCCAGCAACAGGGGCTGGAGTGCAATCGCAACATTGCCCGTTGCCCGGTCGTGTTGTCCGCCAGCTTTGACGTTGACATCCGCGAATTCGTAGATCAAGCCGCTGCCCACGGTCAGGCCCGCGATCTTGAAGTTCCAGGTGCGCTTAGGATTAACCACCACGACCGTCAGATTGAGGTCGAAATTAGGGATCATCGAATCGCCGTTGCCGTCGACGAAGCGATCTGCGGTGTAATTAAGCGCGTAAGCGTAGAGGAATGTCTCACCGGGAGGCGGATGGAACCCAGAGGCGACGGTCAACGCACCCACACCATAATGTCCGAGTGCCCCACCCTCCGATGCCCAAGTTGGGCTTGTAGCAGTGCCCATCAGAAGGGCCGCCCCGATAATGGCACGGCGCACCAGGTTGCTGATGCGCGCGCCTGATGTCCTTTGTCCCTTTCTTGTTCTTCTCACTCTGTTTCATCTCCGTATTGATTATGGTACTGCGCTGATTATGGTACTGCGCTGATTATGGTAATGGGAAAATTTGTATCGTTTTAATTTGGCGGCGTCAGACAGGTAGTTTACGCATTGGTCAATGGCCGCTTGCGTGCGCCTTGCTTCTGGCTGCAGTTCTCGGCCGCAGGCGCGGTCGGGGCGAGAGCGCAGATTGCGGGCGTCAGCTCAGCACGGCCCAGGAGCGCTTCCAACCCAGATATGCATCTTCAAATGCTGAAATTGCCTGCGGCGCTCGTTTCTAAAACACGTTTCGAATCATCAAGCTTGGATTAAAACCTCAACGAGTGTTAGTTTCCTGCCACGAACAATTAAGTCAGGGAAGTCGGGGGACAATTGCTGACGAGCTCGCAGGGACAGTCTGATCGCGGGGCAGTACGGACATACAACGAGGATGCCTTCCTCGATGACCCCGTGAAACGGCTGTGGGCTGTTGCTGACGGTATGGGTGGACACGCGGCCGGAGACGTCGCCAGCCAGGCCATCGTGCGCCGGCTCGGTGAGATTGAGCGCCCCAAAAGCACGGCTGAGCATGTGGATCGGATTGACGATGCGCTGATCGCCTGCAATGCGGAGCTGGTCCGCTATGCGCAAGAGCACAAGCTGGATCTTGTGGGTTCGACTGCGGTGGTACTGGTTGACGCTGGTGACTATATGTTGTGCGGCTGGGTGGGTGATAGCCGGGCCTATCAGCACAGCAAGGATGGTTTCCGCGCCCTGACTACCGACCATAGTCAGGCTCAGGAAATGAAAGATTCTGGTGCCTTTTCTGCTGCTGAAGTCGAACGTCAGGAGCAATCCGGCGCACTAGTCCGGGCTGTTGGCGCTGAATCCAGACTGGTCGTGCAATGGGTGCTTGCCAATGCCGCGCCAGGTGATGTCTTCCTGCTCTGTTCTGACGGGGTTACCAAGGAAATGTCCGATGAGGACCTTGCACAAGCACTAGCGACGCCCGGCACCGCCAAGGAGCTGGCACACTCACTGGTCGAGACCTGTCTGGCGCGCGGTGCTCGCGACAATACGACTGTCGTCGTGGTCCGGGTCGGAGAATAGGGCAGGATGACCCAGATTCGACAGTGGCTGGAAGCGGTTCGCCAAGGGCAGCTCACCCTTGGCCAGCTGGTTGACCAGATGAACCAGCGCGGAAGCATCGAAGCGCAGGCGCACCAACTTGAAATGCAGGATCTGGATGTCCTGCTGAAGGACAATCGGATCGACCCGCGCCTGCACCGGGCGGTCAAGGGCAAGCTCTCCGATCTTCAGACCGGCTCAATCGCGCCGCAAGCTCAGGGGGACGCTGACGACAAGACGGTCATGGCCTCGCGTACACCGCCATCAACAAGTCAGGACGATGAAGACGATGGCGCGACGGTGTTTGCGCCGGAATCGATGTTGCCGGCCAAAGGCAAAGTAGGGGCTGGCGAAAACGAAGTGCCGGCTACTCCCGCACCCGCACCGACGAACCCGGATGACGCCACCCGGCTCGCCACGTCCCCTGCTCCTTCTGAAGACGATTCCGCGGAGCAAGAAGCCACACAGATGCTGCTGCCGGGTCAATTTGACGACGCCACCCGGCTTGTACCTGACCAAAAGTCGGATACTTCGAACACAAGCAGTACTACGACATCCAATACCAATCAGACCGGCACAAGGGGTTCGACCGGAACAGGCGGCACCAGCGGCTCGAAAACTTGGCGCCGTCTGGCTGAGTCCGAGGCACCCGTTGAAAGCGTGGATGTCGGCTCACGCCTGAAAGACCGTTTTCTGCTGGAAAAAAAGATCGGAACCGGCGGTATGGGGGTGGTGTTTCTGGCCATAGACGAGCGCAAGATCGAGGCACGCGATCGAGACCCCAAGGTTGCGGTCAAAGTGTTGAACGATGAATTTCGACGCCACCCCGACTCACTGATTGCCCTACAAAGAGAGTCACGACGATCGCAGCAGCTCGCCCACGACAACATCGTCCGCGTCTACGATTTTGACAAGGACGGCTCCATCGTTTTCATGACCATGGAATACGTCGATGGCGATGATCTCAAGGATATGATTCGTGGCCTGGGTGGCAAACGCATGGCGCCCGAGGCAGCCTTCCCCATCATCGAGGGCATGGGTCGCGGCCTGGCCAGGGCGCACCGGGATGGGGTCGTGCACTCCGACTTCAAGCCGGGCAATGTGATGCTGACCAAGGACCTTGTGCCCAAGGTCTTTGATTTCGGCATTGCGCGGGCCGGCAAGCACCGCGCAGATGCTTCGGGTGAACAGACTGTATTCGATGCAGGGTCTCTGGGCGCACTGACACCCGCCTACGCCAGTCTGGAAATGCTGCAGGGCAAGGACGCTGAGCCGGCAGACGACATCTACGCCCTGGCTTGCGTCGCCTACGAACTGCTGGGGGGGCGCCACCCCTTTGACAAGGTCAACGCCGAGCAGGCGCAGAAACAGGGCATCGTGCCATTGCGTATCCCCGGCCTGAGCACGCTGCAATGGAAAACACTTTCCCGCGGCCTCGCCTTTCGACGTGAAGATCGCATCCGCAGTGCAGAAGAATTTATAGAGGGCCTTCGCCCGCGAACGCGCAGAGAGAAAGCCTTGCCTCTGGTACTCGGCGCTATTGCCGGCATGCTGGTTCTCGCCCTCGCCGCCTGGCTTGGTCTCTCGCAGTATTATCAAAGCAAGGTGAACGCCGTCGAAGAGTGCATAGGTGCAGAGGCATGTGCCGATGCGCATGTTCTCGCCCAGCGCCTGAGTCAGCTCAAGCCGGAAGATCAGGCGCGTATCAGCGAGGATCGGCGTGACGAAATCAAGGGCATTTTCTACGCGAGCATGGCGCGTCACTGGGCGCCAGACCAAGGGCGATATGATTATGCTGATGCCAACAAAATTGTCGCAATTGCGTTTGATCTTTATGGCACGGACTCTGCCTGGGTCAAGGAACTCGGTGACGGCCTCGACGCCGATCGGGACACCCGCCTGTCCCAACTCAACGACGCTTTCAGCGAGCACATAGGAAAAGGTGCCTTCGTAGAGGGCGTTCCCCAGGGCAGCCCTTTATTAACGGTACTCGATGCCGTTCGAGCCATCGACCCAACCCAGGCCCTGCTCAAGGATGGGCGCATCGCGCCAACCATCGAGGCAGGCATTCGTGCCAGTCTGGAAAATCCCGAGCTGACACCCGAGTTACAAGTGGCACAGGCACAGAACCGTCTGCAGCTGGCGCAGAAATACATCGGCGAAACCGTCGTATTCAAGACGCTTGAACAGGAGGTGGCCGAACGCCAGGAACAAGTAGAAGCATTGGCTGAAGAACAACGCCGCCTGGCGGAAGCAGCGGCGCAGAAAGAACAACGCCTCATGGAACTCGACACTGCGCTGCGCGAAGCGGACAGCACGGCCACATGGCGCACGCGCGTGCGTGACAATTTTCTGGCAGCGACCGAAGTGACTTCCAAAGGAGATGAGGCATTCAAACCTCTCGAAGATCGCCTCGCCAGAACTCTGCTTGCACAGAGTCAAGCGGCACAGAAGCAGAATGATCTGGATTCGGCGTCTGAAGCCGCCCGGCTCGGTGTGGAATTGCTTCCGGGCAATTCAGCGCTCAACACGCAGTTTGATGTGATCAGCGCGGCCAGGGATAAATTGATTGCACAGGCGGAAACCGAAGCCGAGCGCCAGCGATTGAATCTCGCTCGACTGGATCAACTGCTGACACGACCCGTCCCAAGCTCGGCCTGGGTCGGAGAAGTGGCCAAAGCGTTCAAGACGGTTGAGTCAGGAACCGATGCGGGGGAACTGACTTCGCGACGTGATCGATTCTCCCAAGGCCTGACCAGTCTTGTGAACAAGACCATTGAAGCAGATGAATACTCGCGCGCCGAAAGCCTTGCAATAGAAGGTGCCAAGGTTGCGCCCGATGATGCGGGTATTGCAGCGCTGGCCCTGACCGTCGCGGATGCCCGCCGCAAAGCCCAGTCCGCACAATTGCAGCGGCTGTCGCAGCTCTCGGATCAGGCCAGTTACGACAAGGAGTGGCAACGCTCGGTCGACTCAGCGCTCGACTCGCTCAAGGGGGTCAGTGATCCGCAACTGGAACAACTGAAAGCGAAACTCGCCACCGGCTACGCCGAGCGCGCACGCGCTCTGGCCGACGAAAAGAATTTCGTCGGCGCCAGGAAAATGCTCGACGCAGGCGCCGAGATTGCGCCCAAAGCACCCGCAGTGATTGCCGCAGGCGACCGCATCGGAACCTTGGAAAAAGTAGATCGCGAGCAGGCCAAACAGCAACGCATCCGCTTTGAAGTAGAAGCCCTCGAAAGAACCATTGAACTCAAGGCAAACGCAGCCGAGATCAGCTCCGCCGTTTCAGCGCTGCGCGACCTGCGCAAACTGGAGCCGAACAACGATTTTGCCAGCAAAACAGCCCCGGCCTTAATTTCCAATGGCGCGCTGAAGCTGGCAGAAAGATTTGCCTCTCGCGGCGACTTCAAGAACGCAGTCAATGCCGCGGATCGGGGTCTTGCCGTATTGCACACGCCCGAATTGAGCAATGCCAAGGCCAGCTATGAATTGAACTGGTGTCGCACTGACCTGGACCGCGAACTCAGACGGGCTGGCAGCATAGGGGCTGGACGTAAGAGCCAGTGCCTGAATCAGATCAAGGCTGAAGATCGGGACCTTTATCGCAAATACGAAAGCCTGACTGCCGCGCCTGCCCCTGCACCCGAACCTCAGCCAAAGCCGCCGGCGCCCGCCCCTGCGCCCGCTGCAAAACCAGAACCGGCTCCGCAAGTGGCTCTCGAAACACCAAAATTCCAGGCCCCGAGGTCCGACCCTTGCAAGAGCAGCTATTCCGGGCGCGGTGCCAAAACACGCAGACAGTGCTTTGACAAGACTGCGGACGGTCGCGGCCCAACCATGGTCGTCGTCGCAGGTCGCGGCACTTTTGCAATCACTCAGGCAGAAATCTCCAAATACGATTTCTCGCGTTATTGCCGCGCCACCCGGCAATGCCCGCCACCGGCAGGCGATCCCTACCTGCCCATCACCGGTGTCACGGCAGCGCAGGCGCAGGGCTTTGCGAAATGGCTGAGCAGTGTTTCGGGCCGCCGTTATCGCTTGCCCACGGAGAGTGAATGGGTCCACGCAGCGACCGTAGGCGGCCGGGATGTCATGGCCGAGGGGCACTGCGCAGATCCTGGCGCCGGCCCCAAGCAGACCACTGCCGGGGTCATGAACAAATGGGGCCTTGTGCACACCATCGGCAATGTGTGGGAGCTGGTGAGCAATGGTGGAACCGTGATGATGGTCGGGGGCAGCTACCGTGAAGATCGCGGCAACTGCTCCGCCTCTGCTCGACGGGCGTTTACGGGCCGCGATAGTGCCGTCGGTTTCCGCCTGGTACGGGAACTAGACTGATGATCTCGACCAAGCCCTTCAACAAGGCATTGACTCAACTCGATATTGCTCTGCGCAGTGGTCGGCTGGACCTCGCCGAATTTCGCGCACGACGGCGCCAACTGATCGCGGATTTTGAGGACGGTGCCTGCACGACCACCCCGGACATGCGCATTAGCGACCTTGGAGACGCCGAGCACACGGTTGAATCAGATACTGAGTCCCGACCCGATTCGTCCGCAGATGTGTTCAGCAGCAGGTCCCGGGCTTCCAAGGCGCCTGTTTATACGGGCGTCGCGGTATTTCTCTTGCTGGCAATCGCCCTGGGGTGGCTTTTATCCGGCGGCGAAGAATCTCAGTCAGTCCATCGAGCGGAAGCAGCCGACGCGGAATCTTCCGAGGCTCTCCCTCTCGGGGCGGTCAATGCCTTGCTGGAGAGTCAGTGGACCGATCACGATATTCGGCAGTTTGCCAATCGCTGGCAGAGCTTCCCGCCGGAGGTCCTTCGTGCGGCCAGCGACGATCCGAGAATCTGGCTGCTCCGCGGCCAAACCAAACAAAAACTACGCGACGCCCGCGAAACCGAATCACTATCCGAATCTGAAGAGAGCAGTGCCCGTGTTCAACTGCTGGAACAAATTCAAGACCTGATTCGTCCACAGTAACGACTTGGAGCAATCTGCTGAACGCATTCGTTCGACTAAAGAATCATGATGGTTTCCTCAATCGAAAAACAGGCATAGACTCGCTGAACCCGGGGAGAGATTAATGCTCGATATCGACGCCTTGCTAGAACCGATCGCAGGTCCCACGCCCTGTGGCGAGGATCTGGAATACGACCCCGAGTGGCAAGAGCTTGAGCGCCTGTCTCTGGGCAAACCTGAACAGCAATTTGGCGATACAGTCATCCCTGCTGAAGAGCCAGATTGGCGCGAAGTTGCTGAAAAATCAGAAGCTCTGCTGGCGCGCTCAAAAGATGTACGCAATGCGGTGTTGCTGGCCAGAGCGCAAGTGCATCTCAATCATTTCGCAGGATTGGCAGACGGACTGCAACTGATTCATCGCCTGATGAGTCAGTATTGGGATGAGATTCATCCACAGCTTGACGCCGAAGATGATAATGATCCCACCATGCGCCTCAATGCTCTGGCGGCATTGGCTGACCCGCAGGGGCTTTTGCGTGATGCCCGTGCCGCAAAGTTATTTCAGTCGCGCGCCCATGGTGAACTCACGGTGCGTCAGATTGAGCTTTGCCTTGGCAAAGTACAGCCACGACAAGATGAAACCCCACCAGACGAAAGCCAACTTGAATTACAACTGAGCGCCGTCGTCGCGGAAAACCCAAACTTGCCGATCCAGGTCTCAGCAACCCTGACGGCGGCACGTGAACTCGCTCAGTTACTTGATGAAAAAGTCGGATCAGACCGTTCACCGGACCTGAAATCCTTGATCGCCAGTCTGCTGACCGTCGATCAAATGGTCGGGCGCGTCTCTGACAACACTCAGGAAATCGCTGAAGAAGCCGGATCCGAGGGTTCGCCCAGTGCACCCGCCGCCGGCTCTGGCGGCGGCGCCAGTGCAGCAAGCGGCGCAATTCGTTCACGCGAAGATGTGATGAAACTGCTCGATAAGATGTCGGAGTATCTGCTGCGCACCGAACCGACCAATCCGGTTCCCTTATTGCTGCAGCGCGCCAAGCGCATCATGAAAATGAATTTCGTCGAGGTCATGAATGAAATTGCGCCTGATGGCTTGGTTCAGGCGCAGACGGTCGTCGGCGGCGCGAGTGCCGCAGCAGAAGCGGCGTCAGAGGGTGCAAGCGAGTCATCGAGCGGTTGGGAGTAGCTCCCGTTCTGTGACCCAGTCCACAAAACACGGGGATATAGAGCAATGGAGTCAGATGGTATGCCGACTATATTGATTAGAATGACAGTCCGAGTGCAGTGCATTAGGGTGAACGGGCTGATATCCAAAAAGAATTTAAAAAGCAGCACTTAACGCAGTTAGATTGAACCCAGTAACCATGCCTTATTGCCTCTGATTCGAATTGAGCCTTCGCCACTGAATTTGAGCCAGTCAGACCGCAGAACCGCAACCCGAGGAGATTTACAATGCCGCCCAGCAGCCAGAAATTCATTGCAAGAAACCGCGCTCCGCGCGTCCAGATCGAGTACGACGTCGAACTCTACGGCGCGGAAAAGAAAGTACAACTGCCCTTTGTCATGGGTGTGCTGGCTGATCTCGCAGGCAAACCTGCCGACCCCCTGGCTCCGGTAGCCGATCGAAAATTCCTCGAAATTGACGTCGACAATTTCGACAGCCGCATGAAGTCGATGAAACCACGGGTGGCATTTCAGGTACCCAACACCTTGACGGGTGAAGGCAATCTGTCAGTCGACCTGACATTTGAGAATATGGAAGATTTCTCGCCAGCGCGTATTGCAGAGCGCGTCGACGGGCTCAAGCAATTGCTTGAAGCGCGTCAGCAACTTTCCAATTTGATGACCTACATGGATGGCAAAACCAACGCTGAGGAATTGGTTGCCAAAGTGCTCAAGGACCCTGCTCTACTCGGGTCGCTGGCTGCCACAGCAAAGCCTGCCGATGGCGATGCCGGTGGCGATGAAAAGCCCGACGAAGCCTGATCCAGTAACTGTCCAACTTAGGGGAATAGCATGGCAGAAGCACAAACAAGTAGCTCAGCCTTAACCGGCGTCGAGTACGAAGGCGGCGATTTCGCCTCACTCCTGAACAAGGAATTCAATCCAAAGACCGAAGACGCGAAAAGCGCCGTCGAACAGGCTGTGCAGACACTTGCTCAGCAAGCACTGGCCAACACCAAACTCATCGGCAACGATGTCTTCAAGACCATCGAGGGCATGATCGCCGCGTTAGACGAGAAATTATCGGCTCAGGTCAACGAGATTCTGCACCACGAAGACATGCAGAAGCTTGAGGGCGCTTGGCGCGGCCTTCATCATCTGGTGAATAACACTGAAACCGACGAGATGCTCAAGATTCGGGTCATGAACATCTCGAAGAAGGATCTGGGCAAGACGCTTAAGCGCTTCAAAGGAACCGCCTGGGATCAGAGTCCGATTTTCAAGAAAATTTATGAAGCTGAGTACGGCCAGTTCGGTGGCGAGCCCTTCGGCTGTCTGGTCGGCGACTATCATTTCGACCAGAGCGCTCCCGATGTGGAGCTGATGGGGGAGATGGCGAAGATCGCCGCTTCGGCTCACGCCCCGTTTATTACCGGCGCCTCTCCCACCGTCATGCAGATGGAGTCATGGCAGGAACTGGCTAATCCGCGCGATCTGACCAAGATTTTTTCCACTCCGGAATATGCTGGCTGGCGCTCGCTGCGTGATAGCGACGACGCACGTTATCTGGGTCTGTGCATGCCGCGTTATCTCTCACGCATGCCCTACGGCGCTCGCAGCAACCCGGTGGAGGAATTCAACTTCGAAGAAGATACCGCTTCGGCCGATCACAGCAAGTACACTTGGGCCAACTCGGCCTATACCATGGCGGTCAACATCAACCGCTCCTTCAAGAGCTACGGCTGGTGTTCGCGCATCCGCGGCATTGAATCCGGCGGTGCGGTGGAAGGATTGCCAGCACACAGCTTCCCGACTGACGACGGCGGTGTGGACATGAAATGCCCCACCGAAATTGCCATCTCTGATCGTCGTGAGGCAGAACTGGCTAACAACGGCTTCATGCCCCTGGTCCATCGCAAAAATTCTGATGTTGCCGCCTTTATTGGTGCTCAGTCGCTGCAAAAGCCTGCTGAATACGATGATCCGGATGCCACGGCCAACGCCAATCTTGCGGCGCGTCTGCCCTATCTGTTCGCTACCTGCCGTTTTGCCCACTACCTCAAGTGCATGGTTCGCGACAAAGTAGGTTCGTTTAAAGAACGGTCCGAAATGGAAAGCTGGCTCAATAACTGGATCCAGCAGTACGTGCACGGCAGTCCGGAAAACGCGGGCGAAGAAGCCAAGGCCATGAAGCCACTGGCTGCAGCTGAAGTCGTTGTCGAGGAAGTGGAAGGGAATCCAGGTTATTACAGCTCCAAATTCTTCCTGCGCCCGCATTATCAACTGGAAGGTCTATCCGTTTCACTGCGTTTGGTATCGAAATTGCCGTCCGGCAAAGGCGCATGATCAGTAGTTATAAGGTTTTTTGTAGGGCCGAATCAAAAACATAGCCGCGCTGCGTGGTTCGTCATTTGTTAGTAAAGGAGATTTGCAATGGCCGTAGACATGTTCATCAAAATTCCCCCTGTCAAGGGCGAATCCAGAGACAAGAGTCACAAAGATGAAATTGATGTGTTGGCATGGAGTTGGGGCATATCCAACAGCGGCAACGCACATATGGGCGGCGGCCAGGGAGCCGGAAAGGCCAATGTCCAGGATCTGTCATTTACAAAATACGTAGATTCGTCTTCAGCAGATCTGCAGTTGGCTGCGCTCAATGGCAAGCACTTTGGCGAAGCCAAGCTCGTCGTGCGCAAGGCCGGAGAGAATCCGCTTGAATACATCACCATCACCATGAATGATTTGCTGGTGACCAGTGTCTCTACCGGCGGAAGTGGTGGCGAAGATCGTCTGACCGAGAACGTGACGCTCAATTTCGCAAAAGTAAAATTCGAATATAAGTCGCAGGACGCCAAGGGCGGTGGCAAGGCCGCTGGTGAGTATGGTTATGACATTGCCGGCAACGCCAAGGTCTAGACCGTTGTTACATCAGACGCGGGGGAGTTTGAATTGAGTCAGAAAACGGCAGAAGCGGCGTTACGAGAGGGTAAACCCGACGTTGCGTTGAAAGCCTTGCAGGAGGCCGTTCGGGCTAAACCGGACGATGCCAAACTGCGGATTTTTCTGTTTCAGCTCCTCTGCGTTCTGGGTCAGTGGCAGCGTGCACTGAACCAGTTGGGTGTCTGCAGTGAGATGGATGGGCTCGCGATGCCCATGAAACAAATGTACGAGGGACCTGTCAGTTGCGAGGCCTTGCGCGAGCAAGTTTTTGCCGGAAAAAAGGCTCCTATGCTGTTTGGCGAACCAGAGCCTTGGTTGGCACTGCTGATTGAGTCTCTGCTGCGTGCAGGTGCGGGCGAAGATGATGCATCAGCTACATTGCGCGCCCAAGCGTTCGATGCCGCGCCCACCAGTGCTGGCACTCTCGACGGCAAGCCATTCCAATGGATTGCTGATGCGGATTCCCGCCTTGGCCCGGTGCTGGAAGCCATGATCAACGGCCGATATTACTGGATACCATTTGCTCGAATTTCAAATGTAAAGATCGAGCCACCCGAAGATCTGCGTGACTTTGTGTGGTTGCCCTCAACCATTCAATTTAGCAATGGGGGCGAGATGCCGGCACTGCTGCCCGTTCGTTATCCTGGCTCAGAGAAATCAGATGATGGACTGATTCAATTGGCCCGCAGAACCGAGTGGCAGAGCCTCTCCGAGGATGCCTATGCCGGACTGGGACAGCGCATACTGACAACCGACGAGGGGGATTTCCCGCTGCTCGAGTGCAAAGAGATCGTCTTCGCCGAGGCAGCGGAAGAATAATCCTCTCGCCATGCCAACGCTATCGCCGCAGGATCGACTTCAGCCGGCGTTGCTTGATCGCCTGCTGGACGATGAACCCGAAAAAACTTCTGAATCGCGCGAAGCTCGACTGATTAACGTCCGTCGACTGCGCGCCGCAGTGCTGCGAGATCTCAGCTGGCTCTTCAATAGTGTCAGCCCGACGCCCGATGAAATCGATCACTCCATGTACCCGGAAGTAGAAAATTCCGTTATTGCCTATGGCCTGCCGCCCCTTTCCGGCACGACCGCCTCCGGCGTCGAAGTCAGCGAACTCGAAACGAGAATTCGGGAGGCGATCATTAAGTTCGAACCGAGGTTGGTCCCATCTTCTCTCGACATACGTGCTGTCTTGTCGACCAAGGGCGTAGATCATCACAACCAGGTTGAAATAGAGATTCGCGGCAGTCTGTGGTCCGTTCCGGTTCCAATCGAAATGCTCCTGCGAACCGATCTCGATCTGGAGAGCGGAGAAATTCATATTCGGGACTTGAGCAGCTAATAAAAACATGGATCCACGCCTGCTCAAACACTACAACACGGAACTCCAGCATCTGCGCGAAATGGGGGCGGAGTTTTCGCGGCAGTTTCCAAAAATTGCAGCAAGATTGGGCATGGATGGCATCGATGTCGCAGATCCTTACGTCGAACGCCTCCTCGAAGGATCGGCATTTCTATCGTCTCGTGTCCAACTGAGGCTTGACGCCGAATTTCCAAAATTTACTCAGCGGCTTCTGGAAATCGTCTATCCGCAATACCTCGCACCAATCCCTTCAATGACCATGGTGCGCTTCAACCCGGACATTAATGACGGCGCACTGGACCGTGGCTTCAATGTGCCACGCGCCACCAGCTTGCGCAGCATGTTAGGCAAAGGTGATACCACAGCTTGCGAATTTCGCACGGCACATGCAGTCAAGATGTATCCAATTCAAGTCAAGGAAGCCCAGTATTTCACCTTCTCACCTGACCTGCCGTTGCAGGGCCTGCCTATCGGCAACAAAATCGCTGGCGGCATCCGGCTGCGCTTAAAGACGCGAGAGGGCCTGAGCTTTTCCAAAATCGCCCTGGATAAGCTGCAAATCTACCTTTCCGGGGCTGACGAAATTGCCTATCGCTTACATGAGCTGCTGATTGGCTCTGGTCTAGGGATTCTTGGCGTGTCGGCACAACGCCCCATCCAGTGGAAACAATTTCTATCAGCCGAGCATATCGCTGCATCTGGTTTTGCCGACGATCAGGCTCTGCTTCCAGTCACGCTCCGCGGCTTCAGAGGTTACCGGCTGCTTCAGGAATATTTTGCCTTTCCACAACGCTTTCTCTTTGTGGACCTCAGCGGCCTGAACAAAATTGCCAAAGCCTGTGATGGCGACGAGTTGGATCTCGTCATTCCGCTATCGCGCGGCGATGCTTCTCTGGAAGGCGTGGTCGACGCTGATCAGTTCAGCCTATTTTGCACTCCGGCGGTCAATCTGTTCCCGCGCCGCACGGATCGCATCAACGTCACGCCAACCCAGCGCGATTTTCATATCGTAGTAGATCGCTCGAAACCGATGGATTTCGAAATTCATTCCATTGAGAGCGTCACTGGCTTCGATGAAGGCAGCCAAAACGAACGAGATTTTTTACCGTTCTATGAGGCCTACCAGGATGCGCCAGAAGATCACCACGCTTACTATAGTCTGCAAAGGGAACCTCGTTTGCTCTCCACAGCGCAGAAACGCAGGGGATTCCGATCGAGCTATATCGGCAGCGAAATATTCATCTCGCTGGTGGATACCGAGGAGGCGCCCTACTCTGATTCGCTGAAGCAACTTGCCGTCGTTGCCGTGTGCACCAACCGGGATTTGCCTCTGCACATACCAACCGGCGTGGGCAAAACAGATTTCACCGCTGACAAGACTGTCCCTGCTACTTCCATTCGATGTATTCGCGGACCAACCCGACCGCACTCGACCATGCGAGACGGCGACAGTGCCTGGTCTCTGATCAGTCATCTTTCCTTGAATTATCTGAGCCTAATGGACAGTGATCCAATTCAGGGAGCAACCGCATTGCGCGAACTATTAGGTTTGTACGCCGGCAACGATGCGGATGCTGCAAAGCAGATCGAAGGCGTACGCAGCGTTTCAGTGACGCCAGTGACGCGCCGCCTACCGATGGCGGGCCCTATTGCTTTCGGGCGGGGGGTGAAGATTGATCTGGAGGTCAACGAATTGGCATTTCAGGGCAGCAGCCCATTTCTGTTTGGCTGCATCATGGAACAGTTTGTGTCTCGCTTCGTATCAATCAATTCATTCACTGAAACCGTTCTGCGCGGAACGTCCCGCGGGGAAATCATGCGTTGGGTACCCAAGTGCGGAAATCGCTCGATCCTGTAGAACTATTTCGCCAGATCGAAGCCGCGCCCTACCGGCACGACTTTTATCAGGTGTTGCGCATGATCGAATGCGCACATCCAACTAAACCACGCATCGGCTCTTCGAAGCGACCACAAGACGATGTCATTCGCTTGGCGCAGGAACCATCATTGACGTTCGCGCCATCCACGATTTCTTCCTTTAAGCCGGCCACCGCCAATTCGCGACCTCGTTTGGTTCAGCAATTTTTCGGCTTGTTCGGTCCCAACGGCCCTCTGCCGCTGCATTTGACAGAGTTTGCGCGCGAACGATTGCTTCATTTTAGAGATCCCAGTTTGATTCGCTTTCTGGACCTGCTGCATCATCGGCCACTCTCTCTGTTTTACAGAGCCTGGGCACAAGCGCAGCCGACCGTCTGCCTTGATCGCCCAGATGACGATCGCTTCGCCAATTACGTCGGCTCACTGCTGGGGATGGGTACTCCGGCCTTGCGGAATCGCGATGCCAGCGGCGATCACATCAAACTCTTCTTCGCCGGTTTCATGTCACGGCAGGTCAAAACGGCAGAAGGCCTGCGTTCTATTCTCAGCGGATTTTTTCGTTTTCCGGTTCGGATCATTGAGTTTTCCGGTCACTGGTTGCGGCTTCCCGAGGATGACCTCAGTCGACTTGGGGCTCCCCGCGCTTGTGCGCAACTGGGACGCGGCGCGGTACTGGGTAACAAAGTCTGGGATCGGCAGCATCGCATTCAGATTGCATTTGGCCCATTGAATTACGCGCAATATGACTCCTTGCTTCCCGGCGGCTCTGCGTTAAAACGACTGGTGCCACTGGTTCGACAATATCTGGGATTTGAATATGACTGGGACGTTCGTCTGAGTCTTGCGGGAGAAAATATTCCGCGCGCCCGACTTGGCCGGCATACCCGGCTCGGCTGGAGCAGCTGGGTGGGCAGCAGACCCAAAACACAGGCCGCAGAAAATCTGGTGCTGGATGTTGAGCGCATCATCCAGACTCAGGCACCGCAAGACAAAAATTCCTAAATTTCATAAATATAACGAACAGAACAGGAGCAGAAGCAATGGCAGAGATCAGTCGAGTCGCCCTATTTGGCAAGCTCAACAGCGTGGGATACAAGGCCATCGAGGGCGCAACCGTGCTGTGCAAAATGCGCGGGAATCCCTATGTCGAGCTGGAACACTGGATTGCGCAGATCGTGCAGGCCGAAAACGGGGACTGGCAAAAAATCCTTCGTCACTATGAAATCGACACCTCTGTCCTAGCCAAGGACATCACGACCAGCATGGATCGCTTGCCGCGCGGATCCACAGCCATTTCCGATTTATCCGAGCACCTGACATCGGCAGTTGAGCGCGGCTGGGTATTCGGCACTCTACTATTCGGAGAATCCGCGGTTCGCACCGGGCATTTGCTGTTCGGCATGCTCAAGACCAACTCCCTGCGCAACGCCCTCTATGCGATCTCTTCTGAGTTCAAGAAGATCAAAGCGGACGACCTGAGTGATGATTTTGCCAGGATCGTAAAAGGCTCAAGCGAAGAAGGCCTTGGCGCTAGTGACGGTTCCTCGGCCGGCGGCACCGGAGAGCCCGGCGAGGCCAGCGGCGCCATGGCGCCCGCTGCAATGGGCAAGAAGGAGGCTCTGAAAAAATTCACAACCGATCTAACCGAGCAGGCGCGCAGCGGAAAGATGGACCCCATCGTCGGGCGTGACGACGAAATCCGCCAGGTGGTCGATATCCTCATGCGTCGCCGGCAGAACAACCCCATTTTGATTGGCGAAGCCGGCGTGGGGAAAACTGCGGTGGTTGAAGGATTTGCCCAGCGCATCGCACGCGGCGACGTGCCTCCTGCCCTCAAGGAAGTCGAACTGTTGGCACTCGATGTTGGTCTGCTCCAAGCCGGTGCCAGCATGAAAGGTGAATTCGAACAGCGTCTTCGTTCTGTCATTGAAGAAGTGCAGGCCAGCCCCAAGCCGATCATCTTGTTTGTCGACGAAACGCACACGCTGGTTGGCGCAGGAGGACAAGCCGGGACCGGCGACGCCGCGAATCTGCTCAAGCCGGCACTGGCGCGCGGCACGCTGCGCACCGTCGGCGCCACCACTTTCGCCGAATACAAAAAGCATATTGAAAAAGATCCAGCGCTGACACGTCGCTTCCAGAGTGTCACCGTTGACGAACCAGACGAGCGCAAAGCAGTGCTCATGATGCGCGGCGTGGCCAGCACCATGGAAAAACATCACAAAGTTCAGATTCTGGACGAAGCACTGGAAGCCGCCGTAAAGCTCTCCAGCCGCTACATCCCGGCTCGCCAGCTCCCGGACAAATCTGTCAGTTTGATCGATACCGCCTGCGCCCGAGTTGCGGTGAGCCTCCATGCCACGCCAGCCGAGGTGGATGACACGCGCAAACACATTGACTCACTGAATACCGAGCTCGAAATCATTGGCCGCGAACAGGCCATCGGCGTAGACGTCACCGAGCGCGATACATTGGCGCGCGAACAACTCAGTATTTCCAGCGAAAAGCTTAAGGATCTGGAAAAGCGCTGGCATGAAGAAAAAGGCATCGTGACCGAGTTGCTGGAGCTTCGGGCCAAGTTACGTGCCGGGGGCAAACCCGTCGAAGGCACGGGCAGCAAACTGGAAGCCGATGCTGAGGCTGAGAAAATTGAGCCGCCCGCCGAGGGCGCGCCGCTGAGTGATGAGGAGCGCGAAGCAACCTTGTCTCGACTCAAGGAAGTTCAGGCCAAGTTAGAAGCGGTCCAGGGTGAGAACCCGCTAATGCTGCCCACAGTCGATTATCAGGCGGTCGCAGCCGTCGTGGGAGACTGGACGGGGATTCCCGTCGGCCGCATGGCGCGCAATGAGATCGATACCATTCTCAAGTTGCCGCAACTCTTGGCCAAGCGTGTCATTGGTCAGGACCACGCCATGGAAATGATCTCAAAGCGTATTCAGACCTCACGCGCTGGCATCGATAATCCACAAAAGCCCATCGGGGTGTTCATGCTCGCTGGCACCTCGGGCGTCGGCAAAACCGAAACGGCGATTGCGCTGGCCGAAACACTCTACGGCGGTGAGCAGAACATGATCGTCATCAATATGAGTGAATATCAGGAAGCCCATACCGTATCGTCCCTAAAAGGCGCCCCCCCCGGTTATGTCGGCTACGGCGAAGGCGGCGTGCTTACCGAAGCCGTGCGACGCAAGCCCTACTCGGTGGTGCTGTTAGACGAAGTAGAGAAAGCCCACCCGGACGTTCACGAAATCTTCTTCCAGGTCTTTGACAAGGGTGTCATGGAAGATGGCGAGGGCCGCATCATTGATTTCAAGAACACCCTGATCTTGTTGACCACCAACGCCGGCACCGACCTGATCGCGGGCTTGTGCAAGGACCCCGACCTCATGCCTGACCCGGAGGGAATGGCAAAGGCGCTCCGTGAGCCCCTTCTCAAAATATTCCCGCCGGCGCTGCTGGGCCGTCTTGTCGCGATCCCCTACTACCCCTTGTCCGACGAGATGCTCGGGCAAATCGTCGTACTGCAACTGGACCGAGTCAAGAAGCGCATCGAAGCGCGCTACAAGATTCCATTCAACTACAACGAAGATGTGGTCAAGCTGGTCGTATCCCGCTGCACCGAAAGCGAATCGGGCGGCCGCATGATCGACGCCATTCTCACTAACTCCATGCTGCCGGATATCTCACGAGAATTTTTGAATCGGATGATGGCGGGGACGGAAATTACGCTCGCGAACGTTTCAGTAAATGAAGGAGAGTTTACTTATTCGTTCGAGTGATGCAGGGCCAACCCGCCTGACCTCACAAAAAGGTCGCTCTTCAGCTTGTCCAGTGACGAAACTTAAAGGAGATTGAAGATGCACACATTTGGCAATGTCAACGTCCGTACTGGGGATATCCTACTCAAGCAAGGCACAGGCGCTGCAACCCATAAAATAATTCAGCTTGGACAAAAACTTGGTCGAATGTCGGGTGGGCACTCCAACATAGCGCATGCCGCCATTTACGTCGGCTCAGTCACGGGGCAATCACATGCAATTGCTGAAAGCGTGGGTGGAGGCCTAAGGTTTGCGAATCCGAATCCGGCCTCGTCTTACAACTGGCACGTCTGGCATCTACAAGGCAATGAAGAACTCAGGCACTTCGCAGCAGATATGGCCTCCAACATCGTGGCCAAGGCGGCGACAGACAACGGTTTTGGAAGTTATTCAAAAAAGGGAGCGGCGAAATCAGCCTTTTTAAGCTCTAATCTCGCAAAACGCCCTGTAATAGGGAATGTTGCGGATACTCTTTTAACTGATTTCACGAGTCCGAATGGAAGCTGCAGATCTTTTTTCTGCTCGAATTTTGCCGTGCTTGCGTACGCGATGGCAGCACACGCTTTAGGCCAGCCGGGCTCCGGCATCCAGCTAAATTACAAATTCACCAGCCCAGCAGAGATGCAAAAATATTTCACCCGATCCCACAATTGGGTCCATAAAGGCACAATCAGCAACGCATACTAATACCCCGGGGGACGAGCCTCCACTGCTTTGGCGCGCAGAGACAGGATGCCTTCTAAAAGCCATCGGAGGACAAATAGGCATAGGGCAGGCAATGCCAGATATTCGCAAACGCCAGATAAATTCGCTGGGATCACCACTGAAGCGACCACAACGAAACACGGGTATGAGCCGGGGAAAATGAACAAATTGACATGAAACTGAACCAGCCCGAAGAAAGCGAACGCGAACAGCCGAAGGCGCTAAATCACCAGCAAGCGCTAGCCTTGGCCATGCGCATCCATCAGCGTCGCGAATTCGACGATGCCGAACAGGTCTATAAACGCATATTGGAGACCTGGCCAGACAGTCCGGATGCCTGGCATTACTACGGCATGCTCGAATTCCAGCGGGATAATGAAAAGGAAGGGATTGCTGCGGTTCGCAAAGCGATTGAATTACACCCGCCTTACTTTGATGCACACGCCAATCTCGGCAATATGCTGCTGACTGTTGGGCGCGTTCAAGAGGCCGCGCATCACCTGAATCGGGCTCTGACGATCAAACCGGATGCCATGCAACCACGAGTCGCGCTGTCCGTGATGCTGCGGGTTCTCAAACGAATCGATGAGGCGGAAGCGATGATTCGCCCGGCGCTGGATTTAGAAGAGGGACGGAACAGTGCCGCGGTACATAACAGTATTGCAAATGTGCTCGCTGTTCAGGAAAGAACCGACGAGGCCATAGAACATTTTCGGCGTGCCCATGAACTGAATCCGGACCTAGACAATACGCGAGCTCGCCTCGCCTTTATTCTGGCTTACACGGGCAAGCTCGAAGAAGCCGCCAGCCTTTTTGCACGTCGTCTGACACAGGCCCCCGATGACGCAGAGGCCAAGCATATGCTGGCGGCCTGCGGCGGGGCCCCCGTTCCTGATCGGGCCAGCGACAGCTATGTGCGCAACACCTTCGATGGCTTCGCCAATTCATTTGATGCAAAGCTTGAATCACTTGAGTATCGTGCGCCAGAACTGATTGCACGGGCGATTGAGCTTGCCATCGGCGCATCGCATCGCTCACTAAAGGTGCTGGATGCCGGTTGTGGCACCGGCTTGCTAGGGGTACTCATCAGGCCGAGCTGTGCGCGTCTGATCGGGGTCGACCTGTCTCCGGGAATGATGCGCAAGGCGAAAGACCGCAAAGTCTATGATGAACTGCATGAGGCCGAATTGACGGCCTACCTGCAAAACAAATCCGCCATATATGATGTTGTCACCAGCGCCGACACCCTGTGTTACATCGGCGCCATTGACGAGGTTTGCAAGGCGGCCCAAGGCGCATTAAAGCCCGATGGCTGGTTTTTCTTTTCTGTGGAACACGGCCTATCACAGAGCGACGATTACGCCATTCAGTTTCATGGGCGCTACGCGCATACTCGCAAATACGTGGAGGATTGCTTGAAGGGCGCAGGATTTCCAAACATCGAGATTGTCGAAGATACGCTGCGAACCGAATTGGGCAAGCCCGTACCCGGCCTGATCGTTGCAGCGCAACGCGGAGCCTAAAATATGACCATACTCAGCGGTCTCTCTTCTAAAAACCGGTGGATTCACATTGAGACGCCTTTGGGTGGTGACGCCTTCATGGTCGACCGGATAAACGGAACCGAATCTCTGGGTCGCCTGTTCGAATACGAAGTCATCGCTCTGAGCAAAGATGGCAACGTCAATTTCGATGATCTGCTGGGCCATCATGCAACCGTTTCGCTCGAGACCCGGGTCCCCGGCCGTCAGAAACACATCGACGGTCGCGTGGCCCAGATCGGCCTGGTCGGAATGTCTGGACGACTCTTCAAGTACCGTCTGGTACTGCGTCCCTGGTTGTGGATGCTGACCCGCACCGCGGATTGCAAGATATTCCAGGAAAAGGACGTCCACGATATCGTCGAGGAGGTCTTTGCCGATCAGCCAGACGCCGATTACGAATTTCAACTATCCGAGTACTACCACCCGAAGACCTATTGCGTTCAATACCGGGAAACTGATTTCGCCTTTGTCAGCCGACTCCTAGAAGAAGCCGGAATCTACTACTTCTTCAAACATGAGAAGGGCAAGCACACCATGGTCATCTGTGACGCAGTCAGCGCACACGAGTCCATCGGCACCTTCGAGTTTCAGCGGCAGGGCCGCCCACCACGCTCGGGTATGGAGTACGTGGCGGAGTGGACAGTGACCAAGCAGATCCAACCCGGGAAAACGGCCACGCGGGATTACAATTTTGAAACGCCCACGACCGAGATGCTCGGGCAAGCGATCATTGAGCATCAGCACAGTGAGTCGGAGCACGAAATATTCGACTATCCGGGGGAATATCTGGAGCCAGCCGAAGGCGAGATCATCGCACGGACCCGGCTCGAAGAAATCCAAGTGGCACAGGAAGTCACCGAAGGCCGTTCTGACATCAGAGAGTTCAGTTGTGGTGCGCTATTTGAGCTGGCCAACTTTGGCCGCAGCGACCAGAACCGGGAATACCTTCTGCTGTCCTGCCATATCGTGGCGCAGAATAATTTGCCGGAAGCAATCGATGGCCAAGCTCGCCTTCCGAGCTTTGACTGCTGGTTCAAAGTACTTCCCAGCGCTTACCCATTCCGGCCCGCCAGACTCACGCCCATTCCCACCGTCAAAGGTCCGCAGACGGCTGAGGTGGTGGGTCCTAGCGGCGAAGAGATTCACGTCGACGAGTACGGCCGTGTGAAAGTTCAGTTTCACTGGGATCGTTACGGTGAAAAAGACGATCAAAGCAGCTGCTGGATGCGGGTTTCGCAGATGTGGGCTGGAAAGAACTATGGTTGGATGACCATTCCCAGAATCGGACAGGAAGTCATCGTCAGCTTCCTGGAAGGCGACCCGGACCAGCCCGTCATTACTGGCCGTGTGTATAACGCGGATCAGATGCCGCCCTGGGAGCTCCCGGCAAACAAGACCCAATCAGGAATCCTCACTCGCTCCAGCAGCGACGGCTCACCTTCAACTGCGAATCAGTTGAAGTTCGAGGACAAGAAAGGCGAGGAGCAGATTTATATTCATGCGGAGAAGAATAAAGACACGCATGTCGAGAATAATGATTCAACTTTTGTCGGGAATGATCAATTTCTAAAGGTTCATAACGATCAGTGGGTAACCATCGAAAATGACCAATGGATCAAAGTCGAAAAGAATCGAAATGTGCAGGTACTGGAGCGCGAGGACTACTCCGTGGCACATGGCCATGTTTCCGAGGTTGGCGATTTCCACCACCTGAAAGTCAATGGGGACCAGGAAATTTTCATCGACGGCTTCAGAAAAGAAGAAGTCACGGGCACGCTAGACTCAAAGGTAACCGGCGGCAACAGAACGGAAGACACAACAGCCGGAAACGAGTCGAGGACCATCAGTGGGGATCAGACTTTCGTTGTATCTGGCGACATCGGATATGGCGCAACCAAGATCACCTTGGCTGCTTCGGGTGATTTGAATCTTAACTCCGCAGCGAATGCTTTCATGATGGGGCAGAAGTGTTCGGTGATCAGCAATACCGATATTGACCTCATGTCGATGGCAAATATCAATCAGGTCTCGGTCGGAAACAACACTACCGTCATGGGCAGCAACGCCTCTGGCTATATGGGGATGGCAAGCGATTTTTTCGCCGGCATGTCTACCAGCACCTCATTATCGATGGCCATGGGCACCTTCGTCGGCATGAGCTTGGAAACCAAGCTGGCGATCTCTCTGGACACGGTCATCGGAGCAACGCTATCAACCCATATTGGCCCACGACTCGAGATGGTCTCTTCGCCGGCACTCGAAATGGCTCCCTTAAAAATTATGAGTGCTGGCGGTGGCGGTGGCGGTGGTGGTGGTGGCTCTCCTCCCGCGAGTATGCTGGATACCGTCATTCGGGCTTTGGTCGCCGCAAACTCGGCTGGCGCCACAGGGCTGTCTGCGTATAACGACATCAGCAATACGGCGGAGCAGTATGAGGACGCTCAAAGCCAACTCGGACAAGCTGCGGAAGCCGCAGCGAACGCAGGACACGCTGCACTGGCCGCACGACTTTCCAATCTGGCTGGAGAAACCACGTTTCTGAATCAAGCGAATCCATTCCACTCAGATGCTAGCCTGGGCGCCGAGGGTGAAAACACGGGCATGAATCAGAGCAATGATCAGGTTGATGCGCCCCCCGCGCAAGCAACATCACTCGGAGGCGGCAAAGGCAGTGGCTCCGGTGGCGCTCCCAAGGGTTCCGGAGGCGGCAAGGGCAGCGGTTCCGCACAGAACGGCACCGATATAGTCGATGGCGACGACGATCCAGAGAATGGCTTCCAGTAAGCCGCGTGAAATTACTCACGGCTAGTCGTCCATGCATTTACTAAAGCCCCAGTCGCTTGGTTTCTCTTGTCGACCAGTGGAATTTCGCCGTCGATTTGGCCTGAGCGTTTCGGCCTATCTGTACGTCCCATTCGAGCAGCCCCAGGAGGGATCACTTTGGTCAGAGCAATCGATGTGGGAGTTCCTGGGCACGCAGATGGAAGCGCCCATGATCGACGAGGGCGTCTTCAAGAAGACCTCCGAATTTCTGGTTCACGGCTTTGCCTACCCCGATGCCAGCGGCTCGAATGCGGTTGCAGCACAGGCCAAGTTCGCTGGCCGACGCAAAACAATATTGGCCTCTGGCGATCGCTACTGGAACGGTTCCACCACATCCCCCCCTCGCCCTTTCGAGCGGATGCCTATTCACTGGTCAAAGGCGTATGGCGGCGAAGATTACCCGATCAATCTATTGGGCAAAGGGCGTCAAACCGTTGAAGGGCTACGTGAGCTACCCAATCTGGAGTTGCCGCACTCGCGTCTGATGCGCCCGGATGATCAGATTGTGCCCGCCAGTCTGGGCCCCTTGGATCCCATGCATCCGCAAAGGGCGGCTTTTCGTGGGACCTACGATCAAAACTGGCTGAAAGATCATTCGCCAGGCCTCCCTCCAGACGCGAACTGGAATTACTTCAATCTGGCGCCACGAGATCAATGGCTGGATGCGCCACTCAAGGGCGACGAAGCCTTTGAATTTCAGAATATGCATCCTGACAAAGCGATCGTCAGCGGCGTTCTACCCGGGCTACGCGTCCGCATCTTTACCAAGCAACAATCAGAACGAGGGAATACTGACAATCTGAAGTTTCGTGAAGTCGCCAGCGGTCTGACAACAGTCTGGTTCTTCCCGCACGCGGAATGCGCCGTGCTGATTTATCAGGGAATGGCCCGAACGCTCGAAGATGACGCGCACGACGTCAGGCAAGTGATGGGCGCCATCGAGCGCATTGGCGAGCCCCCCAAAACGGACGCTTACTACCTGGAGCAATTCGAAAAGAGAACGACGGATCGTCACGCGGGCATACAGCTGCTCAACGACACACCATTGCTGCCAGACGGCATCAGCACCTGGGACCCGGAAGCAGACGCCAAGCAGCAGAATATGAAGGTCGAAGGATTCAAAGAACACGCGCAGGCGCGCAGAGCAGAAGTTGACATCAATATTGCCCGAGAGCGAGCGCGTGCACAGGGCCAGGATCCGGATGCCCTTGGCATTGTGGTGCCCAAACGCGAGAAGCAACCTTCACTCGAGGAATTGCCTGCGTATCTGGACAAGATGGCCGAGCAGCAGGAAAAGGCAAACTGGGCCACGGTCGAGCAAATGGTCGACGCTCTTGAAAAAGTGGTTGCGGCCGCAAAACGTGGCGAAGTGGACCCGAAGGAACTAGTGAGCCGCGGACCACCCAAGTTCAGCGGCCGAGCTGAGCTGGCACGCCTGGAACAAGTGCATCGTGAGCAGGACAAGGAATTCGATTCTGCAGCAACAGCACAAAAGCTCGCGCTAATGGAACTCAGCGGACGCGAGAACTATCGAAAGTCGGCGCACATGCAGCCACCCGCACATCGCCTGAAAGGCGCATTAGCTGATGAGCGACGCAGTGAGATCGAATGGCTTGCTGCAAACGGCCAGAAGTCCATACCTGGAATAGACCTGACCGGCGTTGATCTCTCGAATATGGACTTGCGCGGCATGGACTTCTCAGGGGCGTGGCTAGAGTCCAGCAATTTGGCCGGTTCCAATCTGACCCGCGCGAAGTTCAATAGCGCCGTGTTGGCACACGCCGATTTCACGGATGCCATCGCAGTCGGTGCGGATTTCAGTCAGGCCAATCTTGGCAATGCCCTGTTCAAGCGCACGGTACTGGCGCGTTCCAAGTTTTGCCGTGCCATTTTCATGCGCAGCCATCTCATCGGCACCGATATGAGATGGGCTGATCTGCGCTGGGCCGACGTGCTGGAGACGGTTTGGGAGGGCGTTGATTGCTCCGAAGCCATGGCTGGTGAACTGTTTTTCCACAAGCTCAAACTCGACCAAAACCTGTTCTCTGGCGCCAGACTCGAAGGCAGCACCTTTCTGGAGTGCTCACTCATCGAAGCCGATTTCACCGAATGCAACCTCAGCCGGGTCAATTTTCTCGGCTGCATTGCGCAGAAGGCACGATTTGATGCCGCGCTCATGAAGCAGTCCGTCTTTGCCACAGACTGTGATTTTTCCGGTGCCAGTTTTGCAGGCGCCGATCTGAGTGCTGCGAACATCGGAGAATCTGATCTGTCTGGGTCTCGCTTGCGCTCGGCGAATCTGGATGGCGCCAATCTGACGCGAGCGAACCTGAAAGGTAGTGACCTCAGCCGGGCGACCTTCCGCGGCGCCCTACTGCGCAAAGCGAAGCTAACAAAAGCAACGGCGACTGAGGTCGATTTCAAGAATGCCATGCTCCAAGGAGCGATCCTGCACGGAACCGACATCCGTCAATCTCATTTTTTCGGGGCCGATCTTTCCCGCGTCGAACTCGATACCAAGACGCAGACTGACGACGCCGTCTTTGAACGCGCACGCGTCCACCCACGCTTCCAGGCACCACAGGTTTAGATTCCCGCCATTTCATGGACGCCAATCTACTCACCTATGCGGTTGCCCTCGGCGAACAACTGGAAGCCAAAGATTTCCGTGGCGCCGACTTCAAGAACATTTCGATCCCCGGTGCTATTTTTTCTGTCTGTAACTTGTCCGGCACCATCTTCCACGGTGCGGACCTTCGCGAGGCGGTGTTTGATCGTTGCAATCTGGAAGGCGCGGACTTCAGCAGGGCGCATTTGCGCCGGGCCACCTTCAATCAGTGCAAGCTGGACGGGGCATTACTGCCCCAATGTGATATCCACGCAGCGGTGTTCAACCAATGCGAAATGCGCAATCTGAACCTGCAGCAGTCTGATCTTTCCATGGCCGTGATCAGCGAGTGCGCATTGGATCGATCGAATCTGACCGCCTGTGAACTGCAAGCCACTACCCTGACCAAAGTGAGCATGCGGGACACTCGCGCTGCCAATACCATCTGGGAGCATACTGCCGTACTGGAGTGTGACCTCACTGGCATGGTTTGGGAGAACGCTACGATGCTCCGCGTGGCGTTCAACAAGACTGATTTGCAGAAGCGCACATTTATCGGGCTCAAAATTGAAGGATGCCTGTTTTCGGATACCTCTCTTGCCGGCAGCAGCTTTGAGGGCCTCGCCATGCGTCAATGCAACTTTACGAACTCCGACATCAGTGACTGCAATTTTTCGGGCGTTACCGCCCCGATGAGCCTGTTCTGTAATAGCCGAGGAAATAGAGTGAATTTTTCGCGCGCCACGCTTCCGCAGTCACTTTTCTCAGGCGCAGAACTACCCGGCGCCTGCTTTGATCTCGCGGTTCTGGACCAGTGCCATTTTGCCAAAGCGAAGCTTCCAGGCGCACTCATGCGTCGCGCTGATTTGAGCTATGCGGATTTCAGCGATGCGGACCTCAATCGCGTCGACGCGCGAGAAGCGAATATGTTCCGCACCATTCTTCACTGCGCACAGACCCAGGATTCACAATTGACCGACAGGGCGCGGGCGCGGGAAACAGATCCATCACTTCAAAAAGCCGAGCGCTGGCGTCCGCGAGGCGCTGCGCCGGCATGAACACGGCATCAGGAGAATCAGAATGAGTCATACCGCCCTCCGTTCTCAAAAAAGAGCAGGCTCTAAACAGACCGCGACGCCCATGCACATCAGTGCCGACCACTGCGTGGGCATCGTGAGTCTGGTGGATGGTCAAACCATATTGGTCAAGAGTGGCGATGCAGAATTTCGCGCGAAGCGCGCGGCCAGCTGCCTGCTTGAAATCGCTATTGGCGATACTGTCAGTTGCTTGCTGGTGGCACCGGATGAAGTCTGGATTCAAGCGATTCTGCTGCGCGAAGAAGGCGTCGAGCCCACTGTGAACTTTGACTCGCAAACAAGCATATCGGTCAGCAATGGAACGCTCGCCTTTCGAGCGGATTCAATGGCCATGTCCGGCAAGCAATTGGAGGTCAAAGTAAAAGCCTGCCGCATTTCGTCTGAAGATACTGAATTCGTGGCCAGGGAATTGAGATTCATATCCGCTTCCCTCTCGATGGTGGGCACCACCCTTCGCTCCGTATTTGAGCGCGTGAGTCACTACAGCAAACAATATTTCCGGACGACCGAGGGCATAGACCGTGTCAGCGCCGAGCACGCAGAGATCGAGGCCAAGCAAATCCTGCGGGCCACCGGAGAACATGTGCTGATTGAAGGGAAAAAGTTGGTCAAGGGCCGCGGCGGCCAGATTCATTTCGGCTAAATGGAGGCAGCACACATGTTTGCAAATACTCAAATGATGGGTCAGGACATGGGCTTTCCGGATGTCTGCCTGACGCCTGCGCCGCCCTCGCCTGCCCCGATCCCTATCCCCTACCCCAACATCGCCATGGGGCCAACGGCAATTCCCACCGTGCCCAACATTCTCATCATGGGTATGCCGGTGCACAATATGTCGACCATGATTCCTATGACAAATGGAGATAACGCTGGTGTCGCCATGGGCGTTGCCTCGGGCATGGTGATGGGCCCCAGTCGACACCTGACCGCAGCGTTCACCGTCTTGTTTGGTGGCATGCCTGCCACTCGACTGACCAGCATGTCGCTGCAGAACAGCACGAATTGTCCTGGGGCGCGAATCGCGCCAAGCCAGACGGTCGTACTACTGCTGGCACCATGAATCCTGCCATCGCATCTCTTGAAATTGTAAGATCTGCTGATCACGGTCCTGCCAGCGTTCAGGCTGTGCGCTTCGGATCAACCGGCGGCACGATCGGCCGTTCGCGCAGCAATCACATGTGTCTACCCGACCCAGAGCAAAAACTGTCGCGCACACACGCTCAAATTGTGTGTCGCTCTGGCGAAGTGAGAATCCTGTCACGCGCCACCAACGAACTGGTGGTTGACGGCGTCCTCATCGAATTCGGAGAAGAGGTTCCTCTGCTGGACGGGGCACGAATAGAAATGGGCGGTTATCTTCTGCGCGCCAGCATTTATTCAAAGCCGAAACCAAGCAATTCTGCCGGCGCGGATTCGACGCCTGAGCAGCCGGAAACAGGCTGACAGATGAGTTCGAATACCTCAGGATTTTCCCTGTTGTTTCCACTGGTCTTTATTGCCGTACTGAGCGCGGGGTTTCTGCTATTCCGCTACGGACTCAAGGCCGAGTGGAGATTGCCGCTCACTTTCGGGCTTATTGGAGTACTGCTCCTGCTGACCGTAGGCAGCCTGATTCTTGGCGGCATCAAGCAGCAGAGCACTGTGAAACGCGTCATGCGGGAAGGTGCGCCAGGGATGGCCACCGTAGTGGAGATTCACGGGACTGGCGTCAGGGTGAATAAGGTGCCACAGGTTCGGCTTGTTTTGCGAATCGATCTAGAAAACAGCAAGCGGTACCAGATAACCAGGGATTACGTTTTGCCGTTTGCGGGGTATAGCCTGCTACCCGGCCATCGACTACGAGTTTTCGCTGACAACGATGATCAGGAAAATGTGGTGATCGACTGGAATTCAAGTCAATCAGACGCAGAAACTAGGAAGGAGCCGGCATCTGACCGCCTCAGGCAGCTTGATTCGCTTCGTGATCAGGGTCTGATCACCGAAGATGAGTATCGGACTCAGAGACAACGACTGCTCAGTGAGCTTTGAAGAGTCATCCAAACAAGGTATCAAGACCAAGGGGCGAAAGCCATTGTAGAGCGATTAATCCAGGCCATGATCGACACCAGAACTTCGTTAGCCTCGCAGTCAGGGCTGAATCCCACACATTTGCCCTGTCTTCGCCAGATGCCTCAGCGGTGCGAGCGGTCAATTGTAATTGACAGCCCAAAACAAAGCCTCGTCGGCGGTACAATGTGCTTGCCGCAGGCACTTAGCTCGTCGCCGTCGGGCGGCAATCATGATTACTACACGGAGGGGGACCAGAGCTTGAATTCAAATGTGTTCAATGACTCCTCCAAAAGCGCCGACAGAGGGCAGCGGACGCAGTATTACCAGGATTTTAATTCCTGCCGGTATCGTACAAACATTCTCCCGATGAGGGTCGCAAAGTGAGCTGCCCAAAATGATCCGCTTAGAGATCCTGACTTTCAATCGCACGCCACCCGCTCAGCCGAAATTGGTCGACTTTGACGAGTTTGGCGGCACTGTGGGTCGTTCTCCGGATTGCTCACTGACCCTGACTGACGAAACGCGTGGTGTGTCACGTATTCACGCCAAGGTGGGATACCGTGAAGGCAAGTATCTGATCACGGACGAGGGCACCAACCCGCTTAAGGTCAACGGTGTTCCCCTGGGCAAAGGAAATTCCACGGCAATTCACGATGGTGACCGCATCGTCATCGGTCCTTATGAACTGGCCGTTCGTGCCGGACAGAGCCAAATTCCACAGCCCGCTGCGCCACTGGCTGCAGAATTTGGCGACGCACCTGGGAGCTCGGCGGCCAGCCCTGCCCCAACTGCTTCACCCAAGGCTTCGTCTGCCGATTCGGCCAATCCGTTCGGAGATCTGCTCGGCACTTCCGATAAGCCCGCTCCAGATGCCAAGCCATTTGGCTCACCTACTCCATCCTCAGCATCCGAGGGCGGTGGCATTCTGGACGGTCTGGGCATGGATTCCGACCGCCGGGCATTTCCAGAAGAAGACCCTCTGGCGCCACCCCATGAACCGATCGGTGCGCTACCTGATGACTTTGATCCGATGGCACCGCCGCCGGCCGCCAGCGACCAGCAACTACCTCCGGCCGGTGCAGATTTGCCCGATGATGCCTTCAGTGAATTCGGCAATAGTCCCAAAGCGCCTGGGGAAGGCAGCTTGGATGCCATGTTCGGCTTATCCTCTGAATCCACTGCGGATCCGATGGCCAATAGTCCACTGGGCAAAGCCCCACCATCACATGATGGCGGAACCGACAGTGGCCTGACCCAGTGGATCGGTGGAATCAAGGGCCCCGACTCACAAAGCACGGCCGATTCGGCTCCTGAAATCAGCTCAGCTTTCCAACCGCCAAACGCTGTCGCACCGAAACCGAATGCCGCTGCGCGGCCGCAGCTGCCAGATTTTTCGGATTTGGATCCAGCGGGAAATGAGCCGCTCAAGCCTGCTCAATCCGGCGTGGAACCGGCGGCGGAGCTTAGCCCTGCAAGCCCCAAAAGCGAGCCCTCAATCGATGACCTGCTCGGCAGCAGCCCGCCCTCCTCTGCTGCTTCAAATTTACTGGGTGACTTTGATGCAGCTGTGCAGCCGCCGCCTGCCCCCCCGCCCGCTGCAGCTCAGACTCATCCAGCTGCTGCGACAGCAGAGCCAGTGGAGATCTCTCCGGAATTGCTCCAAGCCCTGTTACAAGGCCTGAACTCCAGTGAGCTGAAAATTGATCAACTCACACCAGAGCTCATGTTCAAGATAGGAACCCTTTTGCATGAAG
>JBFJJV010000006.1:0-46031 GCA_041635265.1 Panacagrimonas sp.
GACATCGGCCAGCTCCTGTCTGAGTTTGTTCAGGGCATAGCGTAGACGGCTCTTGACCGTCTCGCGTCCGACGCCGGTCGCTTCACCGATCTGTTCCAGGCTCATGCCGGATTCCTGCTGAAGGACGAAGGCTTCGCGCTGTTCTTCTGGCAGGGCCTGTACGGCCTGAATAAGCCGCCGCGCGCGCTGCTGGCGGCTGAGCTGTGCTTCGGGCTGCTCGCTGGCTGCCGCGGACAGCAGACTATCTTCTGCAAGCGGCTCGCTCGGAATCTTGGCGCGCCGGTATTCATCGACCAGGCGATTATGCGCCAGACGATATAACCAGGTGGTGAATCTGGCCCTGGGTTGCCAAGTCTCGCGAACACGAACCACCGAAGCCCAGACGTCCTGATACAGATCAGCCGCTCGCTCGCGGTCGGAGCAGCCTCGCAGAAAGTAACGAAAAACAGGGTCGCGGTGCCTGCGGAACAAGGTCTCGAAGGCAGCCGCATCCCCGCGCTGATAGCGGCGCATGAGCTGTTCGTCGGTGATGTCATTCCGGTTCTCCAAATCCGGCACCGACGTGGCAAGTGTGGCTTCCAGTTGCCCTAGCCTCCAATATTGACGATGTCATTGTGTGCCTGCTGCGAGAGACTCTCAGCCAGATTTATCAGCTGGCGAAACCCGGCACGGTCGCCGAAGCGATCATCGCCGCCGCGTTCAGCAAGCTGTGCCACTGCAGTGTAATCGAAGCCCTGCATATACTGACCACCGGACAGGAGCTGAGCGAATGCGGCAACGGCTGCCGACATATTCAGCGCCGGACTGGCCTGATCAGCCGAAGCTGCGATCTGTGATTTGAGCAGCGGTATCTGGATCAGCTTGCTTCGTGCGGCGATGCCGTCCTGTGCCTGCTTGTAACGCAGACGCAGGTAGGCAATCTCGCCGGAAACGTCTACCTCGGCAGTCTGCGCCTGTCCATAACGCAATGGGCTAATTAACTCTCCGCCACTCCGCTTGAGTGCAATTTCGTACAGCGCAGTCACACTGTGTCCCGCCCCGATTTCTCCGGCATCCACCGAATCATTATTGAAGTCCGCACGATTCAGGCCCCGATTCTCGTAGCCGATCAGTCGATACTCGGACACTTGAGCGGGATTGAATTCCATCTGGATTTTCACATCGCGAGCGATAGTGGTCAGAGTGGCATGGCGTTGCCTCACCAACACTTTGTAGGCTTCCTGAGCCGAATCGATATAGGCGTGATTACCGTCACCGGCGTCAGCCAACTGCTCCATCAGATGATCGTTGTAATTTCCCTGACCAAAACCCAGTGTGGTCAAGGCGACACCGCTCCTGCGCTTTTCCTCGACCAGATCAATCAGTGATTCAAACCGCGTGGTGCCGACATTGAAATCCCCGTCCGTGGCCAGCAAAACACGATTCACACCCCCTTCAATCCAGCCCTGTCGGGCCATCGCGTAGGCCAGTTCAATCCCGGATCCACCATTTGTCGAGCCGCCGGCCTGCAGGCGCTCCAGCGCCGCTCCGATCGTCTCGCTGTCATTACCTGCTGTGGGTTCGAGTACGACCCCCGAGGCACCTGCGTAAACCACCAGGCTGACGCGGTCACCTGGGCCTAGCTCACGCGTCAGCATCTTCAGCGCCGTTTTCACCAGCGGCAGTTTGTCAGGGCTGCTCATGGAACCCGAGACATCGACCAGAAAGACCAGATTGCTTCCCACAGGCAGGGCTTGCGGCAGGCACCCCTGTATCCCGATATGCACCAACTTCGTATTTGCATTCCAGGGTGTGGGCGCAATTTCGGTGCGGACCGAGAAGGGTTGATCAGAGCATTCGGGTGGGGCATAGGCGTAGTCAAAATAGTTCAGCAGTTCCTCAACCCGAACTGCATCGTGAGGCGGCAAACGTCCCTGATTCAGATAGCGGCGCACATTGGCATAGCTCCCGGTATCGACATCGATGCTGAATGTCGATACCGGATGCTCGCTGGCGAGCTTGACCGAATTGCGCGCCAGCTCAGCGTAGGTCTCAGTATTTGAGACTGGCGAATGCACCGCTAGCGCTGGCGCTGAAACGGGCGCGGCATTAGCCATGATGGCGCGCCTTCTCGCCTGCGCGCTCACTGTGGCATCTTTTTTTAAATGGAATTGAGGCTGGGCTAGCAAGCGGCTTCTGGCTTGCTCTGAAATCCTGTAGTCGGCTGGCGAGTCGGTTATGCGATCCGAAATGGCCTCATCGGCCTGACTCAGCTCAGGACGAATCTCCGCCTCAGGTTCGCGCTGCGCGATAATTCGGTGCTGCACATGAGCGGAATCGACATGATTCCCCCGCGGCAGGTTCCTCGTGCGGTCTACGGTCTGGCTGCAAGCAGAAACCAGCGCCGACACACCCAGCGCGAAGGTGCTCAGGACCAGTTTTTTGTTGCGTTGGGTCTGCATTGAAACGCTCCATCGGGATAGGTCCAGATGTAAACGGCGCGCAAATACAAACGGGGTTAAAGAGCATGCAAACGCATGCGATCATGAATGCACTAAGAAATATAGGGAGAAGGCGTATGGTTTGGAATTTATTAGGTGATATCGCCGATCTGATCGCAGCGGTTACGGTCATCGGCTCATTGATCTACATGGCCTCGCAGGTCAAACATGCACGGCAGACGTTTATTTCCGGATCGCAGCAGCAGGTTAGCCTGGGTCTTGCCAACATGATGGCGGACGTCTGGCGCGACAAGGACGTCTGTGCTCTCTGGGTCAAGGGCATGACAGATCAAGAAAGCCTCAGCGAAGCTGAGCACGACCGCTTTGGCATGCTGCTGTTTTCCTACTTCCACCACTTTTCCAATATTTTAGAGCTGGCAGAAGTCGAGGCCTGTTTTCTGGAAGGCAATCAGGCCATGATTGATCGCACGCTGCGCGTACCCTCCGTCCAGGGCTGGTGGTCGCGTCAGTCACATACCTTCTCCAAGGCCGGCGCTCTGCACCGTTACGTCAACCAGCGCATTCCGCAACTGAATGCGGCGCAAACCGCGCCAGGATCCTAGTTCCGCAGGACGTCCTGCATAGAGTATAGCCCCGGCGCACGTGAGCTGACCCAGGCCGCAGCGCGTACTGCACCATGTGCAAAATTCAGCCTGGAGCTGGCCTTGTGAGTTATTTCCACCCGCTCGCCGTCACCCAAGAATAGCACCGTGTGTTCGCCCACCACGTCGCCTCCGCGAATGGTGGAGAAGCCGATGGCCCCATCGGGCCTGGCGCCGGTTTGTCCATGGCGCTCGTAGACCGCGACCTTGGACAGGTCCCGTCCAGCACCTCTTGCAGCGGCCTCCCCCAGCATGAGCGCCGTGCCGCTCGGCGCATCCACCTTGTGCTTGTGGTGCGCCTCAATGACTTCGATATCGAATGGCGCACCCAATGCTCGCGCGGCCTCTTCGACCAGGTGCTGACAGAGATTCACACCGAGGCTGAAATTACCCGCCTTGACGATGGCGATGCGGCTCGCTGCGGCCTCGATACGCGCTTGCTCGGCCTCCGTAAAGCCAGTGGTTCCGATCACCATCGACTTGCCCAGCGCAATGCAGATATCCAATGCATCGAGCGTCGCCTTGGGGCGGGTGAAGTCGATCAGCACGTCAAAGGCCCCGGACTGTTCCCGCAGCGTGCTCATAATCAGTACGCCACGCGAGTCGACCCCCGCCAGTTCGCCTGCATCCTTGCCGATCTCGGCTGCGTCGGCGCGCTCACAGGCCGCGCCGAGGACAAGACCCGCCGTGTCTGCGGCCTGGATAACGGCGCGCCCCATGCGACCTGCGGCGCCGAGCACGCCGATGTGAATCTGATTCATTGAAACTTCCTTAAATATTTACCAGGTTCGTCATCATTCCCACTCACGTGCGTGAAGGCGCTTGCGGATAAGCCATTGAACTGCAGCCAGATGAATTCCCGATTTTTCGGGAATGAGGGATTCATGCCAATCGGGCGAATTCTAAGAGATGTCTGCGGAGACTACAGCCCACGCGCCTTGGCCGCCTGCCAGAGCGCCTCCATTTTTTCAATGCGATCCGGGCCTGCAAGGTCCTTCCAATCCCCCTCGCCTTCCATGACCACGGCAAAGCGACGCCGAAATTTCTCGTTCGCGTGCGCCAGAGCCGCAGCTGGATCCACCATCAAATGACGCGACAGATTGATTGTCACAAAGAGCAGATCACCTAATTCGTCAAGAATTCTTTCCTCGCCCTGAGTGCTGGCTTCACGCAGTTCGCCAATCTCTTCGTCCAGCTTGGCCCATAGCTCGTCGGCATTGTTCCAGTCGAAACCCAGCCTGGCAGCGGCTCGCTGAAGAGTCTCAGCGTCACGTATGGGATCAGCGCTCAATCTGGTTCACCCTGCAGCAGAGGTCCCAGAGCATGCCAGCGGTTGCGCCCCAGACTCGGTAGTTCTTCCAGTTCAGTTCGTGGTAGGGAATGATTAGCCCATCACGGCTGAGGCTTTTGCGTTTGTATGCTTTGGGATCAAGTACCAGTGACAAGGGCACCTCGAAAACTTCGGCAACTTCGGAAGGGTCAGGACGAGGGTCGAAAGGGCCCTCGATGATGCCGATCACCGGGGTCACGCGATAATTACTGATGGTCGGGTAGTCGTCCAGATAGCCAATCACTTCGACCCGATCTGGGGGCAAGCCGATTTCTTCATCCGCCTCGCGCAGCGCATTCGCGGCTGCATCGAAATCTTCCGCATCGCGCCCACCACCGGGAAAACTGATCTGCCCCTTATGCGAGGTTAGATGTTCCGCGCGGCGCGTGAGGATTACGCTGTGACCCGATTTTCTGCAGATGACCGGCGCGAGTACCGCAGCGCGCCGAAGATTGTCCAGAAAGTCTTTTGGCAGAAGCCGCTCCGCGCCAAGAGGCAAATCAAGCTTTGCCAGAGGCCGCGGCTCGTTCTCATGAGTTCCCTCCAGCGCGGACCGCAGGCGCTGTTCAGTTTCGATCATGAAGTCCGGGGCCGATCAGACACGTTGCAGCACCACACTGCCGGCGGAATAACCGGCACCAAATGCACACAGCACCCCAACATCGCCCGGCTTCATGTCCTCGTGGTGCTTATGGAAGGCGATCACGGAGCCTGCTGAACTCGTATTCGCGTACTCATCCAGAATCACAGGCGCCTCTGTCGCCGACGGTTCGCGGCCCAGCACGCGCTTGGAGATCAGCTGATTCATTGACAGGTTCGCTTGATGCAACCAGAAGCGCTTGACGCCGTGCTTGTCGATGCCAAGTTCCATAAGGTGCGCGGTAATCAATTCGGAAACCATGGGAACGACCTCCTTGAAGACTTTGCGGCCCTCTTGTCGGAACAACACATCGTCCCAGCTTCTGGGCGGATCTTCGGCGCTGTTCAGGAAGCCGAAATTGTTACGGATATTGCTGGAGAATTGTGTTTGCAGCCGCGTACCCAAAATTTCGAATTTCTCTTTTGCGACTGCCGATTCCAGCGGCTCGATCACGATCGCTGTCGCGGCATCGCCGAAAATGAAATGACAGTCTCGATTTCTGAAATTCAGATGACCGGTACAAACTTCTGGACTGACCACAAGTGCACACTTGGCGTGTCCGTTGCGAACCGCGTCGAGCGCCGCCTGCACACCAAAAGCGGCTGAAGCACATGCTACGTTCACATCATAGCCGAAGCCCTGTGCGCCCAGAAATCCCTGGAGTTCTACCGCCATGGCTGGGTAGCCGCGCTGCATATTCGAGCAGGCTACCAGCACGCAATCGACGTCAGCACCAGTTCGCCCTGCCCTTTCCAGTGCTTCTTTTGCGGCACTAAGCCCCATTTCCACTAGCAAGCTCGGCTCGTCATCGGCGCGCTGGCGAATCCTCGGTTTCATCCGGTCCACTTCGAGTACACCGGACTTGTTTACCACGTGGCGCGACTTGATACCGGATGCCTTGATGATGAATTCCGTTGAGGACGGGGCCATAGCGAGCACCTTGCCTGCAGCGATGCCGGCAGCATTCTCCAAGTTGAATTTTTCAACGTAGGCATTGAAGCATTCCACCAACTCATCATTCGAAACCGATTCGGGTGGCGTATATAGCCCCGTGCCGCTGATGCAAATCTTCTTCATGAAATCTCGTGCCTTTTCTCTTTCGCTTGTTTTGTACTAATTGATCGTGAATGGAAAATCCACTTTAAACAGTTTCTCCAACGGCCTTGCCGACCTCCCAGGCCGCGTGCTTTACAGCCTGCTCGATAGCCATGCGTGGCTCGAATTCGTGGGTGATGCTCAGGTGCGAACCCTGATACCACTTGGGCTCAATACCCCAGTGCTGGGCGAGCAGTGCCGGCTGTCCAACCGGAACAATCCGGTCTGCGTTGGCGGCAACGACGTGGCGTCCCCCTTCCGGCAAACGTGTCGGCATGGTCAGCGGAGAAACCACGCGGAGCAATTCGCGATAGGTGTCCTCAGTCAATCCGCGCGATTCAAAATATCTTTTGTGTGTCACCGGAATGATGCGCCACAAGACCTCGGCAAAATCGACCACTGGGATCGCGGACACAGCGAAATCCAGCCCGCTGTCATACCCCCCGAGCAGACCGGCGTTGTAGCCTCCCAAGCTGACGCCATAGACACCGATCTGCGGATCGTCCTCAATATCCCGCAACCAAGCCAGCCAGCGCCTCAGGTCCCAAAGCGCCTGAGTCTGGGCGAAGATCAGCTCTAACAAGTTGCCGTCCAGATAGTGTCCGCCCGACAACTTGCCCACCTTACGAGGGCCATGCAGCGGCAACGTAGGCATCAACAGGTTCAGCCCCATACGCCGATGAAACAAACGTGGATTGAACAGGCCGAAGTCAGTCCAAGTTTCTCCCATGCGATAACCGTGAACACACACAAGCCACGGCCTGGGCGGCCCAGGATGACGCATCATGTAAGCATTTGCGCGGCCGTTGCGATCATACTTCGCCCATTCCTTGGCGCCGGGCATATCCGGATCCGGCACGAACTCGCTCTCAAAACTGATGCGCTCGTAATCGAAGCCGAGGCTGCGTGCAGACTGCGCGTTGACTTGAGACGGCGCACCGGGTTTCCTGTGCATATTTTCAGGTGCGTCGTCCCAGCCCTTCTTTCTAATCAATTCCCCGAGTTCTTTGGCTTCTTCACACATGCGCTCTGCGCGCTGCCCGGCGGGAATCCGCGCCGAGATCAGGAAGAAGCCCATGACTACTTCGTCCAGCCCCACTTTTGCCTGAGTGCGGAGGTCTTCCTCTGGTACCGGAACGCATTCGGGGGCGATCTCGTCGGCGAGACTGACGCGACCCGCGACAATGAACGACGCTGCCGCTATCAATACGAATAGGAGTCCAGAGCCGAAACCGCTGATCAGCATGACGGGCAAGCTAAAAAGGGCAGCGATCAGAGAACCCAGCGCCATATAGGCAGTGATGCGCATATCCCCAGGGATCAGCAGCATGGCCATGCCCGTCAGCAACCACAGCAGGCCCGGGATGCCAGCAAAGAAGGCGCTCACGAAGCCAGTGACCAGGCTAATGGCATACAGGCCGGCCACGGTCGGCACTAGGCCCCACCATTGCCATTGTTGTGGGAGTTTCAAAGCTTGCATGAAGTTCTCTTGAGTACGATGAAGATAATTTTGTTCATTGGACCCTCGGAGCCACGTGCGCCGAAAGCGCGCCCGCTCGATTACAACGCCTCGAAGAGCGCCGCGACCAAGACATCAGGCGCTGAATAGCTCATACAGAAACATCGAGGCGAGTGAGACCGTTGTGGCGGCAGCACCTTGCGCCCACCATCTCCATCTGGATTCCTTGAGCACTGCCCAGAATGCCGCACCCAGCGCAATTGCCATGAGCGAGAATGCGATGACCGTCGTTGCCACCGTCGGCATCTCCAGACTCACGCGCGAAGAAAGATCAGCGTGAAAGCTGTACATGAGCCACACCACGGCCAGACACACAGCCATGGTTGCGGCCAGAGCACACAGGGCAGCATCTAGAATCAGCAGATAGCGCACGAGAAAATTGGAAGCAAAGATGGTGAATGGTATCCAGTTTATTTTTTACGGTGCAGCAAACGCGCGGCCGGAACCAATTCTCGTAGCACCTTGGGCTGTGACGCGCCGGCTTTGAGCATCAATTTGATAAAGTTTCGGATCAGCAAGTCGCGCTTCTCAAAGACGCTGCCAACCATAGGGAGGCTTTTATTGTCCATCATGGTGACCTTGTCATCAGGATCATCGCCAAAGCGGAACGTCAGCGTGAGTCCGACCTCCATCGCTTCCTTGTTACCTCTCTTCGGCTTGTCCCCAACTGCTTTATGGGTTCGGGCCTCGCTCGTCGCTACCATCTTGGCTTCTCCCGGAGAATCAACGTGTCGGAACAACGGCTAGTCTGCTTTGCACATGGCAAGGAAAGTGGCCCCTGGGGCATCAAGATCAAGTATCTGGCCGAAGTGGCCAGAAAGCGGCGTTTCGATGTCATGAGCCCTGATTATAGTCGCACCTTCGACCCTCACGAGCGGGTGCAGATGCTCCTCAGGGATCCACCACGCTCCCGACAGCTGGTCTTGGTAGGGTCGAGCATGGGTGGATATGTCTCGGCCATGGCTTGCAAGCAACTAAGGCCTGCGGCACTTTTCCTGATGGCCCCTGCCCTGTATTTCAAAAACTGGGATGAGGAACCTGAAGGTGTTCCACAGTGTTGCTGCGTGATTCACGGGCGCCGGGATGACATCGTACCCGTGGAGCGGGCTGAAAGATTCGCCGCGAGAAATGGTGCTGAGCTGCATCTGCTCCATTCGGGGCACACACTCAATGATCAGTTGCCAGTCCTCGGATTTCTTCTGGACCGCATGCTCGCCTCGTTGTCTGACGCGGTCTGATCTCTATCTCTGACTTTGCCGGGCCGGCCGGTACGCCGCTATAAACTCAGGCGGCTGACGCCGCGGTCTGCCGCTCTTCATATCGACACAAATCCACTGGGTTCGGCCCCTTAGCACCGTCTTGCCATCCTGCGCTCGGGTAATCTGGTAGGCACGCCACATATCCAGCTTCGCGGAATTTTCGGCAATCCAGGTCCCGATGTGCAACTCATCGCCGACATGCGTCGGCGCCAGATAGTCCAGCTCATGCCGACGGGCGACGCAGCCGACACCAATCTGCTGATATTCGTCCATGCCAAAGCCCAAATGCCGGGAGTGCGCCCACGCGACATCCTGTAGCCAGCCCAGATAGACCACATTGTTCGTGTGTCCAAATTCGTCTAAATGAGCCTCAACAACCGTGATCGTCGAGATAAAGGGTTGACTGACCGGCCAATTCAGTTCGATAGAGTTCATCCGGCTATTCTCGCCCAGATTGCCCGCCCGTTGATCCAATGTCGGCTCCTGCGTACAATTTCATTTCGTACCACTTTGGTCTCATTTAAACCCGCCTCGTGTTCAAGCTCAGCAAATTGACGGATTACGGCACCGTGCTCATGACCGAGCTGGCGCTGGCACCCGCGCGCCTGCAAAACGCCCATGAGCTGGCGCAGAGCACACATCTGGCCGCACCGACGGTGGCAAAACTCCTCAAGATGCTGGCTAAAGCGCAACTGGTGGAATCCATTCGCGGTGCGCACGGCGGCTATCGACTGGCACGCGCGCCAGACCATATCTCGGTGGCGGACATCGTCAGTGCGCTCGAAGGCCCGATCGCACTGACCGAGTGCTCTGTGCACCAGGGCTGCGGGATCGAATCTCATTGCGGCGTTCGCTCGCACTGGCGCGTCATCAACGACGCGGTTCGTAGTGCCCTGGAGGCTGTGACGCTGACCCAAATGAGCCTGCCGCTGCGCAGCGGCGGCAAAGGGCGAGCCGTTTCGCTAAAGCAAGGCGTTCCTATCCATTTCTCGCCGTCGCAAGCGCGGGGCTAGATCATCCTTCATTCAACAGCCACTTAGACAGACCGTTCCTATGCAGAACACCGGAGAAAGCGTTGAAGATATCGTCACCCGTCGAGCCGCCAAAGCGTACTCGGCCGGTTTTGTCACGGACATCGAATCCGACACGGACGCTCCAGGCTTGTCGGAGGAAACCATCGCTGCCATATCGGGCCGAAAGAAAGAGCCGAAGTGGCTGCTCGAATGGCGCCTGAAGGCCTATCGACGCTGGCTCAAGATGAGCGAACCCAAATGGGCACATGTGCATTACCCCAAAGTGGATTTTCAGGCGATCAGTTACTACTCGGCGCCTAAATCCATGAAGGATCGGCCCAAGTCGCTGGACGAGGTGGATCCGAAACTTGTGGAGACCTACAACAAACTCGGCATCCCGCTGCTGGAACAGGAAATGCTGGCCGGCGTGGTACGGGACAAGCCGCAGGTGGCCATGGATGTCGTCTTCGATTCCGTTTCCGTGGGCACGACCTTCCGCAAGAAACTGGCTGAAGCGGGCGTCATCTTCTGCTCTATTTCCGAGGCGGTGCAGGATCACCCGGACCTTGTCAAAAAATATCTTGGCACCGTGGTCCCCGCGGGCGACAACTTCTATGCGGCGCTGAATTCAGCTGTCTTCACCGATGGCTCCTTCGTATTCATCCCCAAGGGCGTGCGCTGCCCAATGGAGCTGAGTACTTACTTCCGCATCAACGAGATGAACACCGGACAATTCGAGCGCACGCTGATCATTGCCGAGGAAGGCGCACACGTCAGTTATCTGGAAGGCTGCACAGCACCTCAACGCGATGAAAACCAGCTGCATGCGGCGGTTGTCGAACTGGTGACGCTGGACGATGCTGAAATCAAGTACTCAACCGTACAAAACTGGTATCCGGGTGACGAGAACGGCAAAGGCGGCATCTATAATTTTGTCACCAAACGTGGGGACTGCCGAGGCGCGCGCTCAAAAATCTCATGGACGCAGGTCGAGACCGGCTCCGCCGTCACCTGGAAATACCCAAGTTGTATTCTGCGTGGCGACGACACTGTAGGCGAGTTCTACTCGGTCGCGCTGACTCACAACCATCAACAAGCAGATACTGGCACCAAGATGATTCATGTGGGAAAGAATTCACGCTCCACCATCGTCAGCAAAGGCATTGCTGCCGGACAGGGACAGCAGAGTTATCGCGGCCTTGTACGAATGCTGCCCAGCGCTGTAGGCGCCCGAAATCACACCCAGTGCGATTCCCTGCTGATTGGCGACAAATGCGGTGCGCATACTTTCCCCTATACCGAGGTTGCCAATCCAAGCGCGGTGCTGGAACACGAAGCGACCACTTCGAAAATTGGAGAGGACCAGCTGTTTTATTGCCGCGCGCGCGGAATCCCGGAAGAGGATGCGGTGTCGATGATCGTCAATGGCTTCTGCAAAGATGTGTTCCGTGAATTGCCCATGGAATTTGCAGTAGAGGCACAGAAATTGCTCGCTGTGTCGCTGGAAGGTGCTGTTGGCTAAGGCCAAATCAGGCAAAGCCATTTTAAATTTGTAAAGCCTATTAATCGAGAACCTGTCAATGCTTCAAATCAGTAATCTGTACGCCAAAGTCGAGTCCAAAGAAATCCTCAAAGGAATTGATCTGTCTATCGGCGCTGGTGAAGTGCACGCCATTATGGGACCCAATGGCTCGGGCAAATCCACCCTCGCACATGTGCTGGCAGGTCGTGAAGGCTATGAGGTGACGGACGGCGGCGCACGATTTCAGGATCAGGACCTGCTGGATATGGAACCGGAGGTCCGAGCGGCTCAGGGGCTGTTCCTCGGCTTTCAGTACCCGGTGGAAATTCCGGGGGTGAGTAATATGTATTTCCTGAAGGCCGCTTATAACGCGCAGCGCAAGACACGTGGCGAGAAAGAACTGGATGCATCGGCATTCCTCGCCTACGTAAAGAAACGCGTGGCCACGATGAAAATGGAGACCAAAATGCTCCATCGCGGGGTAAATCAGGGATTCTCGGGCGGCGAAAAGAAACGCAACGAGATTTTGCAGATGCTCGTTCTCGAGCCCCGCATGATGGTTCTTGACGAAACCGACTCCGGGCTCGATATAGACGCGCTCAAGATCGTGGCAGACGGCATCAATAAGCTGCGCTCACCGGAGCGAGCGACGCTGCTGATCACTCACTATCAGCGACTGCTCGATTATGTGAAACCTGATTTTGTCCATGTGCTTTCGGGCGGCAAAATCATCAAGTCGGGCGGCCCCGAACTGGCCAAAGAACTGGAAGAAAAAGGCTACGGCTGGTTGCAGGCAGCCTGAAATGCAGACGCTCGATACTTATAAAAAAGCCTTCGCCGCGATCCCGTCTGCCGCTCGGACTCCGCAGCGGCAGGCTGCGCTGGACCAATTTCTTGCACAGGGCCTGCCCACAAGACGGCAGGAGCGCTGGAAATACACCGATCTCTCCAGGTTGCAGACATTGACGCCGGAGACCTCTGGGGTTTCCGAAGCAGATCAGTCCTGGACACTTTCGTCCAATGCAGATGCGATGGACGCACTCAATGCGGCCTTTTCCAGCGGCGGACTCTCACTAGACATTGCCTCCAATACGTCCAGTGAAGAAGTGATTCTCGCCAGTGGCACTGGCCATCGTCGCCACCGCGTCAAAATTGGCCGTGGATCCAGCGCTGTGATGCGACTGGAAATTGATCCCAATGCAGAATTTCAGACCGTGTTTCTGGACATTGAACTGGAAGCTGGCGCAAATCTGAAACTACTGCGCCTGCACAACGCAGCAGATAGCGCACACCACGTGACGCGCATTCGGGCACAACTGGATCGCGACAGCTGTCTGGATGTCAGCACGGTCGATCTCGGTGGCAAGCTGAGCCGACATGATCTCGAAGTTGATCTGGTGGGCAAAGCTGCACAGATGAATCTGCGCAGCCTGTTCTTTGCAAAAGGGACTAGTCATATCGACAACCAGACCCGTTTTGATCATCGAGCAAGCCATTGCAGCAGTCGCGAAACCATTCGTGGCCTGGCCCAGGACAGTGGCCGCGGCATCTTCAATGGAAAGATCGTGGTTCATCCTGGCGCACAGAAAACAGATTCCGAGCAACGTATCGCCAACCTCATTCTTTCCCCTAAGGCCGAGATTGACGCCAAGCCGGAACTTGAAATCTATGCCGATGATGTGAAGTGCGCCCACGGCGCCACTTTCGGCCAACTGGATATGAAAGCCTTGTTCTATCTGCGCTCACGCGGACTGAGCGAAGCTGATGCGCGCGCCTTGCTCACTCTGGCTTTTGCCATGGCACCCCTGAAAGACATCCCGGTTGCCGCTTTCCGGGAAGAGGTGACCGCACTGGTTGTAGAGAAGCTCGGCGCGAAAGTAGACGACGCCCTGCTGGCATGAGCGATTCTCTAAACCTCGCAGGCATTCGCGCACAGTTCCCGATTCTTGGCGAAGCAATCCATGGCAAGCGTCTCGCCTACCTGGATAATGCCGCGACAACGCAAAAACCCGAGTCGGTGCTCAAAGCGCTGGATGATTATTATCGACATGCCAACAGCAATGTGCACCGTGCTGTGCACGAACTGGCGGGACGTGCAACGACGCAATATGAAGGCGCCCGTGATCGCATCGCTGCTTTCCTGAACGTACCGCGCGAAGAAATTGTTTTTACTCGCGGCACGACCGAGGCCATCAATCTGGTCGCTCGTGCCTATCTTCAGCCTCGGCTCCAGTCAGGCGACGAGGTGCTGGTCACGGGAATGGAGCATCATTCCAACATCGTTCCGTGGCAACTTGCTGGTGCAAAAACGGTTGCTGCACAGGTGAATGACGCTGGCGAAGTGGATCTCGATGACTGGCGTTCCAAATTGAATACTCGCACAAAACTTATCGCCGTCGTGCAGGTGTCGAATTCCCTCGGGACGATTAACCCGGTTGCGGAAATGATCCGAGAAGCGCAACAGCGAGGTATTCCTGTTCTGGTCGATGGTGCGCAATCCATCGCCCATGGCCCAGTCGATCTTGCTGCACTGGGGGCTGATTTTTTCGCCACCTCCGCGCACAAAGCGTACGGGCCGACTGGCTTCGGCATTCTTCACGCCAAACGCGCACTTCTGGAAGCCATGCCACCCTGGCACGGCGGCGGCGACATGATTGAAACGGTATCTTTTGATCACAGTACCTGGAATGAGGTGCCGTACAAATTTGAGGCGGGTACTCCCGATATTGCCGGCGCGATCGGCATGGCTGCTGCGCTGGACTGGATCAATTCAGTCGGAATTGAGCCCATAAGGGCATCTGAGCAGCGCCTTTTATCGTATGCAACGTTACGTTTATCGGAGCTAGAGGGGATCAGATTAATAGGAACTGCGGCACATAAAGCAGGCGTAATTTCCTTTGTGATGGACGGTGCCCATGCCCATGATGTTGGCAGCCTGCTCGATCAGGACGGAATAGCCGTTAGAACAGGACATCACTGCACGATGCCACTAATGGAACGATTCTCAATTCCGGGCACGATTAGAGCATCTCTCGCGGTATATAACGGCGAAGACGATGTGGACCAGCTGATTTCCGGCCTGAGCAAGGCGAAACGACTACTTGCCTGAATCTGCGTCTGTGCCATGATCAGAATATGAAGCTGACATTGCAGTCACAACCGTGAGTCCTAATTTGCCTGAACTTGGCGTGGAGCTGGACGCTCCTCAGCTTCGGCTTGGACAGGGATTGCAGTTCAAGTTGGGTTTTTTGTTTATCCTGATAACCGTCACTCTGACCCTTGCCGCCTGGCAGATTGGCAAGAAACTGGTTCAATCCAGTCTGGTCGAAGACACTCAACGTTACCAGAGAGAAAGCGGGTTGCGTTTGGTTCAGGACATTGAATCGCAGCTGGACCGCACCCGAGTTCTGGCCGCCACGATCGCCGAGCTTTCGCAGAACAGCGGCAACAGGCGCTGGCCAGGACAGGTCGTCCCTCTGATCAACGCGAGCGGACTGGAGGCCATGGTCAGTGGCGTCGGTTGGTGGCCGGAGCCACGCTCGGATTCCGCACCGCGCAGAAGTTATTTTTGGCTGGCGGACGGCGTCGGTGAACTGTCGCTTCGCGATGATTACAACAAACGCGACACGATCCCCTATTGGAAGGAAAACTGGTACACGCCCGCGAAACAGGCCCCGGCGGGAAGCTGCTTCTGGTCTCATCTGATGCGGGAGCCACTGAGCCGCCGCAATCGCAATGTGGTGATCTGTGCATTGCCGGTGCGTGATAGAGGGGGATTCAAGGGCGCAGTCACGGTACACCTCGATGCCAATGCTATAGAGCAACGCTTGCGCAAACTCGGCGAATCTCAGTCTGGCTATACGATCCTAACCGGCCGCGAAAATCGGATCATCGCGATCGCCGGAGCAGCAAGCGGCTTGCTGGACAGCGCGCGGCCGAGAAACGTCGCCGAACTTGCCCAGAAGTTTCCATCGTTTAATTCTCTCGCACTGGAATTACACGAAAGGAATGAACAATTCCTGTCTCGTTCGGTTCAGTCCGCTTTTTACGATCCAGAAGTCATTTCCAAATTGTTGGAGACCACGCGGGACAGCTCACGCAAGCAGCTTGAGTCCGATATGGCCCTGATCTGGAACGGAACGGCGACAGGCAGAGACGGAGCACTCAATCTGGCAGAGCTACGCATCGCCAAAGATGTGGTTCTTAAGGAGGACGGCGCGGCCACAATCATTGAGCTATCTGCACCATTCTGGAAACTGGTTCGGGTGACCTCAGCCAAGGAAGGCATTGCTGGCGCCGAATACTTCTTTTCTCAATCTCTCATCGTTCTCATCGGCGCAGTTATTATCACGCTGTTTTTAGTTTTTGCCGGGCTACGGTTTTACGTGCTACGCCCACTGTCCAATTTCGCGCGAACCCTGTCTCGGGTGCGTTCACTCGATGAGGCACAGACGCTGCAGCTCCCCTCCGCAGCCAGAAACGAGCTTGGGATCATCGGCCAGGGGTATAACGAGCGCGTTCGGCAACTACGGGAGGCAAATGATCGAGCGCTGACTCAGCAAAGTCAGCTGGTCGTAGAGGCAGGCGAACGCGCCAGAGCGGACGAACAGTCGCTGCGACTCAGGGAACGCAGCAACGCCATCCTGAGCTCTATCGATGTGGCGTCTATCACCGTGGATTCTCACGGAAAAATTGAGGGCATGAATGCCCCCGCAGAGCGACTGACTGGCGTCATGTTGCGTGATGCCCGCGGCAGACCGTGTGGAGAAATTTTCCGAATCCGCCTGGCCCATCAGAGCGAGGCAGCACCTGACTTCGCTGCCAGCGTCATTGCGTCCAGCGCGCGCATTGAATATACCGAGGGCCTGTTCCTCAAGTGCGACGGGCGCGAAGAACGGGAAATCAAGTTTATCGGCACCCCCCTGCAAGGCCCTGGCCGCCGCAGCCTTGGAGCTGTGCTGATTTTTGATTTGCGGGAGACTGAGGCAGAGGCGCGACACATCGTCATCGATCGTCGCAGCAATGATCCAATCACAGGCCTGCTCACCCGTCCGGCATGTGATCGGCGGATACGTGACGTCATAGCCCACACCAAGAATCGTTCAGTAACACACGCCCTGGCCGTCGTGGATATCGACCGCTTGCGCAAGGTGAATGAGACCCTCGGCATGCAGGCAGGAGATCACATACTTCTTGGTGTGGCGGGAGTACTGGTTGAGAGCGCGGTCGGCGGCGATGGTGATGTATTCCGAATGGGTGGCGACTCATTTGCGCTGGTCATTGAAGACACCTCAGAAGATGAAGTGATGAGCTCCATCAGGACACTGTGTGCCACTATTTCTGAAACACCAATGCACTGGGCCGAGAACAAGATCAGCACGACTGTGAGCATCGGGGTCCTGATGATCCCGGCAAACTCGGGCGCTTCTCCGCTGGAGATGCTCCGCCGCGCCGACCAGGCGTGTGAGCGAGCTAAGGCCCTGGGCAGAAACACGGTTCAGCTATACGATGATTCAATCGCAGGTCAAGGATCCGATCTCATTGATCAGGCCAGCTGGGTCCGCCGTATCCGAGCGGGTCTGGACGACGGCCTGCTTCATCTGACCACCCAACAGATGCAGATACTTGGCGGCAAGAAAGGACAGGGTCCTGCTTTCCGAGTTTCGGTCGCGCTCGAAGACGAAGAAGGCTTCTGGGCAGAACCTGAAACCTTCCTCCCTGTAGCCAGCCGTTCAGGACATGCAGCTGAGCTGGAGCGATGGGCTCTTCAACAGATGCTGGATCACTTGGGTCGCAATCCTGAGGTGATTACCAGCATCAGCCTGTGCAGCATTGCGCTGTCTGCAGACAGTATTTCCGACAGCACTACGCTGGAAACCATTGCCAATGCCTTGCAAGAGCATGCAGAACTGGATGCGTCGAAAATTTGCTTCATCCTTGGGGACGATGTACTCAATGACATTCCTGCTCCGTGCCGGGTCTTCTGTGAAGCCGTCCACAGCCTGAAATGCAAGATCGCATTGCAGAACGACAGGCTATTCGATGCTGCTTCATCCGAGCTCGCCCGCAAGCTGCCAGCCGACTTTGTGCGTATAGATAGCCGTATGTTCAAAGATGTTGGCAATAACTCAGTCGATCGCATTCTGGCTGAGAGCGCGGTGCAGATTGCACGATCCTTAAAGCGAAAAGTCATCGCATATGAGATCGGAGACAGAAAGGCGAGCGATATATGGAAGGAGCTTGGCGCTGATTATCTGGAGGGGCCAGAAATTGCCAGGCCCTCCCCGGTCGTCTTTACGGTTCCGTCCTGACCGGAAGCTTACTCGCGGTCAAAAATCTGCTTTGGCATCAAGATGTGCGATCAATAGTTCCAATGAAGCCTTACCGCGCCAGCGATTGATCGTAAGCGTGTAGCAGAGGTGCGCGCGACCGCCAGTCAGCATGCGCTCTGCACCACCAAAGTCCAAGGCCACGATTTCATCCCCACCTGAACGGCCGAGCTGGTAACGAACATGACGTTGATCCGCTCCAACCGTTCTGGCAGAGCGGATCTGCATCACATCATCAAACATGGGTTCAGGCATGCCTTGGCCCCAGGGCCCAGCCGCTGCCAGCAGCAAAGCTGTTTCCAGTTCCAGCCCGCCCATCTGATCGAGAGGGCCGTCGGTCTCCAGCACGCGTTCCAACTGAGCAGGATGCAAAACCTCCTGGCAGGCCGTGTCGAACAAAGAAGAAAAGCGCTCCAGGTCGCGTTCCCTCAAACTTAGACCCGCAGCCATGGCGTGACCGCCAAATTTGAGCATCATCCCCGGTTCTCTGGCGTCAATAGTGGCCAGAACGTCGCGAAGATGCATGCCTGGTACCGATCGTGCGGAGCCCTTGAGTTCGCCGTCTTGCTGAGATCGCGCAAACGCAATGCTGGGGCGATTGGTGTGCTCTTTCAGACGCGACGCCACCAGGCCGACGACGCCTTCGTGCCAGTCCGCATCAAATAGGCAAACTCCGAAGCGCGTCGCCGCCTCGACCTCCGCTAGGCGATCAAGGGCCACGTCATTACTTTGCGTTTGCAGCTTTCGGCGGGTGCGATTGATCTGATCGAGTTGTGTAGCCAAGGCCAACGCGCGTTCGCCATCCTCCGCCAACAAACATTCGATTCCAATGCTGATATTGTCGAGACGCCCAGCGGCATTGATCCTTGGCCCGAGTACGAATCCCAGGGCAGACGCATCCACCTCTGCTTCATTTCTCCCTGCGAGCTTCAGCAGGGCCCTCAAGCCCGGCCGCGCACGGCCACGCCGAATCTGCTCTATACCGGCGGAGACCAGAATTCGATTATTGCGGTCAAGTGAGACCAGATCGGCAACGGTTCCCAATGCGACCAGGTCAAGCAGCGCACCCAGATTGGGCTCCGCCCGGTTAGTGAAGAAGCCTTGCACGCGCAGTTTGGCGCGAACCGCAAGCAGAAGGTAAAACATCACCCCGACGCCGGCCAGCTGCTTGGATCCGAAGTCGCAGCCGGGCTGATTAGGATTAACGATGGCATCTGCGTCGGGTAAAACATCACCTGGCAGGTGATGGTCGGTAACCAATACAGACATGCCCAGTTCTTTGGCCGCTGCCACCCCGCCGATGCTGGCAATCCCGTTATCCACTGTGAGCAAGAGCTTTGCCCCTGTCTCACTCGCCTGCCGCGCCAGCAGAGGCGACAGGCCATAACCCATAGTGAGTCGGTCAGGAACTACATAATCAACAGCATTGGCACCGAGCGCTTTGAGCCCCAATGTCGCAACGGCGACACCGGTCGCACCGTCGCAGTCATAATCTCCGGCGATGACAATCCCTGTTTGTCTGAGAATGGCATCAACCACCAGTGTGCTGGCCTGATCGATGCCACTGAGACCGCTAGGAGGCAGCAAATCACTGAGTGGCAGTGAAAGCTGGGTCGCTTCAACAATGCCGCGCGCCGCCAGAACTCGGGCGAGCACAGGATGAATATCCGCTGGCAATCGATGCGCAGGAACCTGCCTGCGCCTGATCTGTACGCCCTCAGGGTTGGACACTGATGACTTGGGCCACAATCTGGTCACGTTTGAGCGCACTCACGGCTTTATCCGCCTGCATCCTGCTCGAATAAGGCCCACAGCGGATTCTGTACAAGCTTCCACCTGCGGACTCCGAGGGGGAAATGATGCAGTCCAGCCCCTGTAGCGAGACACGCGCCAACATGGATCGTGCGCTGTCCAATTGCGAAAAAGCGCCCGCTTGCACCTGGAAAACACCCTCTTCGATTGGCTCCGGCTTGACTGTCTCCGGCTCCGTCGGCGCTGGCGTTTCCGCTGCAACTGGCGGGCGTTCCTGTTTGCGTGCCGGCTTGGGCAGGTCGGTTCTTTTTTCAGTTGGCGCGACGACTTCCTTGTCTCCGTCGATGTCCGTATCTGATATGGCTTCCTCGATTGCCCTTGCTTTGACCTCGTCATCCCCTTCGTGCCGGGTCTCGACGTCAATCGATACTGCAGTTGGAACCTCACTGCCCTGAGAGTGCCCTGCCTCAGATTCGGCCAGCTCAAGGGTCACGATCTTCACCTGATTCTCGCTCAGTTCGTCCAGGCCGGGACGCGGAAGGAGCCAGCTGAGCAGAAACGCGACGACGGCCAGTGTAAGCAGTCCGACAATTCGTTTGAGCAGAACCTCATCCATAGCGCAAACCTTCTGCAACCGTTAAAAACGAGCCGGTAACCACAATGTCTCCTTGGTCATGATTCCCCATTGCTGCATACAATGCGGTCTGCACATCTACGAAAGCGCTGGCCTTTAATCCAGCGGACCGTACACGAGCCATCAGAGTCTTACCATCAAGGCCCCGAGCCAGCGGCAAGCCAGCGCAATACACCTCGCTTGCGACAGCTATGAGATGTGCGCAATAGGCTTCAACGTCTTTGTCCTTCATCATGCCAAGTACAAAGGGAAATTTACCCGCACTGAGCTTTTGCAATCCGCTGCTCAGGACTTCGGCTGCAGCAGGGTTATGGGCGACATCCAGAATCAGCCGGCCGCGTCGCTGGAAACGTCCAGGCATCCGAAATTCAGTCAGCGCCGCCCTGATATTCAGTTCCTTGACTGGCAATCGCCCCTGCAACAGCTCGACCGCCATGAGGACGCCCGCGGCATTGCGTCGCTGGCTCTCGCTTCCATCCAATGGGCCAGGCAGGGCCTCATATCCTCTATCCAATTCGGCGCTTTGCCAGTTCCAGTCATGCTGTTGTCCCACACGGGCGCAATCGAACTGTTGCCCAATGGCGAAGAACGATGCGCCAATTTCGTCCGCATGATTGCGCAAGCTCTGAGGCGGAAATGGATCAGAACAAATTGCCGGGCGCCCGCCCCTGAACACATGGGCCTTTTCAAGGCCGATCTGTTCGCGATCAGTTCCAAGCCAACTTTCGTGGTCGACCGCGATCGATGGAATAAGCGCGATATCCGCATCCACAAGATTCACCGCATCGAGGCGTCCGCCCAGACCGACCTCGAGAATCTGTATATCAACATCGTGTTGCTCAAACAGACTGAGTGCGGCGAGCGTTCCAAATTCAAAGTAGGTGAGACTGATGTCGCCGCGCAACGCTTCAATTTTTTCGAAGCACTCACATAGGCTTTGATCGTCTATCTCTCGCCCATTGATTCTTATGCGCTCGTTGTAGGCCAGCAGATGTGGCGAGGTGTAAAGACCCACCCTATAGCCCGCTTTCTGGTAAATCAGCGCCGCCAGGGTTGCGCATGAGCCCTTGCCATTAGTGCCCGCAATGATGAGAGTCGTGCTTCGAACATTGCCCAGAGCCAGGCGTGATGCCACCATGCCCACACGCTCAAGACCGAGTTCGATCTCGTACGGGTGCCGAGACTCCAGGCGGCGCAGCCACTGCGCCAAGGACTGCGGAGAGTCAGAACTCAAGCTTCGGCGGGCGCCCAGTGCGTCAGCATCGCGAGAACACGATGGATTTTTTCGCGCATTTCGCGGCGGTCGACAATCATGTCAATCGCCCCATGCTCAAGCAGGAATTCAGCGCGTTGGAAGCCCTCTGGCAACTTTTGACGGACGGTCTGTTCAATTACGCGCGGGCCCGCAAAGCCAACCAGTGCCCGAGGCTCCGCGATATTGATGTCTCCGAGCATGGCAAGACTGGCCGAAACGCCTCCCATGGTCGGATGGGTAATGACGGAGATGAAAGGCAAACCGCGCTCGTTCAACTTTGCCAGGGCAGCGGAGGTCTTCGCCATTTGCATGAGCGAGAAAAGAGACTCCTGCATACGCGCCCCGCCCGATGCGGCGAAACATACCAGAGGCACGCCCAGCTCAAGAGCGGCGTTCGCACCACGGGTGAATTTCTCGCCGACGACGCTCCCCATGGATCCGCCCATAAAGCCAAACTCGAATGCATTAACCACCAGCGGCAAGCCCATCACTTCTCCGCGCATGACCACCAGCGCATCGCGCTCATCCGTATCGCTTTGGGCTTCTTTGAGACGTTCCGTATATTTCCGTGAATCCTTGAACTTCAAGGGGTCGAGCGGCGAGACTTCCTTGGCTAACTCTTCGCGATTCTGCAGATCCAGAAAATGATTCAGTCTTGCGCGCGAGCCAATCGGATGATGCGCGCTGCATTTCGGACAAACCTCCAGGGTTCGTTCGAGCTCAGCTCGATAAAGCATGGACTGGCAACTCCCACACTTGGTCCATAGTCCTTCAGGCACATTGCGCTTGCGCACGCCCTTGGTCAGCAGTTGCGATCCAGAAATCTTGTCCAACCAGCTCATCCAGCTTTTGCTCCCAAATTTGAACCGTGCTGTCGCTTGAATTCAGACCCTTGATCCATTCGCGGGCCACTTATGACGTATCTTAGCGAATCTGCAACGTGGTGCTTGCTCATCTCTGATCCATTGCCCGGCGCATGGGGCCTAATTTGCTCGCCAGAACTGCCGACAAGCACTCGGGCTCCGCATTATTTTCATGGATGGCCGAGACCAATGCGCTGCCCACCACTACGCCATCGGCGACCACGGACACTGCTGCAGCGGTTTGCGCATCCCGAATGCCGAAGCCGACAGCCAGCGGCAGCTCTGTAATTCCGCGGATTTCCGTCACTTTCCGGCTGACGCTATCCATGTCCAGATTGGCCGCGCCGGTCACACCCTTGAGCGAGACGTAGTACAGATAACCGCTGGCGAGTTTTGCAGCTGCCTGGATCCGAGCAACTGGGCTGGTTGGCGCAAGCAGAAAAATACAGTCCAGCCCATGCGACGACAGACATGGAACAAATTCGGGCGCTTCTTCCACGGCCAAATCCACCAGAAGCACGCCATCGACCCCCGCTGCACTGGCAGCTTTTGCAAAAACATCCAGCCCCATGCTCTCGACCGGGTTTAGATATCCCATCAGGACCACCGGCGTCTTTGGGTCCTTTCGACGAAAGACTTCAACCAAGTCAATCACCTGTTTCAGGGAAGTCCCGTGCACCAGAGCGCGTTCGCAGGCGAGCTGAATGACAGGGCCGTCAGCCATGGGATCCGAAAACGGCACGCCCAGTTCGATGATATCCGCACCTGCTTCGACCAAGGCGTGCATCAGGCCTACGGTGTATTGCGGATGTGGATCACCGGCTGTGATGTAGGGAATCAGTGCCTTGCGGCCGGCCGACTTGAGCTCGGAGAATGTGGTATGGATTCGGCTCATGCAGATCAGGTCAGTTCGATGCCTTCGCGCTTGGCAATGGTGAAGATGTCTTTGTCGCCGCGACCCGACAGATTGACCACGATATGTTTTTCAGCACCCAGCCCCGGAGCAATCTTCTTGGCATAGGCCAGCGCGTGAGCAGACTCCAGCGCCGGAATGATGCCTTCGACATGGGCCAATTCATGAAACGCTGCCAGTGCTTCATCATCGGTCACGGCGGTGTAATTCACCCGCCCCGTATCCTTCAACCAGGCATGTTCGGGTCCAACACCGGGATAGTCCAGGCCTGCCGAGACCGAGTGGGTCCCGATGATCTGGCCGTTATCATCCGACATGACGTAGGTGCGATTTCCGTGCAGCACGCCAGGGCGACCTGCTGACAATGGCGCCGCATGCCGGCCTGTAGCGATACCATCACCGCCGGCTTCCACGCCCACCATGCTGACTTCAGGATATTTCAACATGGGATGAAACATGCCGATGGCATTTGATCCACCGCCAACGCAGGCCACAAGCATGTCTGGCAAGCGCCCGATCCGTTCAGCGGACTGAGAAATCAGCTCCCGCCCAACCACGCTGTTGAAATCACGGACCAGCATGGGATAAGGGTGCGGTCCAGCCACTGTTCCGATGACATAAAAGGTGTCATCGACATTGGTGACCCAGTCGCGCATGGCCTCGTTAAGAGCATCCTTGAGGGTGCGTGTGCCGCTTTTGACCGGCACCACCTCGGCGCCCAATAACTTCATGCGAAACACATTGGGGGATTGGCGCTCGACGTCGTCAACGCCCATGTACACCACACATTTCAGGCCGAGCCGGGCGGCGATGGTGGCACTGGCAACCCCATGCTGTCCCGCACCGGTCTCGGCAATGATGCGTGTCTTGCCCAGATGCTTGGCCAGAAGGGCTTGCCCGACCGTGTTATTGATCTTGTGCGCACCGGTGTGATTCAAGTCTTCACGCTTGAGCCAGATCTGCGCGCCACCCCAGGCCTCGGTTAACCTGCGCCCGTGATAGAGCGGAGAGGGCCGTCCAACATAATGTTTCAGGTCGCCATCCAACTCAGCCAAAAAATCAGGATCTGCCTTGAGACGCCCGTAAGCGTCCTCCAGTTGCCGGAGTGGCTCCATTAGCGTTTCGGAAACGAAACGGCCTCCATAGGGGCCGAAATGCCCTCGACTATCGGGAAACTCTGAGTAATTCATCTAGATCTTCTTTGATCCGCCGCCTGAACAGCTCTGACGAAGGCCTGCATTTTGAGGAAGTCCTTTTCGCCTGGCGCTATCTCGATGCCGCTGGATACATCCACTGCCAAAAGGGGCGCCATTCTAACGGCTCGGCCGACATTGTCCGGTCCCAGACCGCCCGCGAGAATAAGCGGCACGCCGAGATTTCGCGGAATCATCGACCAGTCAAAGGTTTTGCCGGTTCCGCCCAGACCATTTACGGCAGGAGAATCCAGTAGCAGCGCGCGGGCACTCGCATAAGCTTGTACCGCTGTTCCAATATCCGCCTCCGACGTAACCGGTATGGCTTTGATGTATGGCCAGTCGAAAGACTTGCAGAAAGCTTCACTCTCATCACCATGAAACTGCAGGTAATCTGGCGTGATTTTTTTGATCCCTTCCCGAACCATCGCTTCGTCTGGATTGCTCAAGAGCAACACGACTGATACCAGGGGCGGCACCTGCGCACGCAAGCGCGCCGCCGCAGAAAGCGTTAAATGGCGCTTGCTACCTTCAACGCAGACGAAGCCCAGTGCATCGACACCAAACCGCACGGCATGGCGCACGTCCTCCTCGCGCGTCATTCCGCAAAATTTGATACGCGTCCTGTTGTACGTACGCGTGGACAATTCCAAAGGCTCCATGGCAAATAATGTATCGAAATTCTCAGGGCAGCCAGAATTCGGGCGGCTGCGGGATCGCCAATTCTGAGGGATATTCAGCGCCAACGAAATAAAGGCCGTCGGATTCTGCCGTTTTCCCTGCGGCGCTGCGGCGCGCGCCTGCAAGCACTTCCGCCATCCAGGATTCGGAACGGCGCCCCATTCCAACCTCCATCAGGCTTCCTGCGATGTTGCGAACCATATGGAGAAGAAATGCGTTTGCACGAATATCCAGCGTCACGAAGTCGCCTTGGCGGCTAACAGACAGCGAATGCACTTTCCGCACCGAGGACCTGGCTTCGCAGGCCACCCCTCTGAAAGCATTGAAATCATGCTGCCCCAGCAAGCATTGAGCCGCCCTCTGCATTTTTTGCGCGTCCAGTGGCGTTGATAACCAGGTAACTCTCCCGGAGAGCAGGGCCGAGCGCGCACGCACATTGTGGATCAGGTAGCGATATCGCCGAGCGCATGCTGAAAAACGCGCGTGAAACTGTTGGGATACGGGTTCAACCCAACGCAGGGACACATCCGGTGGTAGGCGCGTATTTGCGCCCAAGACCCAATTGTGCGATTCACGACGCGCCACAGAGTCAAAATGAATGACCTGGCACAGTGCGTGCACGCCAGCATCGGTGCGACCGGCCGCCACCGTGTGGATCGTCTGGTCAGCCACATAAGCCAGCGCTCGCTCAACTTCCGCCTGAACCGATCGGGCATGCGGCTGGATTTGCCAGCCATGATAATGCTGGCCCAGATATTCGATCCCGGCAGCCCAGCGACGACCCCCGACGGCCAAATCAGGCACTGTATGGCCTTGAAACGCCCCAGCTTTTGTCCTGACTAATCAGCTGGACAATCTTCGGCGCAGCTCGGCGGACTCTGTTTTCTGTGCTTCGTCGCCCTCCAGGTCCACTTCGTCCAACAGGCTGTTCGCCATATCAGAATCGCCCATCTCAACGTAGGCCCGTGCCAGGTCGAGCTTGGTTCCGGCGTCGTCCTCCCCCGCGGCCCCAGTGCTTTCCGAGTCTGATTCGAGCGAGCCCTGCGCATCGAAATCGATATCGAGCATGTCTTCGCCGGGTGATGCCGGGCCGGAGTCTGTTAGCTCTGCATCCTTGGATTTGACTGCAGCGACTTCCGGCAGGAGGCGGGTATCTTCGCCGTCTGCAGCACCGTCGCCCTTCGCTTCAAAATCAAGATCGAACACTTCCGCGCCAGCTGATGCAGGACTGGAGTCTGTCGGCACTGCATTCGTGGATTTGGCAGGGGCATCCGCAACGAGGCGGGTGTCCTCACCGACCGGAGCGCCATCTGCAGCCCCGTCAAGGTCAAACTCACCCAGATCAAAATCAAGATCAACGCTCTTGTCGGCGCTGTCACTTTTACCCTCTGAAGGCAGCTCTAGTTCTTCGAGATTGAATTCCAGAGCCTCTTCGCCCGTACGCGCTGGCTTACTCGCGGAAGCGACATCCTCGAAATTCAAATCAACCGACATACTCCCCGCCACGTCCTCAGCTTCGGTAAAAGCCTCGACCGAGGGGCAAATCTGGCGCCCCATGATCGCGACTTTGCTCCAGTCCTCGGCAGAAAGCTCTGCCTTGAGCGGTTCGGCCACACGGGCAAATTCCTGAGGCTTGCCCGCAGCAAAGTAGGTCTCTGCCAATTTGACCTTGATATCCGCCCGATCGGGTTCGGCCGCCGAAGCCTGCTGCAGCATTAATGCGGCTTCGTCATAAAGCCCGTAAGCCAGATGGAAGTCCGCCTCGGAAACAGGGTCATTTTCACCCAGATTCACTTCCTGAGTGCTGGTCAGCATCTCGTTTGAAAGGTCTGAGGTCTGATCATCACCATCCCGTGAATAGGGTCCAGTAATATCCGAACGCACCACGGTCTCATCCTCTGCGGCGACGCGCGTTGCATCTTCATCCTGTGCCAGTTCCTTTTCGATTCGCTCCAGTTCGCTTCGAGGGGAATCACTTACAGGGGCATCTTCTGTTGCCGCGGTTGCCAATCCCGCAGCGGCGGGCACCGAGCCTGTTTGAGCTTGAATCAGTGCATCGTCGTATTCACGTTGGGCCTTGCGTTCTCTCGCCTTGCGCAGCGCAGCAATGCCGAATAACGCCGCAATCAGCCCGGCAATTCCAATCAGGCCAATCCACAACTTGCCGAGCAAGGGCGCTTCGACGTTTCGCGGCGCAGGTTTTGCGACGATTTCACTCGCTGAACGTGCCGAGTCAGCGCTAACCGGCAGCGTCTCTTCTGCCGCGTCTGATTCCGTGGCATCAACGGGCACAGTCCACGGTGCTGTCTCGGAGACCAGCGCATCAGCTGCGGTAGACTCAATTTGTTGGACTGCCTCCGTGTCCGTTGCGACATCGAGCGAGGCGTCGCCGCTGACTTCAGAGTCGGAAACTAAAGCTTCACCGTCTGCATCGATTCCATCAGGGCTGGCGGATGCCAACACCGTATCTTCGGTCGAAGGCTCCTCGCCGCTCGCTGCATTGCCAGCGCGCTCATCCCGGTCTGATGCGACGTCTACCGCAGCAGGTTCAGCCTCGGCCACGGGTGAGGATGTGGGTTCTTCTTTTCCAACGCTCGTCACGTCGGTCGACGACGAATCCTCGGCAGCGGATCTCGCCAGTTCCCTTGCCGCTTGGCTCAGGCTGGCAACACGTAGGCGGGCCGCAGATTCGCTGACTCCGCGCATGACGTCTGCGCTGGGGATGTCCAGCAGGACGCCCTTCTGCAGGGAATTGATGTTGTCCTGGAAAAAGGCCCCCGGATTCGCTTCATAAATACCGAGTATCGCCTGATTCACACCGACGTCGGCAGGTTTGGACTGGGTAGCAATCTGCCACAAGGCCTCACCCGATCGGACCGGGCCGTACTGAGACTGCAGAGACGGACCCGTGGTCGCTGCATACACCGGTCGTTGATGGGTCGCTTCCTCGTCAATAAAGCGCCGACCTGTGTCAGCAGCAGGGGATGCGGGCTCAACCCGGGGGGCTGGCTCATAAGTCTGAACATCCTGCGGGAAGTCGGCGCCTTCTTGTACTGGTGCGGCTACGGCAGCTTCCAGCACGGGGGCGGCAGGTGGATCAAGAAACACAGAGTACTGACGAAGAACACGTGGGCCACCCGCGGTGCGCACTTCAATCAGGAGGGTGAGCAAGGGCTCCCGCGCAATTTCCGAACTGCGAATTTCCACCCTGCGATTAGCCCCGTCCACAAAGGTCTCGATTGTGAGTGTGGACAGATAGGCGGATCGCTCAAGGCCAGCCTGCTCGAACTGGGCATTGCGTGCCAGATGGGCGCTTACGCTTTCTGCCTCAGCGCTGGATAGTGAATCAAATGGGATAACGGCCGAAAAGGGTTGACCGAGACCACTCTTCATCTGGATTTCGCCCAGACCCAGAGCCTGTGCAGGTCCGGCTAGGCACCACATTACGAGTGCGGCCACGACTGACAATCTTCGCAACATATTAACTCCCCTTGACGCGCGCCCTACGCGGTCCCCTTGTGCCGGAATCTACCTGAGCTTGGGCTTGTAAGCCCTTTTATACAGGAATAAAGAGAGCGAAACCAATAATATGCGGCCCAGTGGCCGAATCAGCTCTCGCACAGGATTCTCAACATGCGGCGCAGCGGTTCCGCTGCGCCCCAAAGCAGCTGATCACCGCAGCTAAATGCGCCAAGATAGGAGGGTCCCATATTCAGCTTGCGCAGCCGTCCTACGGGAATGCCAAGGCTGCCACTAACGGCGGCAGGCCCCAGTTCGCGAATCGAGGCCTCGCGCCGGTTGGGAATCAGCTTGACCCACTCGTTGGACCGACTGATCAGTTCCTCAATGTCCCCCATAGGCACATCCTTGCTCAGCTTGATCGTCAGGGCCTGAGCATGACAGCGCATGGAGCCCACGCGCACGCAGATCCCGTCAATGGGTACCGGATTGCCCCGACGACCGAGAATCTTGCTCGACTCTGCCTGCGCCTTCCATTCCTCGCGCGATTGGCCATTCTCCATCTCCTGGTCGATCCATGGAATAAGACTGCCTGCCAGCGGCACACCGAAATGATCGGTCGGGAAAGCCGGACTGCGTAGAGCCTCACTGACTTTGGCGTCTACTTCAAGGATTGCACTCGCCGGGTCGGCCAGTTCGATCGCCACCGCGTCTCGCGCAGCGCCCATCTGCAAGAGCAGTTCGCGCATGTTTTGCGCGCCGGCACCACTGGCCGCCTGATAGGTCATCGCACTGGCCCATTCCACCAGGCCCTCGGTAAACAATGCGCCCAAACCCATCAACATCAGGCTGACGGTGCAGTTGCCGCCAATGAAATCGAGGCCGCCATCATTGAGGGCGCGATCGATCAGCGGTCGGTTCACCGGATCCAGAATGATCGTAGCCTGCGCATCCATGCGTAGGGCAGACGCGGCATCTATCCAGTAGCCCTTCCACCCCGCTGCACGCAGCTTCGGATGTATTTCCTTGGTGTAGTCGCTCCCCTGGCAGGAAACAATGGCCTGCATGGAACTCAGGGCTTCGACGTCCGCGGCGTCCAACAGGATGTCCGCCCCCTGCCCGACATCTGGCGCCGAACCACCCGCATTGGAGGTGCTGAAAAAATGGGACTCGATTCGCGAGAAATCGTTTTCCTCACGCATGCGCTGCATCAGCACAGAGCCAACCATGCCGCGCCAACCAACAAACCCGACTTTCATCCCGCTCATTGCAGTGCCGCCACGACAGCGTCGCCCATGGCACTTGTGCCAATCACCGTGTCGCCGGGCATGGCGATGTCCCCGGTGCGATGCCCTTCGGCAAGTACCTTCCGTACCGCTGCTTCGATGCGATCCGAGACCGCGCCGCGTCCAAAGCTGTATTTGAACATCATCGCCACCGAAAGGATGGTTGCCAAAGGATTGGCCTTGTCCTGACCGGCGATATCTGGTGCGCTGCCGTGGATCGGCTCGTACAAACCCTTGCTATTGGCGTCCAGCGAGGCAGAGGGCAGCATGCCGATTGAACCGGCCAGCATCGACGCCTCATCTGAAAGAATATCGCCAAACATATTTCCGGTGACCATGACGTCAAACTGGCGCGGATTCTTCACGAGTTGCATGGCCGCATTGTCTACATACATATGGCTGAGTTCCACGTCCGGATATTCAGATCCCACCCGGATCATGGTTTCCCGCCACAATCGCGAGGTCTCCAGCACATTTTCCTTGTCTACGCTGCACAAGCGCCTGGCGCGCTTACGTGCGGCCTCAAAGCCAGCTCGGGCGATCCGCTCGATCTCCGGGGTACTGTATTTCATGGTGTCAAAGCCTTCCTCATGGCCTTCCACCGTGGTGCGGCGCCCGCGGGGTTCGCCGAAATAGATGTCGCCAGTCAGCTCACGAAGGATCAGGATGTCCAGTCCAGCGATCACCTCCGGTTTCAGTGATGAGGCGGCCGCCAGCTCTTCATAGGCCAGTGCTGGGCGCAGATTGGCGAATAACTGCAAATCCTTACGAATGCCAAGAATCCCCCGCTCGGGTCGAAGCTCCCGTGGCAGGTGATCGTACTTCGGACCCCCCACCGCACCGAGCAGGATCGCATCGGCCTCGCGCGCCGCGGTCTGGGTGGAAACAGGATATGGCGTGCCCTCGCGGTCGACCGCAATTCCACCCAACAAGCCATGCGTCCATTCAATGGCTTCGCCGCTATCTCGCACTACTTCGAGTACGCGAATGGCCTGAGCCAGAATCTCAGGGCCTATGCCGTCGCCGGGGAGGATCAGAATCTTTTTGTTCATTTATTTATATCTAGATAGGTAATCAAAAAAACATCACGTCGTTCAAGGCAGTGGGTAGGCACGCACTTCGTTGTTCAACATCATGGGAACTAGCAAAATCCGATTTGGAATGAGGCCGATATCTGCCGTTCCTTGCTCGAGGTCCAGCCAGACTTCGGGCTTGCCAGCTGCAGAAACATGAAAAATTTTCCCCGCTACCCAATCACTGAGCCAGTAGCCGCCCTTGCCGTCAGACTCGAGTCCGTCAAGATTGCCCATTGGAATCGCGTTGAAGCGATCGCTGATGACATCGCTGTTAAGAGGCATGGTTTTAAGACGCCCGAGATCAGCCGGGTCGCCACGGCTTTTACCCCAGGTCGCAATGAGCAGAGTCTCGCCTTCGACCAGCAAGCCATTGGGCGCATCCAGCGTCTCGTCAAATATTGACTTGCTGAACATGCCATCCGCCAGATACCAGATCGCGTTGTCCTCCAAGTCAGAAACATAAGCCCGCACGACCTGATCCTTAAAGTGACTGCGCGGCTCAAGCGTTACATCGTTAAGCAGCTTTGCGCCATTAGCCTTGTAACGCTTTACGACCTTACCGGTGCTCACGCGAATCTCGACCAACTCGTCAATGTCGGCCACAAACAGCTTGCCCTGAGCGTAGCCCATACCCTTCGGCGCATTTAGACCCGTGACCCACTTCAGATCGATCACATTCCCCTTGGCATCCAAGCGCGAAATAAAGCCCTCGCCATTTTTCTCGTCGGGCGCACCGTTGACATTACTGACGAAAATTTCGTCGAGCGACTTCACGTAGAGAGCGGATTCGGGCTTTTGGAAGCCCTTGGCAATCCAGGCCGGTTCCGGGTTGGCAGCAAACAGCGGCGTGAAAATTAGCAGCAGCGCGATGGACAGGCATCTTCTGATCATCTCTTGCCACCTAGGACGGTGTAGAGAAAAGCCAGGGTGCTTGCGCAGCCCGTCGTTGCTCATAAGCTCGAATATCATCCGCTCTTTCCAACGTCAGCCCAATTTCATCCAGCCCCTGAATCAGGCAACTCTTACGGAACTCGTCGATCTCAAACTCGAAAATCTCACCGGTGGGCGTAACGACGCTCTGCGCGGGCAGATCAACAGTCAGCTGATAGTTCTCGTCAAGTGCCAGCTGTGCAAACAACTGATCCACGATCTCCGCTGAGAGCACCAGCGGGAGAAAGCCAGACTTAAAACTGTTGTTATAAAAGATGTCTGCGAAGCTGGGCGCGATAACACAGCGAAATCCAGCCTGATCCAGCGCCCATACAGCGTGTTCGCGCGATGAACCACAGCCGAAATTTTCGCGCGCAAGCAAAATGCCTGCGCCCCGATAACGCGGCTGATTCATGAAGAAATCTGGATTGGGTCGGCGGCTGGCGATATCTGTATCGAGATCACCCTGATCAAGATAACGCCAGTTATCAAACGCAAACGGACCAAAACCTGTGCGCTTGACCGATTTCAGGAACTGCTTGGGAATGATGGCATCAGTATCCACATTGGCTTGGTCCAAAGGCGCAACCTTGGCGGTCACGGTTTCAAATGCTCTCATGATGTTTCCTCTGTTTCTTTACTGGCAGCCAACTGAAAATGGGCTCGCATCGTCGCGACCGGTTTACTGACATCGTTCTGGTAGGCCACGGCTTTGACGTTGGCAATGCGCCGGCCACAACGAGTAACCGTGGCGCGCGCAAATGTATCGATTTCCGCCGTAGCACGTAAATATTCGCAGGTGATGCTGATGACCTTGGGCATGCGGACCACCTCGGACACCGTCAGCAGCTGACAGACCGCGGCAAACTCCATGAGCGCCCCCAAAGCCCCGCCATGAATAGCGCGCAGATTGGCATTGCCGATCAGTTCATCAGAATAGGGCAGACGGACGACAACATCGCCGCCATCGCGAATCACCGAAAAACCCATGTATTTCGCATAGGGAACTGAATCCATCAGTGGCTTGAGATCTTCTATCGATCTGATGACGCGATAAGTATCTCCCTCACTCATGCGCCTGCCCCCAGTCCGGCCGACACATGCGAATGAAGCTCATCCCTGAAGACCATGAATGTGCCCGCCGAGGTGGCAATGGGATCATTCTCGTCGCCGTCATGGGCAAGTGAACGCGTAAATGCAACCTGCCGTGTGATTCGATAGCATTCGGAAATGCAACGAACCGTGTTCCCCGCCCTTGCCGGCCGCAGATAATCAATGCGCAAATCGAGCGTGGCAACACGACGCGTCTCCTCCAGCTTGGTAATCACGGCCTGTCCGCAGGTGGCGTCGATCATGGTGGTGAGGACACCGCCATAGATCACACCCGACCCGGGGTCTCCCACGAGGTTGGCGCGATACGGCAGATCAAACACCACTCGGCCGATGTCGCGCTCGACGAAACGAAATCCAAGGCTTCTGCTGTGCGGCACAATGTCGATGAAATACTTCTGACAATCTTCCGGTGCGGCCTGCATGAGGATGTTCACATCAGTGACCTGACATCAACAAAGTGACCCTTGATGGCCGCCGCCGCCGCCATGGCCGGAGAGACCAGATGCGTACGACCTCCCTGCCCCTGACGGCCTTCAAAATTGCGATTGGAAGTACTGGCACAGCGCTCGCCCGGTTCTAGGCGATCCGCATTCATGGCAAGACACATCGAACATCCCGGCTCACGCCATTCGAAACCGGCATCGATAAATATCTTGTCCAGACCCTCTTCTTCAGCCTGCGCCTTGACCAGGCCGGAGCCGGGCACAACCAAAACCAGTTGCACACTATCCGCCTTGCTTTGACCACGAACCACCTCGGCAGCGGCGCGCAAGTCCTCGATTCTTGAATTGGTACAGGAACCAATAAAGACCTTGTCTGGACGGATGTCTTCGATGGCCATGTTGGCCTTCAGCCCCATATAGGCCAAGGCCTTCTCGATTCCGCTACGCTTGAGCGGGTCCGCGACTTGTGTGGGATCCGGAGTCCTAGAACCGATGGGCAAGACCATCTCGGGCGAAGTTCCCCAGGTAACCTGCGGCGCAATCTCACCGGCATCGATCACGATTTCCAGATCGAATGAGGCGTCGGCATCAGAATGCAGTGTCTTCCACCACTCGATGGCCTTCGCGAGATTCTCACCGCGGGGAGAGAATGGTCGATTCTGAACGTAATTGATCGTGGTCTGATCCACCGCTACGAGACCCGCACGGGCGCCTGCCTCGATGGCCATATTACAAACGGTCATCCGACCTTCCATTGAAAGCGCCTCGATGGCTTCGCCGGCGAACTCAATCGTGTGTCCGTTCCCACCAGCAGTACCGATACGTCCAATGATCGCGAGCACGATGTCTTTCGCAGTCACGCCCTTGCCGACCTGACCTTTCACGGTGACACGCATGTTCTTCGACTTCTTCGAGACCAAGCATTGCGTGGCAAGTACATGCTCGACTTCAGAAGTGCCAATCCCGAATGCCAACGCGCCGAAAGCACCGTGCGTTGCAGTATGCGAATCACCACAGACCACGGTCATGCCGGGCAAGGTTGCGCCCTGCTCAGGACCGATGACGTGGACGATGCCCTGGCGCTTGTCATTCATGCGGAATTCGGTGATGCCGTACTCCTCACAATTTGCATCGAGTGCATCGACCTGATTTTTGGAGATCGGGTCAGTGATCCCGCCGGAGCGATCCGTGGTCGGCACATTGTGATCGGCAACTGCCAGATTCGCGTCAACTCGCCAGGGCTTGCGGCCCGCCAGACGCAAGCCTTCGAAGGCTTGCGGGCTGGTTACCTCATGGACCAGATGACGGTCGATATAGAGCAAGCCGGAGCCATCGCCATTGTCGTGTACAAGATGAGCATCCCAGAGCTTGTCGTATAAGGTCTTCTTTTTGCTATTCGTAGTCATTTGGGCTCAATCGATGCTGGGGCCGCCTGAAGCTGCCGAGGAACGGAATGATGAGATTCTGGCAGTGCAACATTGATAACTCCAATGAATCCTTTTTATCTCTTTGATTACTAATCGGCATAATACTGTGCATGGACATCCAATCACTCATTGCCTTTATCGAGGTCGCCGAGAGTCGTTCCTTCACGCGCGCGGCGGAGCAGCTGCACCTATCTCAACCGGCCATCAGCAAACGTCTGAAAAACTTGGAAAATCAGATCGGTCAAACGCTTTTTGATCGAGTGGGGCGCAGTGTCATACTGACTGATGCCGGCAAAGCACTCCTGCCCTTTGCCCGCCGCGCCCTGCAAATTATGGAAGACGGACGCCGCGCCCTGTCACAACTCAGCAGCGAGGTCAGCGGAAAACTGTCAATCGGCACCAGTCATCACATTGGATTGCATCGCCTGCCGCCAGTGCTAAAGCGTTTTGTCGCGGACTACCCCGATGTCGATCTCGACCTGCATTTCATGGATTCGGAAGATGCCTGCAAGGCGGTCCTGTCGGGCAAGTTGGAACTCGGTGTGGTCACCCTGCCCTTGCAGGCCATGCCGCAGTTGGAAAGCCATCTGGTCTGGGATGACCCTCTAAAGGTTGTGGTTTCACCTACGCATCCTCTGGCCAGGGAAACACAGGTGAGCATGAAAAGCCTTGCAGCCCATCCGGCCGTACTGCCGGACGAAGACACTTATACCCACCGAATCATTCGTGCAGAACTGGCCCGGCACCGAGCGAGTCCGCGCGTTCGTCTGGCCACGAATTATCTGGAAACGCTGAAGATGCTTGCGGCCGTCGGCATCGGATGGAGCGTCTTGCCGGTGTCCATGCTGGATGACACCGTAATTGCGGTTCAAGTCGAGGATTTCAGCCCGCACAGAAAATTGGGCTGGGTGCGTCACACCGGGCGATCAGTCTCAAGCCCTGCACGCGTTTTGATGAACTATCTCCAATCCCTGCCGGCAGCGTCGGGCACCCCCGCAGCGTTAGATGATTCCAGCGTATAGAGCCGATCCAGCTTGACCGGGATCACGCGTGTGATCCGCGGGAACCAGCGCAGCAGGTGATAACTCAAGAAGCGCCAGAAATGATGAATGGGACCGTACCTCGACACATCTTCTCGCGTAATGCGTTTGCAGTGCTGTTCAAGAATATTGTCCAGACTACGCCGCAATTTCTTCGTGAAGTCGTGATCATGGATAACCAAATTGGCTTCCAGATTCAGTGACAAACTGAAGGGATCGAGATTGCTGGATCCCACCATTGCCCACTGTTCGCCCATAACAGCCACCTTGGCATGCGAAGGACGCTCGAGATACTCCCAGATTTCCACTCCGACTTTCAGCAGGTAGTCGTACATGGTGACCCCTGCGAATTTCACATAATCCTTGTCCGGATTACCCTGCAGGATCAGACGTACCCGAACCCCGCGCTTGACGGCCGCGCGCATGGCCCGCAAAAAGCGGTAGCCCGGGTAGAAGTAGGCATTCATGATGATTACATCGGACTTTGCAGAACGCAGCCCCATGCGATACATGGCTTCAATGCTGGTGCGCCGATCCTGATTGTCTCGGCTTAGAAACATGGCCCGGGCATCGCCCTTGGGCAGCGCCCAGCTTTGCGTCAGCCCATGGATCCAGCTGCCCAGGCTGCGGCGCCTGGGCTTCATACGCTCGCCGCGGTGCCGCGCCTCAAGCGTTTCCAGACAAAAGGTGTGGATGTCATCCACCACCTTCCCCTGAACCTTGACGGCGTAGTCCTGTTTGGATTTTTCGCCGTACCTGCGTAGATGCTGCAACGAATAGTTGATGCCACCGACCCAAGCAGCGGCACCATCGATCACGACCAGCTTGCGATGCATGCGGCGAAACATATTGGTCTGATATCCGAGCACCGGCGGTAACGGGCCATACACATGCAAGCGCCCGCCCGCCGCTGTCAGACCCTGCACAAACTCGTGGTCCAGCTGCGCCGAGCCATAGCCATCGACGGTGACGTCGACTCTTACGCCACGCTGGGCAGCTTCAATCAACAACGCCCGCAGCTGCTTCCCGACATCATCATCGAACCAAATGAAGGTCTCGATCAAAATCTCCCGCTGAGCCAGCTCAATCGCCTTGAAGACACTCGGAAAAAATTCCTCCCCATTCTCCAGCAATTGAATCCTATTGCTGGATCGCCACTGCCGCTGCTTCAAATTCTGATCTCCAGTGACAGAGCCGCATGGTCCGACAGCCGGCTCCAGGGTTTCTGCGCAAGAATTACGGGCTTGGATACTTTCACGTTTCGCACATAAAGCCGGTCGAGGCGCAGCACTGGAAACCATACGGGAAAGCTGCGCGCGGCCTGACCAAAGACGTCAATAAACACCTCGCGCAGGCCCGCGCGATCCGCCAGAACGCGATGGCCTTTCTGCCCCCAATCATTGAAATCACCGCCAATGATGAGCGCAGCATCCGCTGGAATATCTCTCTCGATCAGTTCGCACAACATGTCCAATTGCATTTGCCGGTGACGTTGGAGAAGCCCAAGATGCACACAAATCACGTGAATGTTTGTTGTGCCTCCGGGATTGTCCAGTTCGCAATGCAACAGGCCGCGCTTTTCCTTGGAATAGATTGAGATATCGTGATTCTTGCTGCGGACAATGGCGAGCTTGGACAACAGGGCATTGCCGTGATGCCCTTCGGGATACACCGCGTTCTTTCCGTAGGCAAACTCGCTCCAGATAGAGTCCGCCAAAAACTCATACTGGCTGTTATCCGGCCAGCGCTCCCAACGCGTTGAATGATCGCGATGTTCGCCCAATACCTCCTGCAGGAGGACCACGTCAGCGTCAGCCAAGCGAATCGCGTCCCGCAGCTCATGCAAGATGAAGCGGCGGTTCCCCACAGAAAAGCCTTTATGCATATTCAGCGTCAAGATCTTGATAGGCGGCACCTTCTGGCTATTCATGGCATAAACGAGAATTCTGGAATTTAGTGAAATTTAAGCGCCCATTTCCTGCTTGGTGAACGGACATTATTAATCACAAGGCATTGCCCAATACTTAACGTGTACGCGTGTACTCGCGACAGGACTTGAGGCAGCTCCCTTTTCCGAGCGCATCCGGATTGGCGGGACCTTGCGAGGGGCTACGGCGGACATCAGGGCGTAGTGCCCACCCCGGCCCTTGGCTGTGCAGAACCAGAGGTGCAGGCGCTGCCACGAACACCTAGAAAGTCGGGATGCCGATCAGTTTTCAATAGAATGTGAATGATTCGTCATATTTTTGGGCGATAAGCCTCGCTTCCTCCCTGTTCGAGAGCAATCTAATTTTCGGTATTTGTTTCGATAATCTGCGATACCCTTGGCACCTCGAAGTCTCCTAGCCCTGTCCGTACGAGGAAATGAGTCAGATGCGCCTGATGCTCCTGGCAATAAAATTCGTGCTCGCAGTGTGCGTCGCCCTGCCCACCGGGGTGATGGCGGATGAGGGCGCAATGGAACGAGACAGCTTGGCTGTGGCTGAACCGGTAAGCAGTGAAAACCACACGACCGCAGACCAATCGTCTGATCCTCAGAACGAAGCCATCGAACAGAGCAATGACGGTTCGGAGTCCGGAGCTGACAAAGAGGTAGAGAATCCGGCGAATGGCGAGGGCGAGCTGGTCCAGAGCACCGTAGAAACAGCCAGCGATGAAATCGTATATGACAAAGGCGACGATCTTGACGAGAACCCTTGCATTGACCTGAATTCCGACGAGATCCGAATCATTGACGCGACACGTCGGCGACTGCATCAGACCTTATGTGGAGCATCGCTGTGGTTCGATGGCCTTTTTGGCGAAAACAGAAACGTTGATGCCGCCAAAGGCGCACATGGACGGGTTGAGACCTCTTACACCTATTCCGACTTCTACGGAAACAAGGCCCGCGTACGACTCAATGTGCGGGTAAACCTGCCCAATCTCGAAGATCGGGCCTCCGCATTCTTTGGCCGAGACAACGACGATGATTTCGTTCGTGATCGACAGGAAGGTTTTGCGCTGCGATCACAGTTCCCCAGCATCGATGACAAGGATCAGTGGATGGGAGGATTAGGCTATTCCCTACCTTCCAATGAGCGGTTTTCCTCAGACATCAAAGTGGGCGTTCGCAATCTGCGTATGCCGCGCGCTTTTGTCCAGAGCCGAATCCGATATAACGCTTACTCTGACAAAAAGAGCCTGATACACCTGCGTCTAACCCCATTCTGGAGCACGCGCGACCGTTTCGGCGTCACACCCGGTGCCGATTTTAGCCGGGTCCTGTCGCCCACTCGCCTATTACGGTTCAGCAATGCAGGCACCATTTCGCAACGATCGGAAGGCCTCGACTGGCGCAGTGCACTGATTCACTACCAGGGACTGCGCAAGGGTCGGGGAATTGCGGTCCAGGCCTTTATCCGTGGTGGAACCAGTGCCCCGGTCTCTATCAGTGAATACGGATCACGAGCTGTCTACCGCCACCCCTTATTTCACGACCGGCTTTATGCCGAACTGGTCGGAGGGTTTAGCTGGCCACAGGAGCTCAGGGAGGAAGACCGGAGAGGCTCAGGCCTTCTCGCTTTTGGCCTGGAGCTGCCATTTGGCAAGTCTGGCCTGGACGCTGATCTGACGCCAATCAGGCAGATCGATCACATCACGCCTTCGGACACCCCAGATCACGGAACACCGATAAGCGATGTCCCCGGCGAGCCTGTGGATCCTGATCCATCCTTATCCGAGCAATGAACACAGAGCGCTGAATCCCGCGCATTTGCCATACGCAGGCGGCATCGCACATGCTCTCTCCTGCGCAATCGATCAATCAGGAGAGAACCATGAAAGTCCAAGGTGGATGTTACTGCGGTGCAGTACGTTTCGAAATTGAAGGAGACCCCGTACTGACCGCTCAATGTCACTGCCGGGAGTGCTGCCACATCGCAGGCGGCAGTCCAAATGTGACGGCAGGCGTGCCCGTGTCGAGCTTCTCTTACACCAAGGGCGCGCCCAAACAGTTTGCGCGTACCGATCTGGATGACCCGGTCACCAGAGAATTTTGCGGTGATTGCGGCACACCGATTCTGAGTAAAGCGCCAGGATTTGCCGGGATTTATTTTGTGAAGATGGGCGCCCTGGATAACCCTGCCGCTTTTGGCAATCCGCAGATGGCCATATTTACCATCGATAAGCAGCCGTTTCACGTCATAGCCGCCGGGATGCCAAGCTTTGAACGCATGCCTGATATGTAATCATGGAAGATGATGCTCGTCTGATCGATCTTGAAACCCGAATTTCTTATCAGGACGAGTCACTCCGCGTCCTGAGTGACACGGTCGCTCGTCAACAGAAAGAGATTGATCAGATTCGCGCCTACTGTCAGCAGCTTCTGGAGCGACTGAAAGCCCAGCCTGAATCTGCCGGCGAAGAGTTTTCGGCTGCGGACGAAGTGCCACCGCATTATTAGGGGGATGCACGCCGAGACCCAGCCGCGCCGAGTTGCGCCGCCTGTCCGCGAGGGACTGACTGCCAGCGCGATCACCCTCCCTGCTGGCACATGGTCGACGCTGATTGAGTTCCTGGCGCAGTGGTTCGAACATGTCAGCCGGGTCGAATGGGAATCTCGGTTTCGCCGAGGTCTGGTGATGCGCGACGATGGCGAATTAGCCCGGCCTGATGAACCTTGTCGCGAAGGCCTTCGCCTGTACTATTTTCGCGAGGTCATCGATGAACCGGACATCCCCTTTCAGGCGCAGGTGGTTTACCAGGATGAAGATCTTCTGATCGCAGACAAGCCGCACTTTCTGCCAGTCATCCCCAGCGGACGATACGCTAAACATACCTTGCTCGCGCGCCTGCAAACGGAATTCAACTTGTCAAATCTGGCTCCGTTGCATCGAATTGATCGCGCCACCGCCGGACTGGTCGCGTTCTCAGTTAATCCAAAAACGCGCACGCTTTACCAGCAGTTGTTTCCACAGAGGGCTGTTCACAAGCTCTATCATGCTCTGGCACCAATCATCAGAGAATGTTCACTGCCGCACGTCCACAAGAGCAGACTGACCAGGGGCACGCCGTTTTTCCGGATGCAGGAGTCGCCGGGAGAAGCCAATAGCGAAACACATATCGATCTACTCGAGCGCATGGGAAGGACAGCGCTCTATCAATTGATCCCTGTGACCGGAAAAACGCACCAGCTGCGTGTTCACATGAGCGCACTGGGCTCGCCAATATTGAACGATCCCTTCTATCCCAAAATGAAATCATTTGAAACGGCCAATGACTTCTCGCGCCCATTGATGCTGCTTGCCAAATCCCTCAGCTTTGCCGACCCCATCAGCGGTGAGCGAAGATACTTTGAAAGCCCGCAATCCCTTCCTGAGCTTTAGTGATGAATGCAAGCCTTGCCAGCACCCCCTTTATTGATTTTGACCACCCCGCCGTAGCTGCCTTCGCGCATGCCAATTGCGGGCCATCTAATGACGGCCGAAAAAGAGCAATCGGGCTTTACTACGCAGTTCGCGATCAGATCCGCTACGACGCCTACGGAATCGAAGTTAGCTTGGAAAAGCTGTGTGCCAGTCATGTGCTGACAACCGCACGGGGCTGGTGCCTGAACAAGGCCATCTTGCTGGCCGCCGCGTGTCGCTGCCTGGGCATTCCGGCGCGACTGGGTTACGCGGACGTGCGCAATCACCTATCGACGGAGCGCCTTCGCCAGGCCATGAAAACTGATATTTTTTACTATCATGGGTACACCGCCATATGGCTAGATGACAAATGGATCAAAGCCACCCCTGCATTTAATGTTGGGCTATGTCACAAGTTTGATCTCCTGCCGCTCGAGTTTGACGGTTACGAGGATTCGATCTATCACCCCTATGACAAGCATGGCAACAGGCATATGGAATATCTGAAATTCCACGGAGAATTTGACGACGTTCCACTAAAACAAATCCAGGCTATTTTCAAAACGCACTATCCGAACATGAATGAGTTCAAAGACGCGGATTTTGATGAGGACGTGGAAAAAGAGGCTCCATTCGGCCAAGGAACTCTGCCTGAGATGAATTAGCTTGCCCGTACGGCCTTTGGCAACAGTCCGGATTAAAAGACAGGCCTCACAGGACCACCATCCTGCCCGTTTTCCTCAAGCTTCCCAGAACGCATCCAGATCAAAGTAAGCCAGAAAGACCCTGTTCCAACGGGCCTTTTGTGTTTCCAGTCACAGCATGCCCTTATTTATTAGGCCGCTGAAAACCCTCGATCGACTGCTGATTCCGCGACTCAAGCTGAAGAAATCCCTAGCAAGGGTAGTTTTTTGATGAAAACCATACTATATGGGGTATATTATAAACCTGAGCCAGGGACGCAATTAGGCTATTCAAGGCGGCGAAACCGATTTAAGGAGCGGCGATCATCATGCCAGTCAAAGCCAGACCGCATCAGAAGGATGTCATGCATCGCTTGCGGCGCGTGGAAGGCCAAATTCGCGGCGTTTTAGCCATGATGGAGCAGGAAAAGCCCTGCGACCAAATTGCCCAACAACTGTCCGCGGCGCGCAAGGCACTGGATCGTGCCTTTTATGAAATGATGGCCTGCAGCCTGGAGATGGATGTGGGCGAAGTAACTGACAATGCAGTTCTTTGCGAGCGCATTGCGCAAAAGACCCGTCTGATGGCGAAGTACGCCTGAGATCTGACCGGCTCCGAACATCTTAAACCGGCAATCGAAGATTGCCTATATCTGAACCTTGCGCAAAGGACTTTAAATGTGATTTTGCGCCGCTGCCGCGGATCTAGATCAAGCCGCGGTTTCCCGAAACCCCAATCAACCTGGGTTGATTGAGCGATTTAGCAGATACCGTTTTTTGGAAGCGCAGCCAGCGCCCGACCACGTCCCAAATTGGCTCGCCTTCAACACCGGCAGTTACCGGCGCCCAACCGGCTACCTTGTAGGTCTTACTCGCTTCGATCAGTTTGCCATCCAGCCGCATATCCTGAATTCGCTGCCCGGCTGAGGCATTCGGTTCAATGGCATAAGTCAGGCCGCCGACGCGGACCATGTCGCCGCCCTGCTGCAGATAGGGATCAGGATTAAAAAGATTGTCGGCTACATCTTCGAGCACCACCTTGAGGCGTTCACCGCTCATCTCATTGAGTGTGGTCTGCGGATAGCTCATCGCCGTCTGATCCAGCAGATTTTCCATGGTGATGTCGCTACCGGGCAGTAGAGTGGTGCCCCAGCGAAATCCAGGGGAAAACGAGATCTGGGCATCTTTCTCCGCAATCAATGCATCGAGTATCAACTGATCAAAACTGCCGTTGAAATTTCCACGCCGATAGAGCGTATCGCTTGTGGTGGCCAGCTTCTCTCCAAGCTGGGTCTCGAACGGGGCGCGGGCTCCGGCGATCAGTGCGGCCATGTCAGGATCAGCTTTTAGGGCATCGGCAAACACAGGCAGCAGCCGGTACTTCCACGCCGCGGCTTTGCCGTCCTTGACCTCGAAATCGAGCACCCCGAGAAACTTGCCATTACTCCCAGCATTGGTCACCAGCGTTTGTCCGCCCGGGTTCTTGACCACAAAAGGCTGGGCCACGCCATCGTGCGTATGTCCACCCAGAATGGCATCCAAACCGGAGACGCGACCCGCGAGCTTGATGTCTACGTCCATGCCGTTATGTGACAACAGGACGACGACTTTGGCACCTTTGGCTCGAACCTCTTCAATCACCGATTGCAAGTTGGCGTCTTGAATGCCGAAACTCCAATCCGGGATCAAATGAGAGGGGTTCGCAATCGGCGTATACGGGAATGCTTGTCCAATGATGGCTACCGGAACGCCGTTCATCTCACGCATGCTATACGCCGGGAATACCGGATCACCAAAATCAGTAGTTTTGACGTTCTGCGCCAGGAATTCGATTTTACCTTTGAAGTCCTTGCCGATGATTTCATTGACCCGCTCTGCGCCCAGAGTGAATTCCCAGTGCGCGGTCATGATGTCAACGCCCAACAAAATAGACGCGTCGACCATATCCTGACCATTCGTCCACATCGCAGTACCCGAGCCCTGCCATGTGTCTCCACCGTCGAGCAACAGGGCATCAGGGCGCATCGCTCGCTGCTGTTTGATCAGTGTTGCCAGATGGGCAAATCCGCCGACCTTGCCGTAACGACGTGACGCAGCCTCGAAATCCAGACAGGTGAAGGCATGCGCCTCAGCCGTTCCGGGCTTCATTCCGAATTCCTTGAGCAAGTGCCCCCCCACAAGATGCGGCACACGGTTGAGCGCTTGCGCTACGCCAAGATTAACCGAAGGCTCGCGGAAATAGACCGGGTTGAGCTGCGCATGGGAATCGGTGATGTGCAGAAAATGAACGTTGCCGAAGGCTGGCACATCATAGAGCCCTGCCCAGTCTGGAGAGGATTTTGCCGCTCGTGACATCAGCGGCAGGCCCGCCCCTGCGGCAGCTGCAAGCACCTGGAGAAATTCGCGCCGATTCATACTCGGGCGATCCCTACTGATTAACCGGAGATGCCGGGTCCAGCAATAAGGCCATCACATCTTTCAATTGCTGCTCGGTGAGGATGCCCGCCGCGCCGAAACGAGGCATATGTGCACAGGGATTAAAAGCGTGCGTATTCCATAGGCGCGTCCAAGTGTATTTGAGTATCGCCTCCGACTGACCTCGTAATTTACCGTAATGATGCAGCGAAGGCCCTAAGTTGCCGAACGCAATTTCCGCGCTACTTAGCTGGTGACACGCATAGCAATTACCCCCATTGGGCTCATCAGCTTTGTCCGAATACTGCATGCCCTTTCCTTCTTGTGCGATCCTTTCCCCCGCCTCCCAGTCGCCAAGATACTGGCCGTCAGCAGGGAATTTGATTGACGCCTGTGCTTCTGCAGAAATTTTAGCTGCGCTGTCTGGCAAAGGCATGCCGACGGGACCACTGCAGGCCGCTTGCTGATCTGTCTGCTTCAGTCGCTCCAGGCCTGCCTGGCCTTTGGCCTTGAAGGAGGTTTCGATCACGGAGTCAAGTTCAGAAGCTTGCACGGCGGCTGCGCTCAGCAAAAGCAGAAGCAGAACCACGGAAAATCTCTGGAGTACTGTTGTCATCTTGTTTGGCTCCGTTAGCGTTTGAGTCCGGGAGCATCCATAGGCTCACCCGCAGCTCTGACCCCCATATAGGAAATCAGAGCAATGGAAGCATCCGATGTGAACTTCAATTTCGGCAGCCGCTGCTGCCGAGCGCAGTCGCCGACCCGCCACTGCATGGTACGTACCGCACCCTGTGACACGCGATAAGCAGGCCAGCCGATATACGCCTCGCGTGCCCCGGCTGCCTCCGCCAAGTTCGGCAGCGACTGCAGCCTGATGCGCTTTCCGCTTTGTGAGTGGCAGGTCGCACATGAAAAATCATAGGGGCCGGCGCGATAATTAAACAATTTCTCGCCTGTTTTAAATGCAGCAATTTCCTTGGGATGCTCTTGTGGAACCGCCACCGCCAGCCCCTTTGATTGGCCGGCGATCCACGCGGCCAAAGCTTCCATCTTGGTCGTCGACTGTCCTTGAACGGAAAAGGGATTGGCCGTGGCCTCATCCCAGCTCAGGCCCTGGATCTTCACCATGCACCAGACCAGTCGAGTCTCCAAATCTTGAACGCGGTCAGCATCCTCGAAATATCTGGGCAATTGCGCATAGGCACCGGCGACCTTGCCGGCACCGAGTCCTAGATCACACTGCTCGAGGGAAGCCTTCTTCGGTCCACCAGGGGTCTTCCAAAGCTCCTCTCCCTGGAGTTCCATCAGCTCAGCGGGATTGTCGTCACCAAACATTTCGCGGTATTGGGCGAATATGTCCTCCTCGCCGAGCGCCAGAGTCGGGATGATGCTGCTTATGGCCATCACCAATCCTATAGCCCAGGCAAATTTTATTTTCATCCGAAACTCCTTCCAGCAAATAGCCAATATGTTTTTATTTACTTCAACGCGACTTCATCAGTTCGAGAATCACCAGTGTTGTCCTTCCAGGAGACGATGACTTTGTCGCCTGGCACACCACCCTTGAATTTGAACTGAATAAAAGGGTTTTGCGAAACCGCGGCCCCCCACTGTGCAGACAGTACGACTTTGTCGTTGTGTACAGCAGTCACTTCCTGAATAAATTTGGCCGGGACCGCAAGGCCATCCGGC
>JBFJJV010000007.1:0-45712 GCA_041635265.1 Panacagrimonas sp.
AGGCGCTGAACAGCTGCCCTCGAGGACGGTCGAAATTGCTGTTTTCACCCTCTGCGAGAGACAGCAAATCGCGTCGTGAGTACTGATTCCAGAAGGGCGGCTCCCCATCATAAGTGATCAATCAGATTCATCGCCCCTTTCCTTCCTGAGCAACTGAACGCAAGAGCGTGATATCAGCCTGAGTCTTGTCCCGCAGGGGGGCATCCGCGGCAGCGAATCCAAGCAGAATGGCGCACCATAGACATCCCTGATGAGTTCCATTCCCAGAGATGAGCTCCGCACTGTCTATTGTCATTCCTGCGCTGAATGAGGCGCAAACGTTGCCCTATTTGCTCGACGACCTGGCGAATCAGGATCTGTCGCTAGAGGTGCTGGTGGTTGATGGTGGATCCACCGATGGTAGCCAGGCCATTGCCCTGGATAGGGGCGCTCAGCTGATCGACTCCGAGCGCGGTCGAGGCCGCCAGATGAATTTGGGCGCAAAGCGTTGCAGGGCCCCGACACTCTTGTTCCTGCATGCGGATACACGTCTGGCTTGTCGACGGCAGCTATCTCGGGCGCTGGCGAAGTACCGTGCCGAAAGCGCGCGTTATGAGAATCTCGCGGGTCATTTTCCACTCAAGTTTGAGCGGGGCCAAGGCGGCCGCGCGGCCATGTACCGTTTTATGGAGGCCAAGACACGCAGCGGTCGCTACGGCACCATCAATGGCGACCAGGGCTTGCTGATCGATGAAGCGTACTTCAGGCGCTTGGGTGGATTTGACGAGCGCCTCCCGTTTTTTGAAGATCAGCGCATAGCCGCGAAGATATTCCACAGCGGCCGCTGGCTGTTGCTGCCGGACGCAATTACCACCTCGGCCCGAAGATTCGAGTCAGAGGGACCGATCCGACGCTATGCCCTGATGTGCCTGATGATGGTCATGCACGATGCCGGCTTCGAAGATTTTCTCGAAGAATTGCCCGGTCTCTATGCGGAGCAAGCCAATACACGCGAATTGCGCCTGCGGCCGTTTATTCACGATGCCCGGCGCAGAGTATTTTCAGCATTGCGTAGAGACCCGCGCCTCCTGCGTCAAATCGGACGTTTTGTACGCGGCAACATCTGGCAGCTGGCTCTGATACTGGATCTGATGGACGAGCGCGACCCCCCCCTCCTCAAGCTGTATGAGCAGGGGCTTGAGCCGCATCTGGAAAACACTCTGGTCGATACGGTCTCTGCCCTTATCGGCGCAGGAACTTTGCTTGGCTTATGGCCAATCGCCGAGCGTATTCGCTTCAGGACGTAGCGTTACCACTGCGTTCTGAGCGTTTCCGCTCGTTCTCTGTCAGGAGTTTCTTGCGTACCCGTATGGCTGCAGGTGTCAGTTCGACCAGCTCATCATCGTTGATGAATTCCAGAGCCTGTTCCAGCGAGAACTTGACCGGCGGCACCAGCAGCACGGCTTCGTCTGAACCTGAGGCGCGCATATTGGTGAGCTTCTTGCCACGCAGGGCGTTGACTACCAGATCATTGTCGCGGGCGTGAATGCCCACGATCTGGCCTTCGTAAACCGACTGGCCCGGTTCGACCATCATCTTGCCGCGTTCCTGCAGATTGAAGATCGCAAACGCCGGTGTGTCACCCTGATCATTGGAGATCATCACACCGTTATGGCGCTGGCCAATTGAGCTGTTTTCCGCTTTGGGACCAAAGTGATCGAAGTTGTGGAACAGCAGGCCGGTGCCGGAGGTCATGCTCATGAACTCGGTCTGGAAACCGATCAGGCCGCGTGAGGGAATGAGATAGCTCAGCCGCACACGACCCAAGCCGTCCGAGACCATGTCCTGCATCTTGCCGCCGCGCTCTGCCAGGCCCTGGATCGTGCCGCCCTGATGCTTTTCCTCGACGTCGGCGATCAATGTCTCGTAAGGCTCACAAATTTTCCCGTCAATTTCCTTGAGGATGACCTGAGGACGCGATACGGCGATTTCGTATCCCTCGCGACGCATGGTTTCCAGCAGGATGCCCAGATGCAGCAGGCCACGGCCGGAGACCACGAGCTGGTCTGGCGAGTCGCCTGGCTCTACCCGGAGCGCGACGTTTGTCTTGAGTTCGCGTTGCAGACGCTCGCTGATCTGGCGGCTGGTAACGAACTTGCCCTCCTTGCCGGCAAACGGGGATTTGTTGACCTCGAAGGTCATGCTCATGGTGGGTTCGTCCACCACCAGCGCGGCCAGGGCCTCGGGATGCTTGGCGTCACAGATGGTTTCGGAGATGCCGAGTTCTTCGATGCCGGTCACGGCGATGATATCGCCGGCCTGTGCTTCGGGCACTTCGACCTTGTCCAGGCCCATGAAGCCCAGCACCTGCAGAACACGGCCGTTGCGTTTCTTGCCCTCACGGTCGACCACGGAGACCTGCGTGTTGGTCTTGATGCTGCCGCGTTTAATGCGGCCGGTGCCGATGACGCCAACATAGCTTGAATAGGCCAGCGAGGTCACCTGCATCTGAAACGGGCCCTCCATGTCCACATCCGGTGGTCGCACCTTGTCCACGATGGCGCGGAAGAGAGGTTCCATGTTGCCATCGCGGATGTCCGGCGAGTCACCTGCGTAGCCATGTAGGGCGCTGGCGTAGATAAAGGGGAAGTCCAGCTGGGTTTCATTGGCGCCCAGCTTGTCGAACAGGTCAAACACTTGATCAACCACCCAGTCGGCGCGGGCGCCGTCTCGATCGATCTTGTTCAGCACGACGATGGGGTTGAGCCCCATGGCGAAGGCTTTCTGCGTCACAAAGCGGGTCTGTGGCATCGGGCCGTCGACCGAGTCGACCAGCAAAAGGACACAATCGACCATGGACAGCACGCGCTCCACTTCGCCGCCGAAGTCGGCGTGCCCGGGAGTGTCAACGATATTGATGCGGTACTGGATGTCCGTACGCGAATCGGTCCAGCGCAGGGCCGTGTTCTTGGCCAGGATGGTGATGCCACGCTCACGTTCCAGATCGTTGGAATCCATGATGCGTTCGCCCAGCTCCTCGCGCTTGTCCAGCGTGCCGGATTGCCGCAGCAACTTGTCCACCAGGGTCGTTTTTCCGTGGTCGACGTGGGCGATAATGGCGATGTTGCGAAGATTTTGGATCATGAATGCACTACGTAAGCGAGCGGGCGGGAAGCCAAAGGGTCGCGGAGTTTACGCGGGCGCGGCCGGCAAAGCGATCAAAATCGGCGATGCAGAGCTAATTTTATGTCATTTGCCGTGCAAAACAGCGGCCCGCGACCCCCGGGTCGGCCCGAGATCTCCGGCAGGAGGTCGTAATCAGCTTGGTGCCGTGGATTCTGCCATGCCGGAGACAGATTCCCGGTCAAGCGGCCGCAGTCGCGCTTTCCAGACAATCGCTAGCCGAAACCGCCTGAAACCCTTGGTTGAGTCGGAGGATGCTTCTGATCGCTTAAGTTTTAGGGGGAGGCTGCTGTTTTCAGCTGACGCGGACAGCGGCAGCTGATTTTCTTGCTTTGGCGCGTGCAGCCTCGACGGTTTCTGCCAGTGCCAGCGCCACGCCCATTCGCCGTCTGCCTTTGACTTCGGGTTTTCCAAATAAGCGCAGCATGGTATCCGCCTCGGCTAATGCATCCGCGGTGCCCCTGAATGAGGGGGCTTTGATATCCCCTTCACACAAAATGGCACAGGAAGCAGCGGGACCACGCGCCCGAATATTTGGGATGGGCAAGCCAAGAATGGCACGTGCATGCAAGGCAAACTCGGACAGGTCCTGCGAAATCAGCGTGACCAGGCCGGTGTCGTGTGGGCGCGGAGAGACTTCGCTGAAAATTACCTCGTCGCCTTTGACAAACAGCTCCACGCCGAAGAGGCCGCGGCCACCGAGTGCGCGTGTGATGCGCTCGCCGATGTCCTGCGCTGCCAGGAGCGCCTTTTCGCTCATGGCGTGCGGTTGCCATGATTCGCGGTAGTCGCCATCGACCTGCAGATGGCCGATGGGCGCGCAAAATGATGTCTGAGTACCTTCCTCCTCGGTCATGCCCGGTGGCCCCGGCCAGTGGCGGATGGTGAGCAAGGTGATTTCATAATCAAAATCTACAAAGCCTTCGACGATGACCTTGCCTTGCCCGGCACGACCGCCCACCTGAGCGTATTCCCAGGCCTTGTCGATATCGACTTCCTGTTTGATGGTGCTCTGGCCTTTTCCCGAACTGGACATCACCGGCTTGACCACGCAGGGCATGCCCACTGCCTTGACCGCTTCGCGATAGCTTTCCAGCGTGTCGGCGAAACGATAAGGGGATGTGGGAATGTCCAGTTCTTCCGCGGCCAGACGCCGAATGCCTTCGCGGTCCATGGTCAGGCGCGCGGCGCGCGCGGTTGGGACCACATTGAATCCGAGCTTTTCCATCTCCAGCAGTATCGGGGTGTTGATGGCCTCGATTTCCGGAATGATCAGGGTGGGATCTTCTTCCTCTATGACCCTGCGTAATTCAGCACCGTCGAGCATATTGATGACATGACTGCGGTGAGCGACCTGCATGGCGGGAGCGTTGGCGTAACGATCGACCGCGACGCATTCGACCCCCAGTCGCTGCAGCTCGATAACGACCTCCTTGCCCAACTCGCCGGCGCCGAGCAGAAGCGCACAAGCAGATGTTGCAGTCAGTGGCGTGCCAATAGTGGTCATGTCTTTATGCGGTGTGATCGAAGATTAAATGGGTGAATTTGTTTTCAGGATTCGCGTTTGCGGCGTGCGCGATGCATGCGAAACGCCGCGACGAGTTCCGTCCGCATGTAATTTAGAAAGGAAGGTAGAGCGCCTCGTTTCATGTTTAGCGCTTTGTTGTCTGCCATATCCATCAAATGCAGGTAATACCAGCCAAGACTGCCGAAAATGTTCACAAATTTGACCGGAAGCAAGGGCGATTTGAGGGAAAAAATCCCCTCCTGGGCCATACACAAATTCTCATCGAAAGATGGCAGGGCGTCGATGCTGCCGTTGAGCAGCTGACCGGCCGCATCGCTATGGGTCACCAGCGGCCGGCCTATGCCGATCACATCGCAGGCCCCGCTGCTCAGTGCTGCCTCCATACCACCGCGGGTGCGGAAACCGCCGGTGACCATGATCGGCATGGTCGCCACTTCGCGGATACGCTCTGCGTATTCCAGAAAGTAGGCTTCGCGTTTTCGCGTGCTTTCCTTTAACGGTGCCGCAGCTGTGGCGTCATCGCCGGTATGACCCAGCAGCGTGGGCTGTTCGTAATTGCCGCCAGAGATTTCCAGCAGATCGATGGATTCGGCATTGAGCCACTGCACCACACGCAGGCAGTCTTCATTATTGAATCCGCCTTTGCGGAAATCGTCGGAATTCAGCTTGACCGAGATCGGGAAATCCTTGCCCAATGATTTACGCACGGCGCGCACCGTTTCCAGCAGAAACCGCGCGCGATTATCCAGCGAGCCGCCCCAGGCATCCTGCCGTTGGTTGGTGACCGGGGAAAGGAAAGAACTGAGCAGATAGCCGTGCGCGCTATGAATCTGCACGCCGGTGAAGCCGGTTTCCCGTGCGATGGCCGCGGCCCGGGCAAAGCGCTGTACGAAATCGAGAATCTCGTCCTCAGCCAGTTCTCGCGGCGCTGCGTAGTTTCCGAGCAGGTCTAGCTGCACTTGCGATGGCCCCAGTGGCTCGGAAGTGATGTAGCGCGGCGACTGTCGTCCGGCGTGGCTGAGCTGCATCCACAGATGATTGCCGCAAAAGGTTCCGGCCTTGGCCCACTTCGAGAGCCGGTCGCGGGCTTCGACGTCCGTAGTGATGGCGTCGCTGGGATCGATGGCGACGTTGGCCGGGCGTTCCAGTACACGTCGATCAATTTGGACATTGCCGGTCAGTAGCAGGCCGGCGCCGCCTTCACTCCACTTTCTATAGAGCGACTGGTGGCGCGATGTGGCGCGCAGATGTTCGTCTGCCACGCCTTCGGTCATGGCCGCCTTGCACAGCCTGTTCGATAATACGGCGCCGCAGGGCAGCGACAGGGGCTGGGAAATCAGGGAAGACGAGCTCATTTCAATGGTTTTGCACTTTGTCTGAGGGGGTGAGGAATCGGCAGCGATTCAGGACTGGCAGTGAGGGCAGTAAAAGCTGGAACGCTGGCCAATGATCTGGCGTTTGATCTCATGGGCACACGTTCTGCAAGCTTGCCCGTGCCGACCGTAAACGTACAGTTCTTGTTGAAAGTATCCGGCTTCACCACCGGCGCCGACATAATCGCGCAGCGTGGTGCCTCCTCTGACGATGGCCTGGCGCAGCACATCCTGGATGTGTGTGGCCAGCAGCTGGAACTGAGTTCTAGTGACGCGACCCGCCGCGCGGCCCGGGCGAATGCCGCAGTGAAACAGGGCTTCGCTGGCGTAAATATTCCCGGCGCCCACGACGATCTGTCCATCCATGATGAAATTCTTGATCGCCGCGGTTCGGCCGCGTGAGCGCGTAAACAGATAATCGCCATTAAATGCCGAATCAAAGGGCTCCGGGCCAAGGTGGGCGAGCAATTCGTGCGAGTCATCGCCCGCCTTCCACCAGAGGAGAGCACCGAAGCGGCGGGGATCATTGAATCGTAATAACTTGCCGTCTGCCAGCATGATGTCGACGTGGTCGTGTTTGATCAGCGGCGTCGGCCCTGGGAGCAGGCGCAGCTTTCCGGACATGCCCAGATGAACCAACAGGCGGTCGCCGCTATCCAGTTCAAGAACAATGTATTTGGCACGGCGTCCAGCGCGTTCAATTCGCCGCCCGGCTAGCTTTTGCTCCAGACCCGCAGGAATGGGCCAGCGCAGCCGCCGCTCTCGGACAATGACGCGGCTGATTCGCTGACCGCAGACATGCGGCTCTATGCCGCGACGGATCGTCTCCACTTCCGGTAGTTCAGGCACGATATTCGACGGTGGCTGCGCTCAAAGCGATAGAATAACCGCAGATGATGGTGCGCCGACGTCGCGCGCTGCACATAATCAGGAGGAGCGAATGAACATGAAGTCGTCAACAAAGTCGAGCGTCGAGCGCGATCCACGGATTGTGATCGTTGGTGCCGGCATGTCAGGCATGCTGATGGGGATTCTGTTGAAGCAGAAAGGATTTGGAAACTTCCAAATTCTGGAGAAGGCGGCTCAGATCGGTGGTACCTGGCGTGATAATCATTACCCGGGGGTGGCCTGCGATGTGCCCGCCTATACCTATACCTATAGTTTCGAGCCAAATTGCGAATGGAGCCGACGATTCGCTGAAGGCGCTGAGATTAAGGAATATTTCGAAGGCGTCTGCCGCAAGTATGAATTAGACAATTACATCCGCTGCAATACCAAGGCCGAGGCGGCCCGCTATGAGAATAATCAGTGGCTGATAACTTTGGAAGGTGGTGAAACCCTGCAGGCGGATATCGTGGTCACTGCGGCCGGGGTCCTTCATCACCCCAATATGCCCGACATTCCCGGGCTTGATACTTTTGCCGGACACGCATGGCATAGCTCGCGTTGGGATCACTCGGTCGATCTGAGTGACAAGCGCGTCGGGATCATCGGGACGGGCTCCACCGCCGCTCAGATTGTTGGCGCGCTTGCCGGCAAAACCCGGAAATTGGTTCAGTTCCAGCGAACACCACAATGGGTCCACCCCGCTTTCGATGCCTCTTACAGCGAGTGGTCCAAGAAATTGCTGAGACGGATGCCATTCCTGACCCGAACCCTGCGGCGCGTTTTCGAATTCAGCCTGTTCATGACGCTCTCCAGGTTGCCCGTGCCGGGCTCCTATTTTCAGAAGATGCTGGATTGGGGCAGTCGGCGGGCCCTGAAACAGGTCAAGGACCCGGAGTTGCGTCGCAAGCTGACCCCGGACTATGTCGTAGGGTGCAAGCGCATCATTCTGTCCGACCAGTATTACCAGGCAATACAGCATCCGGATAGCCACCTGGTCTGCGAAGGGATTGAGAAGATCGAACCAGGCGGTATCCGAACCAAGGACGGTCAATTGCATGAGATTGACGTACTGGTCATGGCAACCGGGTTCCAAACGCATAACTACATGCGCCCGATGGAGGTTAAGGGCGAGGACGGCTTGCATCTGGATGACTTCTGGGAGCCGGGCGCCGTGGCCCATCGCGGCGTGGCGGTCCCTGGTTTTCCAAATTTCTTCATGATGCTCGGGCCGCACAGTCCCATCGGAAATTTCTCGGTCATTGCCATATCCGAGGCACAAGCAAACTACGTCATGAAGTTCATCGAGATGTTTCGGCAGGGCAAGGCGGCGCGCGTGCAGCCGAATCTGGATGCCACGCAAAGCTATAACGACGCCATGCGCAAAGTTGCCAAGGGCACGATCTGGGCGCGTGGAGGTTGCAAGAGCTGGTATCTGGACAAGAGTGGCTTGCCGGCGATTTGGCCGGGTACATTTGCTGCTTACAAGCAGTCACTGGAGTCCGTCAATCTCGACGAGTTCGATCTTTCGCCGCCAGGGGACGGAGCCGTCAACTGATCCGTTCGCGCCGTGTTCGGTTATTTTCCTTGATGAATCGCGCGCGGGTAGGCCTCCACCATGAAATCAATGAAGGCACGCACCGAGGGCTGCTGACCGCGGCGAGTCGGTGCGAGCAGGGTGGCTGCCGCATCGGCGTGCGCTGACCAGTCGGGCAGCAGATGCAGAAATTGTCCTTTCTCGATTTGCGCAGCGCATAGGTGCACCGGTAGGGCGACGATACCCAGACCAGCGATAGCGGCGGCGCGCAGTGTGTCGTGGTCATCTCTGCGCAGTCGCGGAGGGACCTTGACCCGGGCCCGCCTGCCGTCGCTATGACGCAAGTCCCATGTCGTTTCTCCGTCGTTACCGGCCCCCATCGCCAGGGTGGCGTGATCAGCCAGATCACCGGGGGTCGCCGGCGCGCCGCTTCCTGCGGTGTATGTCGCAGTCGCGAACAGGCCCTAGGGCATTGCACTCAAGCGACGCTGTAGCCGACCCGAAGCCAGCAGCGAGCGCAGATGCCCACGCAGGCTGACGTCAAATCCCTCTTCAATCAGATACACCGTGCGATTGGTGGCGTACTGGACCAGATTCACCTTGGGATGGCGCTGCAAAACGCCGCCAATGGCGCGCTCAGCAGTTGCGCCATGTCGCTCGAGCCAGTGAAACGCACGGTGCCACTGGGTTCTGCCAAACGGCTTTGGATGGCCCTTTCGGCTGCTTCAGCCTCAATCAGCATCGTCTGTGCGCGCCGAAAAAACTCGCGGCCCGCCTCGGTCAAGGCAAAACTACGCGAGGTGCGCTGAATCAGGCGTACGCCCAGCCGTGATTCCAGCGCAATCACGCGCCGGCTCAGGGTCGATTTGGGTAGAGAAAGGCTTCGTGCCGCTGCCGAGTAGCCGCTGTGTCCGGCGACTTTGACGAAGACGCAATGATCGTTCAGGTCGAGCATATCGCTCCATCGTTGGGATGATTCATCCAATACTTGGCGATTGTTAGTTTATCGTCCAGCTAGTAGCCTGTGCGCCTCGCTATGAGACGGCAAGCAGCAGGTGCTAGAAAGCCCTTCTGCTGGTCGGAATAAAAAACGAACCCAATGGAGAGAATCGACATGAGACTTCAGTATCTGGCTGCCCCTTTCATTTTCGCGCTAGCGGCCTGCAACCAGCCCGCACCACCTGCGGAGAGCAGTGCTGGCGAAGCAATGGCCGCTGCTTCGACCGCTGCCGCTGCGATGCCGAGTGCTGAGACGCCGGCCGCGCCGAGCGTCGAGGCAACTGCCGTCAAGATCGAGGCGCCTGCGGGCAAGTACGCCATCGATCGCAATCACGCCATGATGGCGTTTCAGATCGACCATTTGGGCCTGTCCAATTATGTCGCGCGCTTTACCGACTACAGCGTCAGCCTGGACCTCGATCCGGCAGATATTTCCGCCTCATCGGTCAAGGTCAACATCAAGGCCGCGTCCATTGCTGCAGATTATCCGGGTGACTATAAGGCCAGCCACGCGAAGACAGGATTCGAATCCTGGGCGGAAGACCTTGCCAAGAGCGACAAGTTTTTTAATTCCGAAAAGTATCCGGACATCACTTTCGAGTCGACCAGCGTGGAAGACGCCGGTGATGGTTCTCTCGAGGTCGTGGGTGATTTGACCTTGCTGGGCAAGACCCAATCCGTAACGCTCAATGTCGATGTGGTTGGATCCGCTGCGGCTCATCCCTTTACCGGTGCGGGCGCGGTCGGGTTCTCAGCGCGAGGGAGTTTCAAGCGATCCGGTTTTGGCATGACGCATCTGGTTGATCCGCCGCTGGTAGGCGATGAAGTCACCCTGCTGTTCGAAGGCGAATTCAATCAGGTTCCGCAAGATCAGGCGCAATAGCGGATAGCGTCAGCTTGGTCGAATGCTGCTTTCCAGATACTGCTTCTGAGCATCCTTAGGGAAGCGCCAGTCATGCGCCCAGAAACAAAGCAGTACACCGCCGTCGCGATCGTTCTGCATTGGGCGATCGCGACGGCCATTATTGGCAACCTCACCCTCGGCTGGTGGATGCACGAGGCCATAGATGTTGCAACCAGTCGCGCCCATGCCGTAGAAATGTTTCAGCTGCACAAGTCGATCGGACTGACGGTGCTGCTGTTGAGCCTGTTTCGACTGGCATGGCGACTCCTGCATCGTGCGCCTGAGATGCCAGCGCATATGAAACGCTGGGAGCGGATTGCCGCCAAAAGTACACACTGGGCGTTCTACGGATTAATGATGGCCATGCCGCTGTCGGGCTGGTTATACGTTTCCACCCAGTGGCGCGGCGAAGTTGCGCTGAATGTGCCGACGCTCTGGTTCGGCTGGATAGAGGCGCCGCACCTGTTTGGCCTGAACCACCTCGGCGAAGACTTGCGGCAGACATTGTCCGGCGTGTTCCTCGAAGCGCATGAAGCGTTTGCCTGGGGCTCAGGCCTTTTGCTCCTGCTGCATATGGGCGCCGCACTCAAGCATCACTTTATCGACCGCGATGAAGTGCTGGCCCATATGATTCCCGCTCTCGCAGACTCGCGCAAAGCGGCGGCAGCTGACCGCGGGCGAGGTCTCGTGCTGAGTCTGGGGCTCAGCGCAACGCTCATTGCGGCACTCGCTGTCGTCATCGCAGTTCTCAGGCCTGCGCCCGAGTCTGTAGGCGTAGGCGTAGGCGCTGGCGGCGGCATATTGTCCGTTCCCGGCAGCTGGATCATCGATGCCGATCAAAGTGTTATTCGCTTCAGCGGCACCCACGCGGGGAAAAAATTTGAAGGCCGTTTTGGCCGATGGCAGGGTGATTTGAGAATTAACCTCGAGGATCCGACGGCGTCCGTCATCAGGGCCAGTGTGGAAACAGCATCCGCCAGCGATGGGATTTCCCTGCACGATCGGACGCTACCGCAGAAGGAATGGTTTGACTCGGACAATCACCCCGTCGCCACATTTGAAAGCACGCAAATTCAGAGGCTGTCGGACGACAGCTATTCGCTCGATGGCGTGTTGCGGATCAAGCAAAATAAAATTCCGGTGAAAGGGCTGAAGCTGACAGTGTCAGATCGAGACTTGCGTATCACCGGGATGAACACGATCTCCCGGCGCGAAGCGGATCTGGGCATGGCGTCCGATCCAGACGGTGAATGGGTCTCTGCCGATATCGAGGTCAATGTACTGGTGATTGCCAGTAAAGGATCTTGATGCGTGCCCGGGTATCTCCCTCCGCGGTAGCCTGGATATCCCAGATTGATCGCGGTCAGATCTAGTCGTCGCTGAACAGCGCGCTTGCGCCCAAAACCTCGCCAAAATCGGTCAGCCCAGCTGCCACCTTCGCTGCGCCTGCGGTGCGTAGGGGCATCATCCCTTCGCGCAGGGCCTGACGACGAATATCAGCAATGTCAGTGTGGCGGTCGATGATTTTTTTGACGCCGCTGCTCAGCGGCATAATTTCATAAATCCCGAGTCGCCCCAGATAGCCGGTCTCGCGGCACTCAAGGCAACCGATGGGCTTGTTCACCCGCGAAGGCTTTTCAAGGCGCGAGTCGTCACCAATCAGCTCGCTCCAGGCCTGTTCGTCGACCTCGGCCTCCACCTTGCAGTGGGGGCACAATCGGCGCACCAGGCGTTGCGCCACCACACCGAGCAGGGTTGCCTTGATCAGATAGGGGGGCACGCCGAGATCAAGAAGGCGGGTCAGCGCGCTAGGGGCATCGTTGGTATGCAGCGTGGACAGGACCAGATGACCCGTAAGAGCGGCCTGAACCGCGATCTCTGCGGTCTCCAGATCACGAATCTCGCCAATCATGATGATGTCTGGATCTTGTCTGAGCAACGCACGCACGCCGGTTGAAAAATTCAGATCAATCGCAGTGTGAACCTGCATCTGATTAAACGCGGGCTCAATGAGTTCGATGGGATCTTCAATGGTGCAGACATTGACTTCCGGCGTGGCGAGCTGGCGCAGACTCGAATACAAGGTGGTCGTTTTTCCGGAACCGGTCGGACCGGTGACCAGCACGATGCCGTGCGGCGCGCGAATCATATTGTTCCAGTGCGTGGCATCCCCGGGGGTGAAGCCGAGTTCAGAAAAATCGCGCAGCAACACCTCCGGGTCAAAGATTCGCATGACCAGTTTTTCGCCGAACGCGGTCGGCAGACTGGAGGCGCGTAATTCCACTTCCTTGCCTCCCGGGGTGCGCGTCTTGATGCGGCCATCCTGCGGCTTGCGTTTCTCGGCGACGTCCATGCGCGACAGAATCTTGATGCGGCTGGTGACCGCCACCATCACCGGTGTCGGCATCGCATAAACCTCATGCAGCACGCCGTCGATTCGGAAGCGCACCAGCGACTTCTCGCGTCTTGGCTCCAGGTGGATGTCCGAGGCACGCGACTCAAACGCATAGCTGAGCAGCCAGTCCACGATCGCCACTACGTGCTGGTCGTCTGCAGTGAGCTTGCCGCGACGCCCCAATTCCATCAGCTGTTCAAGATTTTGTGAGCCCGCCGGAAGCGCGCGTCGCTCCTCATGGCTGGCCTTCACCGACCGGGCGAGGGCGTAGAATTCGATCAGGTAGCGCTCGATATCGACCGGGCTGGCAATCACCCGTTTGATCCGCTGCGGCACGATGCCGGCCAGCTCGAATTCCCAATCACGTTCAAACGGCTGTGTGGTGGCGACAGTGATCTCGGTCGGCGTCACCAAGATCGGCAGCAGGTGGTTGCGTGTGGCGTAGGCGTAGGGCATGACTGAGGTGACCTTGGCCACATCAATCGACAGTGGATCGATGCGGGCCCATTCCAGCCCCTGTTTTTCGGCCAGCCACTGAGTCAGTACGTCCAAGCTCAGCTTGCGCCCTGGCTTGCGCGGATCGGGCCAATCAAAAGCCGCCAAAACCGTCAGCGGGTGGCGCTTCTCGTGGGCAGCATCTAAGTGCGCCGTGAGTTCGGCGTGCTGCGCATCGCTCAATATGCCATCTGCGCGCAATCCGTCCGCGATGTCTCGCATATTGAGAGCACGATCAGGGGGGCGATCCTTGTCTTGGTGTTGCATAGGGCAAGGCTATCATTGCTGAGACCGAGGTAGGTCCGGCCTGTGATTCAGATGGAAACTGGGCAGGGGGCGGTAGCCGATGGATAATAGGCCTCCATTCTCATCATCGACGGATTGCCAGGTCATGCGTCTCTTGCTACTCGCTGGACTGATCGCGTTTTGCACTGCTTGTACCAAGCCCGCCTGGATTCGGCCTCCAGATTTTTCGAGCTGGTTCAATGATGAACATGCGATCCCCCTGCTTGAAGTGGCTCGCGCCAATAACTGCGGCACTAGCGGAGCCGAATCGCGAGTACAGCTCTTCAAGAGTCTTGCCGGATTGGAAGCCTGGGCTGCCAGCCGTCAGATCACCTTGCTAAGCACTTTTGGCCATGCCCTGCCAGAGAGTCCCTATGCGGTCGTTGAACATGGACAACGGGATAACAGCGGCTACGGGCTCGCGGTTAGCTCCGAGGGCGGTCTGCGCAATGACACGCTGCTGGTTCGGGCAACCTTTTTTGAGCCAAAGCAGGGTCGATGGGCATCTGATCAAGCGAGCAGCCCCTGTGTGATGGTGAGTCTGCCAGCCGGGACCTATGACGAGGTGAAAGTGATTGACCAGACTGGCAAGGTGCGCGCGGCGGCTGCAGGCGCGGCCAAATGAGCCCCATTTATCGCGGACTCGCAGGCCTGCTCCTGCTCCTGCAACTTTCGGTATCAACCGCTGCCGGCGGCTCGTTGACGCCCTCCGAGCAATTGAATGCCTTCCATATGGCACTTCGCTCAGGCAATGCCGCTCGCGCAGTCGAACTTTTGTCGAAGGATGCAGTGATCTACGAACAGGGTTTTGCAGAGGTCTCACGCGATGAATGGATTGCACAACAGCTTGGTCCCGCCATGGCCTTTGCCCGCGACGCAAAACGTGACGTCGTACGGCGTAGTACGCGGCTTGTCGGCGATGCCGCCTGGGTGATGTCGAATACTCGAACGACGGTCTCGCTCCCCGAACGTAAGTTGGTCTTCAATGGTGGCGAAACCGCCATCCTGATGAAGGAAGGTGATGAATGGAAGATCGTGCATCTTCACTGGTCTGCCCATCAGGCGGAGACCAACGACGATGCCAAAGCTGAGCGATAACTGCGTCACTCAGCCGCTTCGCCGACCCCTGAATACCCGTATAAAGCGGCCCAGAACGCAAGTCACGCTTATTGAGGATACGCCCAAATGATTCATATGTTGCCAGGTCCGATTCAGGGGTGCTTTCTTGCCCTTTTGCTCGGAGTGAACACCATTTTCTGGTCCAGCCTGCTGTACCCGGTCGTGCTCTTGAAACTGCTTACACCCAGTGGCTCTGCCGCAAGGATTGCCTTGTCTAGATTGGCTTCCAAAATCGCCCAGAACTGGGCCTCGTGTAATTCAATCGGCTCAAATATTTTTCAACGCATTGAGTGGGATGTCCGCATGGATGTGGACATCAACCCGAAGGGACAGTATCTGGTCTGTGCCAACCATCAGACTTGGAACGATATCTTCGTGCTCATGCGGGCATTCGGGCGGCGCGCGCCTTTCTTCAAGTTTTTTCTGAAACAGCAACTGATCTGGGTGCCCGTGCTTGGGCTGGCTTGGTGGGGGCTGGACTACCCGTTCATGCGCCGCTCGACCAATGCCCAGATCAAGAAGAACCCTGCGCTCAAGGGCAAGGATCTTGAGACCACGAAGAAAGCCTGTGAAAAATTCCGCAACCAGCCGGTGATGATCCTGAATTTTCTTGAAGGCACGCGCTTCACGCCGACCAAGCAGGCCAACCAGAAAGCCAGCTACAAGTATCTGCTGCGACCGAAGGCAGGCGGCTTTGCCTTCGCGATGGAGTCCATGGGCGACAAGCTGCAGGCTCTCATGGACGTCACGATTGTCTATCCGGACGGCCCCGTAGGTTTTTGGGATTTCATGTGCGGCAAGGTCAGGCGCGTCATTGTCGACGTGCGGCCGCTGGAAGTGCCTGAAGAGCTGGCCGCCGGGTTGCTAAAGGGCGAATACGAGAAAAGCAGTGTGTTCAGGAAAAAATTTCAGCTCTGGATCGGCGATCTCTGGAAACAGAAAGATGCGCTCATCGCACAGTATCTGGGCGAGCCGCCGCCGCTTGTAATTGAAGCAGCCTCGGTCTGAATCTAGCATGGGGCAGGATAGCGTCGCATCAACTCGTGCATTTCCTGTTCCAGTGCCTTGAGTAATTCAGGCAGTTGGCCTTCCAGGTCCGATGATAGGGATGGCCAATTTCGTGCCGCATCAATCAAGCCGTCCGATTGGCGCATCCGCGCGGCGGTTCGGCTGAACGCCCGCTCCATGCCTGAATCAGTCGCGTAGGACTGCAGCAGATTTGCGAAGGCGCTGGTCTTCAGGCGGGTGCCTCCGCCCATTTCGAACCACTTCGCTGCTGCTTCAATGGCCTGTCCACAACGAAGCGCAAATGCCTCCAATGGCTGGGGGTGGAAATCTTCCCATTGCCGAGCCAGAGCATGATCTGCCGCCATGTCCAGAACGATACCGGCGTATCGTCGGTGCCCCTGTATGAAAGGCGCTCGGGCACTCTGCATGATGGGGTGGCGATCGGTAAACGCATCTACGCGACGATGCAGGCGAATGCCCAGCGCAATGTCTGGCGGATAGGCTGACAGATCAGGGCCACGCACCACATCCCCCAGAACGCTACCGGCGAGCGAAGTTTCTGTGCGATCCGCCAGGTAAAGATGGGCAAGAAAATTCATGGCCTATTGTGACGTGGTTTGAGGCAGGGGCCGCATGGGGTAAAACTGGCATGCGCAGAACGACGGAGAAATTAGCCATGGGTGCAGCCCCAAAAATTGTGTCGGAAGAGGAATGGTTGAAAGCACGTAAAGCATTACTCGCCGAAGAGAAAGCATTCACCCGGGCACGTGACGCTTTGAGCGAGAAGCGGCGTCAGTTGCCCTGGGTCAAGGTAGATAAGTCTTATGATTTCGAAGGTGCTTCGGGTCGATTGTCGCTATCCGATCTGTTTGAGGGGCGTAGTCAATTGATCATCTATCACTTCATGTATGGACCGGACTGGGAGCAGGGCTGCCCCAGCTGCTCATTCTGGGCGGATAATTTCGACGGCATCTCCATTCATCTGAATCACCGCGACACCAATCTCGTGGCCGTATCTCGAGCCCCATTTGTAGTTCTGGAAGCGTACCGCAAACGCATGGGCTGGGGTTTCAACTGGGTTTCTTCGTACGGCAGCGAATTCAATCGCGACTATCAGGTCTCTTTCGAGGAGGCGGAAATAGAGAAGGGAGAGATGCTCTACAACTATCGAATGCAGAAGTTTCCGAGTTCAGAGGCACCCGGCATCAGTGTGTTTTCCCGGCACGAAGACGGCCAAATTTTCCACACTTATTCCTGCTACCAGCGCGGTCTGGATATGCTCAACGGCGCCTATCACTATATGGATCTGACCCCCAAGGGGAGAGATGAGGCGGACCTGCCCTATTCCATGGCCTGGCTGCGGCGACATGACGAGTATTAGTCTGCTGTGTGAATAATTAGCCAGCCGGGGCTTTGGGGCTGATCCACATTCGAATTTCCGCGCGGAAGACAATTTGCGCATTCTTGTCCTCTACCTCGACTCGCGTTGGCCACGCGAATGCCTCTTGGCCAAATGTCGGCAGCGGGTCGCAAGTGCAGCGCGCGGTCAGATCGCTTTCCGCCTTGTGCAGATATTCCACGGTCATGCCTTTTGGAATCCAGCGGTGCGTGTCGGGCACGCTGACGTCGGTCATCAGACCGCCGACGAACTCGGCCAGATTGCACATGGCAATTGCGTGTACCGTCCCGATGTGATTGGTCAAGCGGCGTCGCTTGCGCAGGGTTGCCACTGCTTTGCCAGGTTCAAGTTCCAGCATCAGGGGAGAGATGCTCTGGAAGTAGGGCGCCTTGAGTGCCACCAGGCGCGACCAGGCGCGATTCCCCATGGGAAGCGGCGACATTTTTTTCCACAATTTGTAAGACAAGCTGGGCATGCTGCTTTGAGTCCGAAGCTATGGATTGCGCGTCAAGCTATCAGCGTCTCAGCAATTCCGCCTTGACGTTTCGGGCGAGGTGGTGTGTCCATACGGTCGCTAGTCGCTCTGGCCCACTGCCGCGATCAATCGAGACGACCAGAGCCAAGCAACCCAAACCGGACAGAGCGCAGGCGAGGCTGAAGCTGGTGACGTAGCCGAAGGCATCACCGATGAATCCGCCAGCGACGGCGGCGACGCCGCCGGCAAGCAGAATGGCGCAGGACATCAGGGTGTAGTCGGTTCCGGCCTGATCCGGGTCGGCAGCATCCATCATCAGGGTGAACAGGGCTACGGTTGCCATCCCGCCGAGCAGGTGTTCGGCCGTGCTGGCGGCATAGATCAACAGACTTGCCTGCGGGTTCAGCGCGCAAGCGATGTAGAGCGTCAGACTCGATGTCTGCAAAAGGCCGCAGCTGATCAGCGCCAGCCTGCGGCCCAGCTTCCAGGCCAGCCAGCCGCCCAGTGCGGCGCCGCTCAGCCCCATGACCGATCCGATCGTGCCTTTCACCATCGCGATTTCAGATTTGCTTAGACCGGCGTCGTACATAAATGGGGACACCAGTGACGAGGCCATGGCATCGCCGAATTTGTAAGCGCAGACCAGCAGCAGAAAGGTCGGCATTCCGGCGACGCGCAGACGCGCCACCCAGCCGGCCAACAGCTCACGGGGCTTTATTCGCGCTGGCCCAGCCGCCTTCAGCGGTGCTGATAAGTCTCCGCCGCGAAGGTACAGCAGTGCCGGAATGCAGGTCAGCGCCAGCAGGGCCGCCATGCACCAGAAAGTGAAAGACCAGGCGAAATGAGCGTAAGCCCAGAGCAGGGCACCGCCGCCGATGATCATGCCAACGCGATAGGCCCCCACCTGTATGCCGTTGCCCAGGCCCCTCTCCGTAGGGCTGAGAAGGCGTACCGCAATGCCGTCGGTTGCGATGTCCTGTGTCGCCGAAAGGAAGTTAAACAGCACGAGACCGATAAAGAGGTAAAGCAGCCCTCCGTGCGGATCGACCAGGGATAGCATCGCTGCAGCACTGAGGGTCAAGCTCTGCATGCTGAGGATCCAGCCACGGCGCGTGCCGGTCTGATCCACCAACGGTGCCCACAAAAATTTTAGTGCCCAGGGCAGGAACAGCAGGCTGCTGGCACCGATAGCGGTCAGAGACAGACCCCGTTCGCGCAAGATCACCGGCAGCGTCTGCGTGAAAAAACCAAACGGCAAACCCTGAGCCAGATACAGACTGGCCAGTAGGATCAGCTTGCGTGCGCGATTCATACGGCGCGTGGATGCCCTGCGCTAGGGATGTTTTTTATTGTCGTCAGAGTGAGACAGGCCGGCTGTGATCACAAAACGCATGGCCTCTTCCATGCCCATGTCCAGCGGCGTCAAATAACTGCGCGGCAATAGCATGGTGTAGCCCCCGATCTGATAGCTCATCGGCAAATACACGGCGACGGTATCTTCGTCTGCGTCACTCGCCGTGGGCGGCAGCCCTACCGAAGCCAGGTCATCGAGTGTGACAAATCCCAATAGCCGGATCGGAAGATTTGGGACCTGGATCAGGACGACCTGACCCAGTTTTTTCTTGCTGTCACCCGTGCGCGCGATGAAGCCAGTCAAGTCTTTCACGGCACTAAACACGGTCTTGACCATCGGGATGCGTTCGATCAGGTGCTCGAACCATCCGATGATTTTGCGGAAGAAAATGGCCTGTGTGAGTAGCCCGACCAGAAAGATCAGACCGAGCGCAGTCACCAGTCCCATGCCTGGTAGATAGGCATCACTTGGCACCAGGAAGCGAAGGAAGCCACCAAGCGCCGTCTCTGCCACGCCGATCAGCCAGACGACGATGGCAAATGTGACGACGATTGGCAGCAGCACGAACAGCCCGCTGAGGAAGGTGCCGACCATGCGGCGCCAGATGGGGACTCGGGATGTATTCATTGGCTCAACGTGCTGACTCGGGCGCAGCTGACTCGTGGGCTGCGTGGAATGCGGAGGGAAAGTCGAATTATCAGGCCACTGCGAAGAATCCGTGCAGCTTTGAGGGCTTCATGGTGGGTCCTAGGCGAATCCAGCGCCTGAGATAGGCTCTTTCGAGCAATATGGGCCGGATAGGCGCCGAGAAGGTCAGTTGCAATGCCCATGATTTGAATCCTGATATTTGGACCTTACCTTCTACGGAGCATTGATAAATATCAATGGTCCTGGAAAAGGAGTTACAGATGAACGCAAAAAAGGTGCTTGCAGTCCAAAAACCTCCTCGCGAGCACTGGGTCGGTGACGGCTTTGCGGTGCAGTCCCTGTACTCGCAACTCAATTTCACTTCAGAAATCAGTCCGTTTCTGATGCTCGATTATGCCGCGCCGCGACATTTTCGCCGGACCGACCAGCCGCGCGGCGTCGGTGCTCATCCGCACCGCGGTTTTGAGACCGTTACCATCGTCTATCGAGGGGCGGTCGAACATCGTGACTCCAGCGGTGGTGGTGGCCTGATTCAGGCCGGCGATGTGCAGTGGATGACCGCCGGGTCGGGGCTGCTTCACGATGAATTCCATGCCAAGGAATTTTCCGCCAGCGGCGGTGAGATGGAGATGGTGCAGCTATGGGTGAACTTGCCCGCAAAATACAAGATGACCGCGCCCCGATATCAGGCCATCACCTCGGCTGATATTCCGGAAATCGCTCTTGCCGATGAGGCCGGCCAGTTGCGCCTGATCGCCGGTCGCTTTGCCGGAGGCGAGGGGCCGGCAAACACGTTTACCCCGATCAATGTCTGGGATCTGCGGCTCAAGACGGGCGCCACTGTGGATTTGGAAGTGTCGGAGGGCCACAGCGCGACACTGGTCGTTCTGGGTGGCAAGGTCTCGATCAGGGGGCGTGAGGGAGGGCTCGCCAGCGCTCATCTGATTCTGTTCGATCAACAAGGCACTGGCATTGAGATCAAGGCGCTGGAAGAGGCCACTGTTCTGCTGCTGAGCGGCGAACCGATTGACGAGCCGATTGCAGCCTACGGACCATTTGTGATGAACACGCAGGCGCAGATTGCCCAGGCGATTGCGGACTTTAATCAAGGCGTCTTCGGGCACTTGCCGGCCGCATAGTGTTTGCGTATTCAATCGCTGCCATCAAAAAAGCCGGCTTTCGCCGGCTCTGATGGATCGTCCTTGAAGCATCCTTAGATACGGTTCTCGATGCCGTATTCGGCAAAGCCCTTCTTCTGAAAGTTTTCACGAAACATGTCGCGCAGCTTTGTCGCGGTGCGGTCGTAGGCTTCCTTGTCTTTCCAGGTGTCGCGCGGGTTGAGGACGGTCTGATCTTCTAGGCCGGGGCAGGACTTGGGAATGGTCAGGTTCAGGATGGGCAGTTTCTCGGTTTCTACATCATCGAGCTTGCCGTCGAGCGCGGCGTTGAGCAGGGCACGGGTGATCTTGATCGACATGCGCTTGCCGGTGCCGTAACTACCGCCACTCCAGCCTGTGTTGAGCAGGATGCAGCGTGCATGATTGGTCTCCATCTTCTTGGCCAGCAGCCTGGCGTAGACGTTGGGTTTCTGCGACATGAACGGTCCGCCAAAACAGGCGCTGAAGGCCGGTTGCGGCTCGGTCACGCCGACCTCGGTCCCGGCAACGCGTGCGGTGAAGCCGGAGACGAAGTGATACATGACGTCCTTGGCATCCAGTATGGAAATGGGCGGCAGCACGCCGAAGGCGTCGGCCGTCAACAGGACGATGGTCTGCGGGTGTGGCCCACGCGCATTCGGCATGACGTTAGGATTGACGTCCAGTGGGTAGCTCAGGCGCGTGTTTTCGCAGATGGAGTCATCGTCCAGATCCAGATCATCCGGGTGGCACTCTTCCATCTTCTTGCCGGGCAGGGGCGGTACGTTCTCGATCAGGGTGCCGGGCTGTGACATGGCAGCGGCAATGACTGGTTCGGCGTTCTTGTCCAGATTGATGAGTTTGGCGTAGCAGCCGTCTTCCAGATTGCACAGGCCGTTGTCTGACCAGATGGTCTCGTCGTCGCCAATCAGGCGGCGTGAGGCATCGGCCGAGAGCGTGGTCTTGCCGGTGCCGGAAAGTCCGAACAAGATGGCCGCATCGTCGTTCTTGCCGACATTGGCCGAACAGTGCATGGACAGCCGCTCTTCCTTGGGCAGCAGGTAGTTACCGACAGTAAAAATGGTCTTCTTGTTGACACCGCAGTAGTCGGCGCGGCCCGCGACCAGACAGATACGATTGCGGGTATCGATCACCACGGCAACTTCGGAACGGCAGCCGTCGCGATCCGGTTCGCAGACGAAGCTGGGAATATTGATCATGGTCCAGCGACGTTCGTCGACGTTCTTTACGCCGGGCAAGTCTTTCGGAAACATATTGTGCACAAACAGTGCGTGCGTGGCGTACTCGCCAACAAATCGATAAGGCACCGCGAAGTCGGGATCCGAGCCCATGAACACGTCTTTGACGTAGAGCGTGGATTTTCTGGCGTTGACATGATCGATCACCCGCTTGAGCAGGCCCTGATACTGGTCCGGATCATAGGCGTTGAGATCTGCCTTGAACCAGATTTCTTCAACGACTTCAGGCCATTGCACCGCATAGGTATCGCGGGTGCGACGCCCGGTGCAATCGGGGTCGGTGTAATAAACCAAAGGGCCCTGATCGCCGAGAGCCGTCGGGAATGCTTTCTGAGCGTCAGCCGGGCCGTCGTGTTTTACCCTGCCCCGATCATTGGCGATGGCCTCGTGAAAAAGCGTACGCTTATCCAGATTATATTTGTAACTAACTGATTTTAGACCTAAGAGATTCTCGAGGTCGGTCTGAAAAGTCATCAAATATCATCCTTGGTTAAGTCGCTTAAAACACGAGTGGCAGCCAACTAGGATAGTAGGCGCCTGACTCTCCCGGCAAGCGCCTCGCTAGACAGCGCAATGAAATCAGAAGGCATGGTGGCCGCTTACTCCCCTGGGGCAGGGTGCCGCTTCAGCTCGCTTTATCAGCCTCTGTCGCTGACGCGAAATCACCCTCCTTATCACTGACATTGTCATTGTCACTATTCAGGCGAACGTCTAGAGGCAGCTTGAAGCCGGCGACCGACTGACGCAGCGTTGAGGATAGTGCGTTAAGCTCGGAAACGGCCCTGGCCGTGCTCTGTGCGGACTCGGCCGTTCGGATGGCAGTGTCGCGAATGCCCTCTACCTTTTGTGCAATCTGAACTGATTGTTCGGCCTCGGCCTGCGCCTCGGCGGAAATCTCTTGGATGACTTTAGCCAGATCGTTGGACGTTGCCTCGATTTTGGTCAGCGATTGCCCCGCTTCCTCTGCGCTGCGCGCCCCGGAGATGACATTGGTTGTCGACAGCTCCATCGATACGATGGCTTCCTTGGTGTCGGCCTGAATGGTTTTCACCAAGGTTTCGATCTGTCGGGTCGCCGCCGCCGCCCGTTCGGCCAGACTTTGAACCTCATCGGCCACCACCGCAAAACCCCGGCCGGATTCTCCAGCCATAGACGCCTGAATAGAGGCATTCAAGGCCAGAGTATTGGTTTGCTCAGCAATATCATTGATAAATTCAATAATATTGCCGATTTCCTGAGAAGATTCTCCCAAGCGTTTGATGCGTTTTGAGGTGTGCTGGATCTGCTCACGCAGGGCGGCCATGCCTTGAATACTGCGTCCCACCGTAGAGGCGCCGTTGTGCGCCACTTCCACTGACTTGCGTGCCTGATCCGAGAGCTTGTTGGCGCGTGAAGCAATCGTGCTCAGTGAATCCGAGCTGCGTTTCATGCGCCCTGCGATCTCGACGACTTGCGCTGCCTGCTGCTCGGAACCCTCCTTCATCAGCGAGGCGGTGCTGTCGGTCGAAGTGGCCGCCGCACTGATCTCCACGGCGGTGACATTGATGGTGCTGACCAGACTGCGCAGAGTATCGACCGTGTAATTAATGGAATCTGCGATGGCGCCAGTGAAGTCGCCGGTCACGTTAGCTGAGACGGTCAGATCACCGTCAGCCAGGGTGCTGATTTCGTCGAGCAGCGACAGGATCGCAGCCTGTTGGCGCCGGTCGCGCTCTTCCGCCCTGCGAATGCGTTGCCGCACTGCAATGACATTAACTATCAGATAGGCGAGCAGGGCGAGGACCGTCACTGCCAGACCCGGCAGAATCAGCTTTTGGTGCAAGGAGTACGAGCTGGCGCCCGGCCCCAGCTTGGACTCTAAGCTGCGCGCCGCAGAAATCAGTGCCGTGCCGCGCTCAGGCACACTGGCCGCCGCATTCTGCATTTCGCCCAAAACGGGCCCGAGCTTGGCGATTTCACTGCCGATTTTTGAAAGTTCCAGAATCAGCGGCCGTTCCAGACGGACCTGGGTCCCCACAGGGCCTTCGCTTTCCAGCAGACGATGATCGCTCAAAAGCGTGGTGGTCCCGGATTCGATTTTCCGGGCGATTTGCTCGGCATTGCTGCCATCACCGAGCAGACGTCTGCCAAGAATGCGCATCTCTTGAGTGCGTGCCATCTGGGCGTTGGCCGTCACTGCCTTGCCCGAGCTGGCTCCGCCCTCAATCATCTTTGAAGCCAGACCGTCATAGACGTCCGCCACTTTACTGCCGACGGCTTCAAGGCTGACTGTGACGCGGACTGCGCGACTGACCGTGTCTTCTGCCCTGAGGATGGTGTCGACAGCGCGTTTGAGGTCTGCCCAGGCCACCTCGGTGGCCTTGAGCTCGGCTTCGACGGATTCCGGCAGCGGGCGAAAGCCCGTGGCGTGTTCCCCCGAGCGCATGGCGCCCACCAAGTCTTTCAGGTGGTTATTGAGTCGCAACAATTCCTGGAAATTTTGGCTCACGCCGCGACTGGCATCATTGACACTGCGGGTGATATCCAGAGCGTCTGTTTGAACGGTGCGCGCCGCACCCACCCAGGCGGTGCGCCTGCCCGCGAACTGCTCGTCGTAGAAAACGCCGAAGCAGCTCACCACAATGCCCGCCACCGCGACACCCAGAAGGAGTGTGTCCAAGCGAATTTTGCGTTTACCCGAGCCCGCTTTTTCCTGCATGAATCAACTTCTCCCTAGTAAAACCGATGGTGTTTCTTTTATCCTGATTCAGCCGCTCAGAACGCGACTGATCTTGTGCAGTAAATCGCTCTCCCGGACGGGTTTGACAAGATATTCTCGCGCGCCCTGTCGAAGGGCCCAGACCCGATCAGTCTCCTGATCCTTGCTGCTGCAGACGATGATGGGAATGTCGGCGGTCATGGGATCTCGCGACAGGGTTCGCGTTGCCTGAAATCCATTGATGCCCGGCATGACCACGTCCATAAGAACGCAGTCCGGCAGTTGCTCACGAATTCGGTCGATCGCGTCCGAACCGTTGCTGGCCTCAACTACTGTGTGTCCGGCTTTCTGCAGAATATTTCTGAGATTCAGAATGTCGGTCGGAGAATCATCGACGATCATCACGCAGGCCATTTTGCTTGTCCTTACTCCCTAGCTTCGATCGGCGGCGGCCAATGCGAGTTATGTTCTATTGTCGACGGAACTATACACGGCCAAATACTTCAGTCCTCAAGCGCAGTTTATGGTGAGGCGCGGCCTAAAAATTCGCTCAGCCTCATTTTTGGTGATTGCTGCACGGGAATGCTTTAATCGACACCGTATACGCATATTCCGTCGCGCAAGGTAGTGAGCACACGTCCGGGCAGAACCCTCCCGCCGAACGGCGTGTTGTGACCCGCGCTGATTATCCGGCGAGGATCGCACTGAATCTGTGTGTCGGGATCAACAATACACAGGTTCGCTCGTGCACCTGTGCTCAACCGGCCCTCTGCCAGATTCAGGATTTCCGCCGGCGTGCAGCACAGCCGCTGCACCATCGACTGCGGTGTCAATACGCCTTCGGCCACTAGCTGCAAGCTCAGTGGGAGCAGCGTTTCCAGGCCGGAAATTCCAGGTGCGGTCAAAGGGAAGGGATTGACCTTGGCGTCGATCTCATGAGGCTGATGATCCGAGCAGATCGCGCCGATCACGCCGCGCCGGACGCCTTCACGCAGGGCATCACGATCCTCGGCCGAACGCAGTGGCGGAATGACGTGGCACATGGCGTTGAAGCCCATGACGTCCTCGGCGGTGAGGAAGAGCTGGTGGATTGCGACATCAGCGCTGATTTTCAATCCGCTGGCCTGGGCAGCTGCAACCATCTCCACGCTGCGCGCAGTGGAGAGCCGCCCAAAGTGCACGGAAGCACCGGTATCCTCGACTAGGGATATCCAGAATCGAATCGCCGAGACCTCAGCAGATACGGGTATCGGGGGCAGACCCAGGCGCGTCGCTACCGGGCCCTCATGCGCACAACCCTTGTTGGCGAGTGCAGGATTCTGCGCAAATACATGTACGGTCAGCCCCAGGCCGCGCGCATATTCCAGGGCGCGCACGCCAACCAGAGAATCACGCAGGGGTTGGCCTGCATTGCTGACACCGGCGCACCCGGCTTGTTTGAGCGCACTCATCTCGGCCAGCGATTCGCCCGCCAAGTCCTGCGTCAACGCGCCAAGTGTCAGAACGTCGAGGCCACCGATTTTGTCCGCAATGCCGCGAATTCGATCGACGACGGCCTGGCTGGCGATGGGAGGCTGCGTATCTGGTGGAATGCAGACTGCGGTAATACCGCCCGCTTGCGCTGCGGGGATCTCCGACGCGAAGCTGGCTTTGTAGGTCTGGCCTGGTTCGCGAAAACGCGCAGCCAGATCAATGATGCCCGGAATCAGCCAGTGGCCCTGGGCCTGAATGATCTGCTCAAATTCTCCCGACGGCCGATCCTTGCTGAGCGATTCGATACGACCGTCACGAATCGACAGATAAGCCCTGCCATCGAATTCGCTGGCAGGGTCTATAACGCGTGCGCCTTCGATGAGGGTTGATCGGCTCGGGCTCACGATGCCGACCTTCCTTCCATGCCCAGAATCATGTCCATGACCGCCATTCGCACCGAAATTCCATTGGTGACCTGGTTGAGAATCAGTGAGCGTTCCGAATACGCCAGATCCCCGGAAATCTCGATACCGCGGTTGATCGGGCCGGGATGCATGATGACGCCGTCCGGTTTGATGCGTTTCAGGCGTTCTGCGGTGAGTCCGAAGTCGCGATGAAATTCTGTCATCGACGGTAGAAATGCGCCCAACATGCGCTCGGTCTGCAGGCGCAGGAGGATAACCACGTCGACGCCGTCGAGACCCTCGTCCATGGAGTGATATTTGCGCACGCCAAGAGACTCGATGCCGACTGGTAGAAGCGTGGGCGGCGCAATGACGCGAATATCCTGACAGCCGAGAATGCGCAGCCCGTGGATATCGGATCGCGCGACGCGCGAGTGCAGCACATCACCGATGATCGCCACACTCAGATTCTGCGGAGAGCCCTTGTTCTCTCGGATGGTGTAGAGATCGAGCAGTCCCTGAGTGGGATGCGCATGGCGGCCATCGCCAGCATTGAGAATGGCAACGCCCGGAGCAGCGTGTTCTGCAAAGAAGTGTGCCGCGCCGCTGGCATTGTGACGCACCACGAACATGTCGGCCTGCATGGCTTCCATGGTCTTCAGGGTGTCCAACAGGGTCTCGCCCTTGGAGGTGCTGGAAGCCGAAACCTGAAGATTCACCACGTCGGCCGAAAGGCGTTTGGCAGCGATCTCGAAGGTGGATCGGGTGCGTGTCGAGGGCTCAAAAAACAGGTTGACGATGGTGCGGCCGTTCAGCGCAAAAACTTTCTTATCTGGGCCAGCGTTGATCTTGGCGAAGTGCGCTGTTCGATCGAGGATTTGCGTGAGCAAATCAGCTGGAAGACCGTCAATGGTCAGCAAATGGCGTAGGCGTCCTTGCTGATCAAGTTGGAGAGAGTCGGTCATTTCAGGTGCGCATTCTCACCTGTGTCAGTGCCCTGGTGCAATTCAAGCGCCTCTGGACGCCAGCCATTGCTCCAGAATGACGCGCGCAGCTTCGCCATCGCGGTCGCCTTTGCGCACGCGACGGCTCATGCGACCACTGGCACGGGCCTCCCGCAGGGCATCGTCGGCCGCGCGTGAGGAGAACCGCTCGTCAGCCAGATGCACTGCGAGAAGGGTATGAGCTTCGAGCGCCTTGGCGAATGCGCGCGCTGAAGCCGTCATGGCCTGTTCCGAACCGTCGTCGTCCAGCGGCAGGCCCACAACCAGTTCAGCAGGTTTCCACTCATCGACCAGTTTTTGTATGGCCGGCCAATCAATTTCAGAGCTTGTCTGGATGGTCTTCAGTGGCCGTGCGGTGCCGGTAATCAGCTCGCCCACCGACACGCCGATGCGTTTGAAGCCGAAATCAAAAGCGAGAGTAGTCATGGGCGGCTCTGAAAATGCACGGCGTCGGCCTGTTCAGCTTAGGCGTGTCCTGCGCCGCTTCCGAGTTGCGCAATGTCCAGACCGATCAATCGGCTGGCCGACTCCCAGCGCGCATTCACGGGCGTCTGAAACAGCACAGCGGCATCCATCGGAGTGCTCAGCCAGGAATTCTGCAGAATTTCGTCTTCGAGTTGACCAGCGCCCCATCCGGCATAGCCCAGCATGACTAGGAACTGAGCAGGCCCCTTGCCCTCGCCGATCGCTGCGAGGACGTCCCTTGAGGTGGTGATATACAGCCCGTTGCCGATCGGCATACTGGAATCCCAGCCCCCGGGGGCGGTGTGCACCACAAAGCCGCGTTCCTGCTGCACCGGGCCGCCCCAGAACACGAGCGCTTCGCTCGAACGGCTCTTTTCGTGCTTGACGCCCATCTGATCGAGCATGGCCCCCAGAGTCAGGTCGGTCGGTCGATTGATCACCAGACCGATAGCCCCGTTGTCATTGTGCTCGCAGAGCAGTGACACGGTCTGGCTGAAATTGTCGTCCTCCAGTCCGGGCATGGCGATCAGGAACTGGTTTTTCAGAAACAGAGATTCGATTTCAGTTGGTTCGCGCTCCCCCAGAGACGCGGCGGCCTTTTCTTCGTCCAGACCCTGGTCGATCAGCGCCTGCCGACACTTGACCAGCGATTTGCCGGTGCGATCCCGGAGGCGACGAACCATTGCAGTGGGAACTCGAATACTCATGGGCACAGTATCTAGTGCGCCACCACGGATAGGCAAGGCGGATCAGGCCAGGGTATTCAGCCGTCCGTCGATCGCGTTCATTAAATCCGAGCCAATATCCGTGCCAAAGGCTGTATCGATTTCTCGTGCGCAAGTGGGGCTGGTCACATTGATTTCGGTGACCCGACTGCCGATGACATCGAGCCCGACAAAAATAAGGCCGCGTCGGCGCAGTTCGGGACCAATTTTTTCTGCGATCAAACGGTCAGAATCGCTGAGGGGGCGTGCTTCGCCGCGGCCGCCAGCTGCGAGATTGCCACGAGTCTCTCCCTTGCTGGGAATCCGAGCCAGGCAATAGGGCACCGGTTCACCGTCAATCATGAGGATGCGTTTGTCGCCATCCACGATCTCCGGCAGGTATTTTTGCGCAACAATCATGTGAGCGCCATTGTCGCTGAGCTGCTCGATGACGGCACCCAAGTTCAGGCCGTCAGCTCCAACGCGGAAGATGCCAGTGCCGCCCATGCCGTCCAGCGGCTTGTAGATCACATCGCCGTGTTCAGCGTGAAAGGCGCGCAGCGTTGGCAGATCGCGGGAAAATAGCGTGGGCGGCGCCAAATCTGCGAACCAGGCAGTAAACAGTTTCTCATTGCAGTCGCGCAGGCTCGCTGGTGAATTGACGATCAAGGCCCCCTGTGCCTCGGCCCGCTCGAGTACGTAGGTGCTGGCGACAAACTCCATGTCAAACGGCGGATCTTTGCGCATGAGAATGGCGTCAAACTCTCCGAGTGAGGTGATCACGGATTCGCCCAGCCATTCAAACCAATGATGATTGTCATCAGCAACGCGTAACGCTCTGGTTCTGGCGAAGGCCACGCCGTCGCGCACGAACAGGTCGGAGGCCTCCATATAGTTCAACTGCCAACCGCGTTTCTGGGCTGCAAGCATCAGGACCAGCGTGGTGTCCTTATAAGGCTTGATGGAGCTAATCGGATCCATGACAACGCCGATGCGGCGGGAAGCGGGAGTATTCATGGGCGAATTGGAAAGACCTGAGTTGGAGGGCTATTGTGCGGGGGAATCCATCTCGCTGCAGTAGCTGGCAGGGCGACAGTTGGGCGCAAACCGAATATTACGCGCAGCAAATTCACCGCCTCCCGGAAGATTTATCTTGGGCGCCGGGCGCCCCATGATCGGATGCAATGGTCTGCTGATTTGCAAGCCGGAATCAGCTTGCGCAGTGATCAATCTTTGGCCAGCCCGGCAATTTCCCGCGCAGCGGCGACCAGCGCCAGCCGGGCTACCACGCCATAGGCATAGAATTGGTTCGGCTTGGCGTCCGGCGCCAGCGTCAGGTCGGGATGGCTGCAGCAGCTCTCGAAGGGCATCGGTTTGAAGCTCATGCCGGGTGCATTGAGGTTTTCCTGATTGCCGCGCTTCTCGTTGACCCGGTAGAAGCCGCCGATCACACAGCGATCAATCATGTAGACCACTGGTTCGGCCGAGTGTTTATCGGGGCCCCAAGTCTCGAAAGTATGAACTCCTTCCTGAATAATGGCGCCAGTGACGTCGCGGCCCTCTTTGGCCGACGACATATGGCTGCGAGCCTTGCGGTTCATTTCGCGCACATCGTCTGCCGAGCGCACCGTCATCACGCCCATGCCATAGGTGCCGGCATCGGCCTTGACGATGGCGAAAGGTTCTTCTCTAATGCCGTATTCCTTGTACTTCTCGGTAATGTCTTTCAGCAGTAACTCGACGTTGCTGATTAGGCATTCCTCGCCTTCGCGTTTCTTGAAGTTGATCTGACCACAATTACGGAACATGGGGTCAACCCACCAGGGGTCGATCCCGGCAATCTCAGCGAAATCAGCGGCCGTATCGCGGTAGTAGCCAAAGTGCTGCGTTTTGAGGCGGGCGTGCCAGCCGGCGTCAGGCGGCGGCGCGATGGATTGCTCGATGCCGTCAAGTATCGGAGGAATGCCCGACGATAGATCATTATTTAGCAATACGATGCAGGGGTTGAAGTCGGCGGTGCTGACCCGATTGCCTTCACGCCTGAGCGGCTCAAATAATAATTCCCGGCCGGAAACCTCCAGGGGAATCTTGGTTGGCTCGCGAATTTCAGGAATGAGCGTGCCGATGCGGACGTGATAGCCCGCCAGACAGAGCAATTCAGCCAGATCGGCCACATTTTCCAGATAGAATTTGTTGCGTGTATGGTTCTCTGGAATCAGCAATACGCGGGTGCAGGTTTGATGCGTTCGTTCCACCGCCAACTGAATGGCCTGAATACACAGTGGCTTGAACTCCGGGTTGAGGTTGTTGAAGCCGCCGGGAAACAGGTTGGTGTCCACCGGCGCCAGCTTGAACCCTGCATTGCGAAGGTCAACCGAGCAGTAAAACGGTGGAGGTGTGCTCATCCACTGTTGTCGAAACCAGGCTTCGATGTCAGTGCTGCGCGCCAGAAGTTGCTGCTCAAAGCGCAGCAGGGGCGATATCTGTTGGCCGGGGGTGCCGGGAATCTCGTCGGGCATGATCAATCCAGTGTTACAGAGTATTGTTAGGGGCTAGCGCCTCGAACCATCACTGAGTCGCTGCGGCAGAACAGTGGTGTTTTTAGGAGGGTCTAGATTAGCAGCCACGGTTATGACGAGCGGCTCGCATATGCTAAAAAAACAGGCTTGGGGTTTGTTGGACATAATTGGGGGACGTGGCGCGCGGTGCTTTCGCTGCGCTACGAGCAAGGGGGGAATATAAGTGGCTACAGAGGCAACCGCAAAGATCATGGTGATCGATGACAGTCAGACCATTCGGCGCACGGCAGAGACGCTGCTGGCCAAGGAAGGCTTCACCGTGTTTACCGCGCAGGATGGATTTGAGGCTCTGGCCCGTATCGCCGACCATCAGCCTGACCTGGTGTTTATCGACATCATGATGCCGCGCTTGGACGGCTATCAGGCTTGCGCGCTGATCAAGGCCAACGCGCGCTATGGCAACATTCCAGTCATCATGCTGTCCTCAAAGGATGGACTGTTTGACAGAGCCCGCGGTCGCATCGTGGGTTCAGACGCCTATCTGACAAAACCATTTACCCGAGATGAATTGCTGGGAGCGGTCCGCGAACATCTGAAGAAATGAACCTAGCCCTGCGCTCATTGCGCGCTGAGCCTTTTCAGCTGTTGCTGGAGTTGGATCGGCGTCTCCGCGATCTTCATGCCGATGGGGGTCAAACCGCCGCTAATATATGGCAGGGCTTGGCTTTTCGCCACGGACAGCGCTGGATCGTTGCGCCCAAGGAGGATGTGCGTGAAGTCATCACGGTGCCGCGGACAACGCGTGTCCCAAATGCCAGGCCATGGCTCAGCGGTGTCGCCAATGTACGTGGCAAGTTGCTGACCCTGGTCGATTTTGGTCGCCTGTTTGGTGCCGAGGGCATGCAACCAGGCGACCGTAATGCGCGGGTACTGGTTCTCAACTCGGAAATTGCCCCGGTCGGTTTCATCGTCGACGAAGTGGCGGGTTATCGTCAGTTCACCGTTGCTGAGCAGGCGCCGCCGCAGCTGCCTGAAGACGATCCGATGCAGGCCTACCTGCTCGGTGGATTTCTGCGCGAAGGGCGTGCGTGGCTGGTATTGAGCCTGCATCAGCTGGCGCAGTCCGAAACCCTGCGCCGCGGGGGCTGGTGATATGGGCCAGACTGAAATTCGCTCCCGCAACAACGACGTCGCCATTGGCATTCACTGGGTGCGCGCTGAACTCGAACAGAATCTGGACTTGGCCGGAAGACTGATCGAGCAGCACGCCGAATCACGCAAGAAAGATTCGGAGCCGATCTACAAGGCACTGGCCTATGTGCAGGAAGTGCGCGGCGTTGCCATTCTGATTCGAGCCTATGGTGTTGCCTTACTGAGCGAAGAGATTCGTCAGACCCTCGATGCCATGACGGCTGGCAAGGTCAAGGATGCCGAGGCAGCGTATTCGGCGCTGATTGGCGCCTGTGTCCAAGCCGGTGATTATCTGGACCTGCTTGGCCAGGAGCGTGATGACAGCGCCTTGATCCTACAACCTGCGGTCAATGAGTTGCGCCTGAGCAGGGGTGCCAGTCTGCTGACGGAAGATGATTTGTTCGTCGCTCAGTTCCGTGCGCTGGACCTGCACCTGCCACGCGACAGCGACAGTCCGCCTGCAGGGGACCTACAGGCTCAAGCAGCTAAATTATTGCCAGCGTTTTCGGCTTCCCTGCTGGCCTGGTTCAAGGAAAATGAACCCAAAAAAGCCGTCGCGCGGCTGGGACGTATTTCCGAACTCTTGGCCGCGGCATCGGCTGATACGGACATGCACCAGTTGTGGCGTACTTCGGCGGCCTGTGTCGAAGCTTTGTTGTCGGACAAGCTGGAAGCGTCACTGGAACTCAAGCGTCAGTTCGGGCGCGCCGGCCAGTTGATCAAGATCATCGCCCAGCATGGCGAAGCACTCGCTGTGACAAAGATGAGCGATGTGTCATTACGCCTGCTGTTCTGTGTGGGGCGGTCACAGGGCAAGGGCCCTCGAGTTCGCGCGCTCCGTTCAGAGCTGGAACTGGATCACTGGGTGCCCTCGGTTGAGGACATCGATGCCGCGCGCTCGCGCCTGCGAAGTGGCAATACCAACCTACTGGCCAAAGTGGCCGAAGAGCTGCGTTCCGATTTGTCTGAAGTGCGCGTCAGTATCGATCTGGCGCTGCGATCCGGAGCGTCAGCCGAAGAATATGAGGGCGCGCAGAAACGGCTGAAAAGCGTGTCGGACACGCTGTTGGTTCTGGGCCTTTCTGCCGAAAGTCAGGCCTTGGCCGATTCACTGGAAGCACTTGACGCTGGCGATGCCACCGATCAAGCGGTCTGGATGGAATGCGCTACCTCGCTGCTCCAGGTTGATCTGTCTCTGGAAGGCGCCCTGTATCACCAACTCAATGCGGGACCCAAGACCGGCGAATCAGCGGCCAAAGACGAACAGAGCCCAGCGCAAGCCATGGCTGCCGCGGATTTGCGGCGGGGCAGGATGGCAGTGCTGCGGGAGTCGCTGGTCAATCTTGCACGCTTGCGCGCGCGCGTTGATGCTTTCCTCAAGATTCGGGACGAGTCTGGTTTGCCGGAAGCAGCGCGCATGCTCTATGAAGTCGCTGCTGGAATGCGCATGCTGGAGCTGGATCGGGCAGAGCAGGCCGTCGGCACGGTGTGTCAGTACCTGCAGTCAGAGCGGTTCGGTTCAATTCGTGAAGACAGCAGAGCAGCCGATCAGTTTTCGGATGCCGTATCTGCAGTTGAGTATTACCTGGAATTTCTGCGAGACGAATCTCCGGGTGATGAATTGGCCCTGGAGAAAGTGGTCGCCACGGTCGCGCGCCTGGATGCTGGCGAGCGCCTAGGCGTAGCGACGCCGGTGCCTGTGGAAGCAGAGATTGAGTTCGAGCGCGAGTTGGAGTTGGAGCCTGTATCCGAGGCGGAAATCGAGGCGGCGTTTGGGCCTGATTCAGGCGATGATCCGGAGATCGCCGGTCTGTCCCTAAGCGCGATGGACGACAGCGAGCTCAAACCGGAATCCGTCGATGAACTGCCGGTGCCGACCGAGAAGCCGGAATATCATCCGCTCGACTTGCCTGCAGACACGGCTGATGTCTCCAAGGAACTTGAGTTTGCCCCTGAGCCCTCGACCGACACTGTTGCTGCGGAGGAGGTGGAAGTCTCGCCTGAAGAGACGGCGTCCGAAATTGAGATGCCAGATCTCGAATTCCTTGGTGATGCCCCCACAGATTCAGACGCTTCAGCGGACGAATCGGAGCCCGAGGTGTCGGCCTTCGACACTGAAGAACTGGGTGCGCTGCTTGATGGAGCGCCCGAATCGCCTGAAGAAGTCCGTGGCGAGCCGGCACCCGAAACAGGGGGCGTGGAGGACGAACTGCTGGCTGCCTTTGAGGCCGAGACCCGCGTGCCGCCGGCAACTGCGCCGCAGGCGGACGACGGGATTGATCCCGAGATTCGCGAAATCTTTATCGAAGAGGCTGGGGAGGTGCTCGCCGCCCTGCAAGAATCGCTGCCGGGCTGGCAGAAGCAAAGCGACGATCACGCCATGATGACTAACCTCCGGCGTGGATTTCACACGCTCAAAGGCAGTGGCCGCATGGTTGGCGCCAATGAATTCGGTGAATTCGCCTGGGAGATCGAAAATCTGCTCAATCGTTGCCTCGACAACACGTTGTCAGTGACTCCGCCGGTGATGCGCGTGGTTGAGGACGCAATCGAACTGGTGCCGGGCATGATCGAGGCGTTTCGCGACAGAACTGCTGCGCCGGCCGCAGCGCGTCTGGTCGCAGAGCGCGCGCACCGCTTCACCACGCCGGAGGAAGACGAGGACGAAGATGATCTCGAAGCCGTGTTCCGCAGCGATGCACTAACCAGACTGCAGATGGTATTACGTTGGCTCAGCGATCAGGATCCGAATCTGGGCCAAACCAGCATCCCCGAACAGGTCCCGCGCACCTTTCACACGCTGCGCGGCGCGGGGCTGGCGATCGGTGCCAATAGCATCGGCGCACTGAGTGATGCTATCGAGAAATATCTGGATGGACTGCTGCGGGAGAACCGCCCTCTGCCTCGAGCCGGGATTGAGGTGCTGGACGAGTGCTGTACTGCACTGAATCAGTGGATCAGTCACTACGGACAGAAAAATGCCGAGCCTGAGAATATTCAGCCCTGGCTCGACAAAATCAATGCCCTTCAGGATGCCTCTTCTGCCAGTATCGCTGACGCTGCGGAAGATCAGGAGATGGCCGATGTATTCGCATTCGAAGCGCTGGATCTGGTTGAGAAATTCGAAAAGGAACTGGGTGCTTGGGCGGAATCTGATGGCAGGGCCAGCGCGCCGCGCGCAGCCAAGTCCACGATTCACACGCTCAAGGGTGCCGCTCAGATAGCCCGTGCGCAGCCCATTGTCGCGGTGACCCAGGCCATTGAATCGCTGATCGATCCGCTGATTCACAGGCCCAGGCCTGAGCCAGGATTTTTTGAAGGGCTGAACAAGATTGCCGAGGGGCTATACACCCTGCTTGACGAGTATCGCGGCGGTCGATTGCACGGCGACGGTCGCGAATGGCTAGCCCAGGTTTCTGCACTCGACGCTTTCATTCCCGATGCTGCTGAAGCGCTTCCCGGCGGCGCAGCCGACGAATTTTCGGAGCCGCTCCATCTCTTTGTCGGCGAAGCCGCGCCGCTGCTCGAAACCTTGGACGAGCGCGCTTCCGTGGTTGCCGCCAAGCCGGGCAATCGCTTTGTGGTGGCCGAGTGGCTCGGCGCGCTCAATGCCTTAAAGGAAAGCGCGGACAAGGCCGGATTCCAGGAAATCGGCACATTGAGTCTGCGTCTGGCCGACGCCACGCGAGCGGCGGCGGCATCCGATTCAGGGGGGGGCGCATTCGAAAAGCAGGTTTTAATCGGGGTAGAGGGCTTGCGTGAGTTGGTCAACGAGGTGCGCGCAGAAAAATCAGGTGCGGCAGCGGCCGTGCTCGCACGTTTTGATGCCCTGTCAGATGCGGGTCCAGCGCCTGAGGTCGAGGCAGAAGCAGAAGAATTGCTCTTGCCTGATCTCGAGGCGCCGAGTGATTTCTTTGACGCACAAGCTGTCGACGACATGCCCAGGTTCGATGAGGCGGCGCTGGCCGGAGAAGAATTGCTCGAGCCCGATACAGCAGCTCCGCAAGAATCAGAGGCATCTGAAATTCAGGACATAGCCGACGTTCTGGACATACCGTCAGTCACTGAGGTGACCGACGAGGCGGACCCGGACCTCGTCGAAATTTTTGCTCCCGAGGCGCAGGAACTGCTGGAGTCGCTGGACGAGGCCATGGCCCGGTGGCGTGATGATCCTTCAAGTGCCCAGCCCGTGGCTTCAATGCAGCGTGATCTGCACACCTTCAAGGGCGGCGCACGCATGACTGGCCTCAATCGACTGGGTGAGGCCGCACACCATCTGGAAACAGAAATTGTGGTGCTGGAAAACAGCGCCGAGGGCGTCGACGACGCGGCGCTGGATCGCATCGGTCGCGGACTCGACGGACTGCACCAGCTCTACGAAGACAGCCTTTCTGTCGGCAGCGGGGCTGGCGTCTCAAGGGCCGACGACATCTGGACGCCACCTGCTATTGAAACAGCTGCGCCGGTCTCTGAGGCCGCGCCGCCCGCTGATGAAATGCGTTTGTCTGCGGACCGTTCTGAGCCAGTCCCACCCGATTTGGGGGAGGCGGCCGAGACGGCAGACGAGCCTGATCCCGAACTGCTGGAGATTTTTGCGCTGGAAGCGCAGGAATTGCTCGAGTCATTGCAAAACGCGCTCAGTGAGTGGCGTGATGACCCGAGCAATAAGGCGCCCTGTATCAAGATGCAGCGTGATCTGCATACCTTCAAGGGCGGCGCACGCATGACCGGGCTCAAGTTGCTCGGAGATGCCGCCCATGCGCTGGAGACCGAGCTGGTTGCACTCGAGCAGAGCGGGTCGGCGGTTGATGCCGCTGCCGTGGCCAAAATCGGGACTGCGCTCGATGCCGTTCATCAACTCTACGACAATAGCAAGGCGCCGCCCGCTAGCAGCATGCCACCGCCGCTGGCGACTGCTCAGCTGGAGTCGAAGCGGCCGGATGTACCCGTCGGTGAAGCGGCGGCGGTTTCATCGCTGGCTTCGGAGGCCAATCTGCCCGCGACTTGGGACGAAAAATTGTTCTGGCGGCCGCAGGGTAGCGCAGCGACAACGACTGAAGCCCGACGCGAAGCGGTTCGCGTCCCGGTGGAGCGTCTTGATGCGATGCTCAACCAGGCTGGCGAGATCTCCATTTTTCACTCGCGGCTTGAAGAGAATCACGCCAGTTTTGGCAACTCCCTGAGTGAAATGGAGCAGACCGTTACGCGTATCCGCGAGCAGTTGCGCATGATGGAAGTCGAAACGGAGGCACAGATTGCCGCGCGTGGATTTGCACGTGCCGAAGATGCGGAGGACCGCTACGAAGCGGAGTTTGATGCGCTGGAAATGGATCGCTATTCGCGCATGCAGGAACTGTCCCGCGCGCTGGCCGAGTCGGTCAGCGACTTGAGTTCTTTGCACAACACGCTGGATCATCTCGGCACCGAAGCAGAGGGCCTGCTGCAGCAGCAAGGGCGTATCAATAACGAAGTGCAGCAGGGCCTGATGGGTACACTCATGGTGCCTTTCTCGCGTCAGGTTCAGCGTTTGTCGCGCGTGGTTCGTCAGACTGCTGAGCAGAATGGAAAATATGCCCGTGCGGAATTCAACGGCGCTGACAGTGAAATGGATCGAAATGTGCTGGAGCGCATGACCGCACCACTGGAGCATCTGCTGCGCAACTGCGTCGTCCACGGCATTGAAGAACCGGAAGCACGCAAGGCGGCGGGCAAGCCCGAAGCCGGTGTCGTTACCGTATCGCTCAAACGCGAAGGGGCCCAGCTGCTCGTCGAGGTCAGAGATGACGGTCGTGGACTGGCCTTCAAGGCGATTCGCGCTCAGGCCGTCAAGCGCGGTCTGATGCGCGAAGACGCGGAAGTATCGGATGAAGATCTCGCTCGCTTTGTGTTCGCGCCCGGCTTTTCTACGGCCAAGTCTCTGACTCAGGATGCCGGCCGCGGTATCGGCATGGACGTGGTCGCGGCCGAGGTCAAGCAACTCGGGGGTACGGTTGAACTCACCTCGCAAGCTGGCAAAGGAGCCTGCTTCAGCATTCGCCTGCCCCTGATGCTCGCGGTCTCGCAAGCGCTGGTGGTGCAGGTGGGCGAAGAGTTCTTTGCCATTCCAATCGCCGCTGTAGAAGGCATCGCCCGCGAACCCAGCGAATCACTCGAGAAGATGATGGCTGACGGCGGCGAGCCTCTCGCCTACGCCGGCAATCATTATCAGGTGCGTCGTCTGGGTGAATTGGTCGGATTGCCGGTACAGACGCGCACGGATTCTCGTAGCAAGCCCGCGATCCTGCTCAGCCTCCATAGCGCGGTTGGCGGCGCTGAGCGTCGCGTCGCAGTGGTGGCGGACAAGCTGGTCGGTAATCGTGAGGTGGTCAGCAAGGCAGCCGGACCGATTCTGGGCTCGGTGGCCGGGATTTCCGGTGCTACTTTGATGGCCGATGGTCAGGTCATGCTGATCCTTGATGTGCCGGCATTGATTCAGGAAGCCGTGCGCCGACGGTTGGGTGACGAGGCCGCGTCCGTGACCCCGGTCGTGGAGGAGGAGGTCCAGAGCATGATCATGGTGGTAGATGATTCGATCACGATCCGCCGTGTGACCGAGCGTCTGCTCACTCGCAAGGGATATCGGGTCATCACCGCGCGGGATGGTGTGGATGCCATGGCCACACTGCAAACAGAGTCGCCGGACGCGGTCCTGCTGGATATTGAAATGCCGCGCGCCGACGGGTTTGAAGTGGCCGCATTTATTCGCAATACACCGCGACTGGCCAAATTGCCCATTCTCATGATCACTTCACGTTCCGGCGACAAGCACCGTGAGCATGCGCGTCAGATTGGCGTAGAAAAATACCTGATCAAACCGTTTCAGGAAGAAAATCTGCTGGCCGAGCTGCGAGACGTGCTCACCTCCAAATCCGAGAGTGACTCATGAGTCAAACCGTTTTCGCCCTGCTGATCAAGATTGCTGGAGACTATCTGTTATTGCCCAATTCGGCGGCCAAGGAAGTCGCCGGCCTGGAAAATTTTCAGGCGGCCGGGGGCGACGCTCAGAAGTGGCTGGTGGGTTGGCATAGCAGCGAAGAGCGACGGATTCCGGTGCTCTCTTTCGAAGCCCTTGCTGGTGGCGACCGGGCCGAACCAGGGAAGCGCGGTCGCTTGGTCATCATCAACCCTCTTGGGCAGCGTATGGCAGGCGGCGGATTTGCGCTGATGGCGCAGGATCAGCCACATTTGGTCTCGCTCAAGCAGGACTCCATCGCTGCGCTCGGCCTGCGTGCCAGTGACCCTGATGACGCGGTTCTCGCACGCGTCCAGGTCAATGATAACGAAGCGCTAATCCCTGATCTGGAATACATTGAACGGCAGTTGGCCGGACTGGCATAGCGCCGGGAGGCTAGTGTTGGTCGTGATGGCCTGATGTTGCCATCGCAAGAATGGCTGTCTCCTACTACAATCTGCGCCCCTGACGCCAGATTCTGCCAGAGATTCACCATCATGACTTTTGTTGTTACCGAAAATTGCATCAAGTGCAAATACACAGACTGCGTCGAAGTTTGCCCGGTCGATTGTTTCCATGAAGGCCCTAATTTTCTGGTCATTGACCCGGAAGAATGCATTGACTGCACTCTCTGCGAGCCCGAATGTCCGATAGATGCGATCGTGGCCGAAGATGACCTGAAGGAAGAAGACAAGCATTTCCTCAAGCTCAATGCAGAGCTGTCCCTGCAGTGGCCAGTGATCACAGAGCAGAAAGATGGGCCACCAGACGCCAAGGAATGGGAAAACAAGCCTGGCAAGCTGAAGTTGCTCGAAAGATAGCCTTGTAGCCTTTAGTCAAAGCGCGCATGGCCAGTTCCGAAACGCGCACTTCGTCCGGGTCCCATGATCCGAACTGCTGGACTCTGACTCCCAACGACCGACTCGCGCGCATTTTGCGCGAGGACGTCAATCTCGCTTTGTCCGGCGGAGATGCGCGTGTGTGGGAAGCCCCTCAGATCGCGCCATTTTCGCGCTGGTGCATCGACCAGTGGGCCTCCACTTGGCCCAGTACCCAACTGCTCAGCGTGACTCAGGAACTGGTGCTGTGGCGCGAAGCGGTCGAACGAGACGAGGCCGGTGCACTGCTTCTGGCCCCGGTTTCCGCAGCCCGCGAGGCGCGCAAAGCGGATCAGATGGTTCGGCAATATCAGATTGATCTGGATGGGGCGGCCGCATTTCAGGACGAACACCGCGCTTTTCGGCGCTGGTGCGCGCATGTGAGTCGACGACTATCCGAGAATGACTGGCTGACTGCAGCTGATATTCCGGGACAAACTGCCCGGCTGATTCTTTCTGGCGCAATTGCGGTGCCACAGAAGATCGTGCTCGCCGGTTATCTCGAGCCGCCAGATCCGTCGACGCAATCGGTCCTTGACGCCCTGCGTCAGCGTGGCACAGCGGTGGAATTCCGCGAGCCAGCTCGTCAGCGCGCCGAGTGCAGGCGACTGCGCTTTGAAGATGAAGAGACACAGGCGCGATTCGCTGCCGGGTTGATCCGCACGCGTCTGGCTGCGCACGCCGACAATCGGACGCCACCGCCGCGCATCATCGTCGCCATGCCGGATCCGGAGGCCCAGCGCGCCCGGCTGCAGTCGCTACTACGAGAATTGGTCGCGCCATGGTCGCTAGGTGGCGAGGCAGGCTTGCCTTGGCGCTGGGAGCGCGGTGAGAAATTGTCGGATCAACCGGCGACCGACGCATTGCTCGCTGTATTGCAGCTCGGGCTGAACGATAATCCGCCACAGCTGCTCAGCCGAATTCTGCTCTCGGCGCATCTCTGGAGTGAGAGCGAGCGCCAGCAGTCCGCGCGGGTAGATTTCCAGCTGCGTGAGTCAGGCATCCCCCGAATCGGCCTGCAAAAGTTGCTCAGCTTAATGCCCGAGTCGCTGGCGCCGCGGGTGCAGGAAGTGTTGCGGTTGTTGGGTCAGGCGCCGGCGCGTGCGCTGCCCAGCGAATGGGCGGACCATTTTCGTCGTTTGCTAGCGGCGATCGCTTGGCCCGGCAGCCAGGCGCTGGATTCGCAAAGTTATCAATACGTGGAGGCGGCCCGCGATCTGCTCGAGCGGCTCGGGACTCTGGATGCGCAGCTCGGTCGCGTACCCATGCAGAGCGCGCGTGACTGGCTCAATGAACTGGCTTCATCTACGCGTATCGGCGTGCGCGTCGAACACCTGCAAGCGGTGCTGCTGACCAGCATTTCAGAGGCCGCAAGCCTGCCTTCAGATTTGTGTCTGGTGCTGGATGCGACGAACACAAAATTTCCCGGAGCAGCGCGTCCAACTCCCCTGATTGCACTGGATGCTCAGCGCGCTGCCGGTGTGCCCGAGGTGTCACCGGAGCAGCAGCTGTCGCGTGCAAGAAAAGAAGTGGGCTCTCTACTCAGTGGCATCGCCAGCGAAATAATCGTGTGCGCGCCACTCGTCGATGGCAGCGGTGCCGAGTTACTGCCTTCGCCACTGTTCGGCGCAGTGTCGGACTGGCACTTAGAGGAGCCGCCGGGTCGAATCGGTGCGACCGAGCTAGCCTTGTCTTCCGAAGGTTCGTTGTGCCAGTGGCCGGAAGCCGATGAAGTGCCCGCGGTCAGCGCTGCGGAACTTGCCCAGTTGAGCGCCGGCAGCGGCCTGTTCAAAGACTGGTTCGAGTCGCCGTTTTTTGCCATGTGTCGTCACCGGCTTGGCATTCGCGAGCTGCCTGAGCCGGCGCTGGGAGTGGATGCGCGGGTGCAGGGGATCCTGATTCACGCCGTACTTGAAGATTTCTGGCGCGCACATAGCGGCAGCGAAGCGCTGCGGGCGCTGGACTCAGGCGCGCTGCGCAATGCCGTGAGCGCGGATCTGGATCGGCAGATTGCGCACTGGATGCCGATAAGCGATTACGGTGCGGCGACAGTCCGACTGGAACGCGCGCGCGCGCTGGACCTGCTTTTGCAATGGCTAAACCATGAGAGGAGCCGGATTGATCCCTTTGAAGTCCTTGCGCGCGAAATCAAAGCCAATCCTGTCATCGCCGGGCTGTCATTGAGTCTGCGACTGGATCGGGTTGACCGTGTTCACACGCCGTTTGGCCCGCGCACGCTGGTGCTCGATTACAAGACCGGACGCGAAGCGGCGACCAAGGGCTGGAAGTCAGATCGAATTAAAGAGCCTCAGTTGCCACTGTACGCCAGTCACGCAGTCGAAGCCGCCTCTGGAATCGACTCCGTCGATGGCATTTGCTTTGGCCACATCAAGGATGGTCATCCCGCCCTGGTGGCCCTGTGTGATTGGCGCAAAGAACTTCGCAAGGAGCCGCCGGCTGATTTGTCTGCACACTGGCAGGAAAATATCGCTCAGTGGCAGCAACTGCTGGATTCGGCGGCTCGTCTTTTTTTGAATGGAACCGCCTGGCTGGATCCACGCGTCAACGCGCGATCAAACAATGCCGCCTTGCTTGCGTTTTCGCGCCACAGTGCCGAGGACGGTGAATCATGAGTCCCGTCGTGCTGCCGGACGCCAAGGCGCGACAGGACGCTTTGTCTCTGGATTCCCACGCGCTGGTCATGGCCCCCGCCGGTTCCGGCAAGACTGGCCTGCTGGTTCACCGCCTCTTGCGCGCCCTGGCCGTGGTCGAGGCGCCGGAGCAAGTGGTGGCGATTACTTTTACCCGCAAGGCGGCAGCCGAGGTCAGTGCCCGTGTTCTGGAGACACTCAGGGCAGCGTCGGAGCCCTCGCAAGTCGACTCTGGCGATGAACACGCCCGCGCGTTGCGCAGCAGTGCATTGGCAGTACTCGCGCAGGATACTAAGCACAACTGGCAGTTACTTGATCAACCCGCTCGCCTGAATGCACTGACCATCGATGCATTTTGTTCGCAGCTCGCTGCGCAACTCCCTCTTCTGTCCGGTCTGGGCGGTCATATGGCCGTCAGTGATGATGCGCGCGGACTCTATCTGGAGGCCATTAGTAAGCTCTTTGAGGAAATAGAGGACGCCTCGGTGCCTGAAGAGGATCGTGCCGCTCTGGCGAGAATCCTGCGGCTCTACGGCAATCGCCTAGACCGCCTGATCGAGCCGCTCTCGGATCTGCTCGCCGTGCGCGAACACTGGATAAAAGCGGCAGCAGCCGGAGACGATGCGTCGGCCTGGGCGGAGCAGGATCGTCTGGCCTTGAGTGGACTGATCGACTCGACGCTAACGGCCTTTGGTGCCTGCCTCGATGCAACCGAGAAGGCCAGCCTGGTCTCAATTTTCAGCGAGGGCTCGGCGCATTCTGAAATGCTGGCCTGGGGTAAAAAGCTATCGGTCTGGCCAGAGCAGGATCAGGCGCAGCTCAGGAATATCGCCAGTGCGCTACTGACCAAGGACGGTGAGCTGCGCAAGAAGAAGGGCATCGACAAACGTTGTGGCTTCCTACCCAAAACCGCGTGCAAGGCCAATTTCCAGGCCTTTCTGGAAACACGGGATGGTGACCAGGTGCTTGTTAACTGCGCGCTGGCCGTGCGCAATCTGCCTGATTCCGAAATTTCGCCCGAAGCCAGCGAACTGCGCTCGGCCTGGCTCCGCGTGCTGCGCAGGCTGGCAGCGCACCTAAGGGTGATCTTCGCAGCCATGCAGCAGGCCGATTTTGGACAACTTGCGCAATCTGCCTTGCACGCACTCAGGCCCGGTGGGGGCTATGGGGATGCCCTGCTGCGCTCAGAAGGTCGACTGATGCATCTGCTCGTCGATGAAATGCAGGACACCAGCGAAACGCAGTTGCGTCTGATCGAAAGCCTGACGGCTTCATGGACGCCAGGGGATGGACGCTCGCTGTTTCTGGTAGGTGATCCGCAGCAATCGATTTATGCGTTTCGCAAGGCCGAAGTGCGCCTGTTTCTCGGACTTTGGGAATCTGCGCAACTGGGTTCTCTGCCACTGAAGCGCCTGCGATTGAGTGCGAATTTTCGCAGTGATCCCGCTGTGGTGGACTGGTTCAATTCGGCGTTTACCCGGATATTTCCTGCTACAGCAGATGCGCAACGCGGTGCGGTGCCCTTCGCGGATAGCGTCGCCATGGTTTCCGCCCGCCAAGGTGGCGGCGTTTCGACTTGCATTTTTCGCAGCGAATTCGAAGAAGCGCGTGCCGCTGCCCGGCAGGCTGCCCAGCTAGTGAATGACGACGTCAGCGTCGCGGTGCTGGCACGCACGCGGAGCAAGTTGGAACTGGTCATCCGCGCCCTGCGAGATCAGGGGCTCACGCCCGCTTGTCAGGATATTGATCCGCTGGCGACCTTGCCGGAGGTGAGGGATGTGCTGGCGCTGGCGCGTGCTCTTTGGCATCCGCAGGATCGCTTGTCCTGGGCAGTTTTGTTGCGCGCACCGTTTGTGGGTTTGAGCTGGGCGCACATGGTGGCGCTATCGGTCGGCCAGCAGCGCTTGCCGTGGCCGGAGCGAATCGAGATCGCTCTGGAGAAACAGACTCTGGATCAGGAGGGAACGGCCCGCCTATTGAGGTTGCGTCAGGCAATTGCTAACAGTGCCGAGAAGCATTCTGTCCGCGCAAATCTTGCAGACCGCAGCGAAGCCGTGTGGCATGCGCTCGCTGGCGCTGCATCCTGCAGCCGCGGCGCACTCGATGATGTGCGTCAGGCCCTGCGCTGTCTGCGCGAGGAAACTCGCGGTGGCGGCATCCGCGACATGGATGCCCTCAAGCGCCGACTGGAAAAACTTTATGCTGCCCCGCGTACGGGCCAGGTGCAGCTGATGACGGTGCACAAGGCCAAGGGACTGGAGTTCGATCATGTTCTTTTGGTGGGCTGCAATAGCGCGCCCAGGAGTGAGGACAAACCCGCACTGCATCTGGCCGAGTTTGGTGGTGCGCAACTACTGTTGCCCCGTCCGGATGAAGCTTGGCCAGAGGATCATCCTGCCCATCGCAGCTACGATTTTTTGCACGACCTGCACGTCGCCTCCAGGCAGAACGAAGCACTTCGCGTTTTGTACGTCGCGATGACCCGCGCACGCCGTAGTGCGAGCTTGTTCTTGAGCGCAGAAGCTGATGCGAACGACGCCCCGAAGATCAAGGCCCACTCCTTTGCGGCCATGCTGATGCCGCTTATCGAAGCCGACCTAAAAGCTGGATTTTTGCAGGCACCGGCAGCACCCGTAGCGGGCGAAATTAGTCTTGAACCGCCCCAGTGCCCGCGTCTGCCATTGGACTATGTGCCGCCAGAAGATCGGGACCTTTATCGACCGCTGGAAATGCGAACCCTGAGGCCGAGTGAGGCCGTTCTGCAGACCCAGGA
>JBFJJV010000008.1:0-43652 GCA_041635265.1 Panacagrimonas sp.
GGCCACATATTTGGTCTTGCCAAATTTGTCCGCCGAGATCTTGGTCAACGCCGCCGTCGTGGTCGTCTTGCCGTGATCCACGTGCCCAATCGTGCCAACATTTACATGCGGCTTGATGCGTTCGAATTTTTCCTTGGCCATTGGTTTTGCCCCTGATTCCTACTTAATGTCGTGTTGAAGTGATAAACGGATATTGAAGATTAAATCTTTGCTCAGGCTTTCTTCATCAGGCCGTCCGCGATGTTCTTCGGGGCGTCCTGATATTTTTTGAATTCCATGGTGTAAGTCGCACGACCCTGACTCATAGAGCGCAGCGAGGTGGAATAACCAAACATTTCAGACAAAGGCACTTCGGCTTTCAAGGCTTTGACGCCACCGATATCCTCCATGCCAAGGATGATGCCGCGACGACGATTTAGATCACCCATCACGTCACCCATATAGTCTTCAGGGGTTTCGACTTCCACCGCCATGATCGGCTCGAGGATCGCCGGGTTGGCCTTGAGCACACCTTCCTTGAACCCCATGGAACCGGCAATTTTGAACGCCATTTCATTGGAGTCAACGTCATGGTAGGAACCGTCATAGCAGGTGACCTTGAGGTCAACGACCGGATAACCGGCGATGACGCCATTCTTCATGGCCTCCTGAATTCCCTTATCAATGGCCGGGACGTACTCCTTTGGAATCACGCCGCCGACGATCGCGTTGACGAATTCATAGCCGGCGCCCGCTTCCTGCGGTTCGAGGCGCAACCAGCAATGACCGTACTGACCGCGGCCACCCGACTGACGGACGAACTTGCCTTCCGCCTCAACTGTGGCCCTGATTGATTCGCGATACGCAACTTGCGGCGCACCGACATTGGCGTCGACGGTGAACTCGCGCTTCATACGATCCACCAAAATTTCCAGGTGAAGTTCGCCCATGCCCGAGATGATGGTCTGGCCTGACTCTTCGTCGGTATGCACGCGGAAAGACGGATCCTCCTGCGCGAGACGATTAAGGGCAATGCCCATCTTTTCCTGATCAACCTTGGTCTTGGGCTCTACCGCCTGACTGATGACTGGCTCAGGGAAGATCATGCGCTCCAAAACGACCGGCTTATCCTTGTCTGCCAAAGTGGTGCCGGTATAGACATCCTTCAGGCCGACGCAGGCGGCGATATCGCCAGCGCACACGCTTTTGATTTCTTCGCGATTATTGGCATGCATCTGCAACAGTCGCCCGATGCGCTCTGACTTGCCGTTACGCGAGTTATAGACAGAATCACCTGCATTTAGCACGCCGGAATAGACCCGAACAAAGGTGAGCTGACCGACATATTTGTCGGTCATGATCTTGAATGCGAGCGCGGAGAAGGGCTCTTTGTCGTCTGCTTTACGCAAGACGGTCTTCTCGTAGTCGTTTATGTCGTGCGCCTCCATCGGCGGCACATCTGTCGGCGCTGGCAACAACTCGATCACGGCGTCGAGCATGGCCTGCACGCCTTTGTTTTTGAAGGCCGAGCCGCACATCATCGGAATGATTTCCAGAGCCAAAGTACGCTGACGCAGGCCCGCCTTGATTTCTTCTTCAGTCAGAGCACCGTCTTCCAGGTACTTGTCCATCAGTTCTTCTGAAGATTCAGCCGCAGCTTCGACCATCTTCTCGTGCCATTCATTGGCCACGTCAACCAGATTCTCGGGAATCTCGCCGTATTCAAAGGTGACGCCGCGATCTTCCTCATTCCAGAGAATGGACTTCATCTTGACCAGATCAACCACGCCCTTGAAGCTTTCTTCAGCGCCAATGGGAATCTGGATCGGAACAGGGTTGGCGCCGAGGCGCTTCTTCATCTGGCCGATGACCTTAAAGAAGTCCGCGCCACTACGGTCCATTTTATTGACGAATGCCAGTCGAGGCACTTTGTACTTGGTCGCCTGGCGCCACACGGTTTCGGACTGCGGCTGCACGCCGCCGACAGCACAATAAATCATGCACGCACCGTCGAGCACACGCATCGAACGCTCCACTTCAATCGTGAAGTCAACGTGCCCCGGGGTGTCAATGATATTGATGCGGTGCTGCTCAAACTGCCCGCCCATGCCCTTCCAGAAACAGGTGGTAGCAGCCGAGGTAATGGTTATACCGCGCTCCTGCTCCTGCTCCATCCAGTCCATGGTGGCAGCGCCATCATGGACCTCACCAATCTTGTGATTAACACCGGTGTAGAACAGAACACGCTCGGTGGTCGTAGTCTTGCCCGCGTCGATATGGGCGGAGATGCCGATATTGCGGTAGAGATTGATGGGTGTTGTACGGGACATGGCGCAGCTCAGGGTATAAGCGCGACTCGAATCTCTGTATTAGCTTGCGACTCGAACCACTGAATGTTGGTTAACCGTGGACGTCTACTACCGGACCGGGCCGGCAGCACGACTTACCAGCGGAAGTGTGCGAAGGCCTTGTTGGCTTCAGCCATCTTGTGCGTGTCTTCACGCTTCTTGACGGCGGCGCCACGGTGCTCTGCGGCGTCCATCAGCTCGCCGGCAATGCGATCGGCCATGCTCTTTTCGCCACGCTTGGTCGCTGCATCAATGACCCAGCGCATGGCTAGGGTCGTGCGACGCACAGCGCGAACTTCCACCGGCACCTGGTAGGTAGCACCACCGACGCGACGCGACTTGACCTCGACTGCGGGTGCGACGTTTTCAAATGCCTGCTCTAGGACGCTGGCGGGTTCATCCGAGCTTTTTTTGGTCGCAATCTGGGTCAGCGCGCCATAAACGATTTTTTCAGCGACGGATTTCTTGCCATCCTGCATCACCATGTTCATGAACTTGGTGACAACCAGGTTCTTGTACTTGGGGTCGGGCAGGATGACGCGGACTTCGGGTTTACGACGACGGGACATGTTTGCTCTCTAAGGTTTACTTGGCGGCGCCAGCTTTGGGACGCTTGGCTCCATATTTGGAACGGCCTTGACGGCGCTTGTCGATACCGGCGCAATCCAGCGCACCGCGCACGGTGTGATAACGAACACCCGGAAGATCCTTCACACGACCGCCACGGATGACGACCACGGAATGCTCCTGCAAATTATGCCCCTCGCCACCGATATAGCTGGTCACTTCAAAGCCATTAGTCAGCCGCACACGGCAGACCTTACGCAAAGCCGAGTTTGGCTTCTTCGGAGTGGTGGTGTAGACACGTGTGCACACACCGCGCTTTTGAGGGCACGAAGCCAAGGCGGGCGCCTTGCTCTTTTGGGTGGACACTGCGCGGCCTCGGCGCACTAGCTGATTGATCGTTGGCACTGCGTTTTCCTGCCTCAGAGATAGGAACGACGGGCGGAATTGTCTTCCGGCCCGTCGTATTGGGGGCGCGAATGATAGGGGCGAGCATGGACAGTGTCAACGCAATGAATCGGTCCTATTCGAGATCGAGGCAAAGGAGAGCGCCGAAATTTCAGTGCAGCGCCGCCGATCGCCGGCTTCAGGAGGCCATGAAGCCGCCTATAAGCGCACCAAACAGGCGCATGCCGGCGTCCAGAAAGCCGATGAACAGGGCCCCCAGACCCGCGGCGAAGCCGATCACGACCATGCCTGTCAGAGCGGTGCCAAGCAGGCCAAAAACAGCGGCGACCAGGATGGAAGACACAATCCACGCCACCAGAGCAGCTCCAACGCCACCAGACACTTTTCCACCGACCAATCCCCCCAGAAATCCCCCCACTCCGGGCAGCCAGCACAGCAAAAGCGAAATGACAATCATCCAGATTGCACCGCCCACAACGGAACCCCGCGTCTTTTCTTTCACAAAAGATCCTTCATATTTAAATAGTTAGGAGAATTGCCCTGATTCTGAGCTAGCGTCTGCGCTAACCTATTCGGCCATTTTTTGTATTTGGACATCATTCATGCAAGTTGCAGAACACAGCGTCGTCAGCATCCACTATAAGCTCACCGACGATAAAGGAGAGGTGCTGGATAGCTCCGAAGGGGGGGATGCGCTGGTTTATCTGCACGGAGCCGGCAATATCATCAAGGGCCTCGAGGCTGGCTTGATCGGCAAGCAGGCAGGCGACAAACTCGATGTGAAAGTGGCGCCAGCAGATGGCTACGGTGAGCGCGACGAGCGCTTGGTGCAGGAAGTACCGCGTGACGCTTTTCAAGGCGTGGACGAAATCTCTGCCGGCATGCGCTTTCAGGCGCAGGGGCCCAATGGCGCGACCTCTGTCGTGGTCTCGGCCGTCACCGGCGACACGGTCACCGTGGATGGCAATCATGTCTTGGCCGGCCAAAACTTGAACTTCGCGGTAGAAATCACTGATGTGCGAGAAGCCACCAAGGAAGAGCTCGAACACGGCCACGTGCACGGCGCAGGCGGTCATCAGCACTAGGGGCCGCTCTCCCTTCTGATCTCTAAAGGACTCCGAGCGACTTCCGGGGGCCTGTATGCCGACCAAAGCTTGATCGCATACCGGCACCCGGAGGGACTCCTAACTCAAATGACGCCGTGCGACCTGAGGCCATCTCGACCTCAAAGGCGACAAAATCGAGAGATGGCCGTCAAGAGTATTGCTTGCGGCACCTCGCCACAGATTCAACGAGCTGCTTTGAGCACCGCTCTATCAGCCTTAGTAGTCCGCGACCATCTGCTTGGGGATCGCACCGAAGTGGCGATCCCATTGCTCGCGCTGCCGTATCAGGCTCAGGTCCTGCCAGATCACAAAAGGTTCAGTTCCCAGATTCTGCCCAACCGTGCTAATGGCCAGTTCGACCGTGCTCGCCACACGCAAATCGCCTTCTATTTTTTCTCGACGTGCGTTCTGGTCGCGCTCTAGCCCGAGCTGACGCTGCTTGCGCGCATACTCCTCTGGATCGGACGGGACGAACTCGGCCTGAAACAGGCGGTCATTGAAAAATTGCAGGGTCAGCATACCGGGATGCTTCAGGTGTGCATATTTTTCAACAGTGAGTTTATCGAAACGAAAGGGCGGGTATTCTTCTGATTCAACCGCGCGGCGCGTACTGCGCTGGACATCCTCGTAGCCCGCCTTTTCGAGCGATTCCAGCACTGTGCTCACATCCTGATAGCTCCTGAAGCGATCAACGATGGCAACCCCGGCGGCCAGACGGGTGTAGGTGGACGCTTCCCGATGGGGCTCCAGTAAAACCATGTCCGGAGCTGATGCCGGCATAAATCCAAATTTCTGAGGCAAATCAAAATGATAGACAGCATACGCCATGCCGCCGAAAATGATGAGCCACAGAATGGGCCGCGACTTGCCAGCCGACGCCATCTTGCGGCCTGATTCAGTGTGCTGCCCCCCTCCTGCCATGACTTGAAACCCCCGATTTACCCTATTTGATGCCCTCGATTGTACGAGCTATTGCGGGGGATGGTACGGGGAGCAGGCTCAGGCGCAGGGCAGGTATGGGGACGTTGGATCGGTTTATCCAGGTCGCGCGATCACAACGCGGATCTGAGTTCCTTGCGTTCGCTTCGGTTAGGGCGCGTACTCGCCGCTTCCATTAGGGCGCGGCTCAATCATTCGGTTCATAGCCTAGGTTGGGGGCGAGCCACTTTTCTGCGGTCATCAGGTCCCAGCCTTTGCGGGCGGCATAATCCTCTACCTGGTCCTTGGCCAAGCGACCCAGAACAAAATACTGCGACTCCGGGTGCGCAAAGTACCAGCCGGACACGCTGGCCGCAGGCCACATGGCCATCGACTCGGTCAGGCTCAGGCCTATGTGCTTCTCCACGTCGAGCAGACTGAACAGGGTCTCCTTTTCAGTGTGCTCGGGGCAGGCTGCATAGCCTGGCGCGGGACGGATGCCCACGTACTGCTCCTTGATCAGCGCCTCGTTCTCGAGGCGCTCATCGCTGGCATAGCCCCAGAATTCTTTGCGAACACGCTGGTGCAGACGTTCGGCGAAAGCTTCGGCCAGACGATCCGCGAGAGACTCCAGCAGGATGGCGCTGTAATCGTCGAGCGCGTTCTTGAACGCTTCGACGCGTTCACTACAGCCCAGTCCCGTGGTGACCGCGAAGGCGCCCACATAATCTTTTCTGCCCGAATCGACCGGCGCGACAAAGTCGCCCAGAGATCGGTTTGGCACGCCTTTGCGGTGCTCGCTCTGCTGCCGCAGATTGTGCAGTCGAGCCACTTCTTTCGATCGGGTTTCATCCGAATAAACTGCGATGTCGTCGTCTTCAATGCCTTGCGCCGGGAACAAGCCAAAGACGGCGCTTGCAGTGAGCCACTTCTGATCAATGATCTCGTCCAGCATGATTTGCGCGTCATCCCACAATTTGCGCGCAGCCTCGGCCGTCGCCGGATTGTTCAGAATTTCTGGAAACTTACCCTTCATCTCCCATGAGATGAAAAACGGCTGCCAGTCGATGTATTGGCGCAACTCTGCAATCGGGTAATCCTTTAGCACCTTCACAAACTGCGGAGCGCCCTCCCCTGACTGATGTGAGGGATGATCACAAGCCGCGCCTTCACAAACATCGTGATCCTGCTGCAGCAACATGCGTGGCTTGAATGGACGATAGTCATTCCAGTCAATCGGGGTGCGATTGGCGCGTGCTGCCTCCAAGGACAGAAATTTCTCCTTTCCAGTCTTGTTGGCGTGACGCGCGCGAATCTCGCTGTATTCCTTGTCCAGATTCGCCACCAGCTCAGGCTTCTGCTCATCCGACAACAGAGCAGCTACCACTGGGACCGAACGCGAGGCATCTTTCACCCAAACCACCGGGCCGTGATAAGCCTTGTCGACTTTGACTGCGGTGTGGGCACGGGACGTGGTCGCGCCGCCAATCAACAGGGGTATATCCAGACCCTGACGCTCCATTTCCTTGGCGAAGTTCACCATCTCGTCCAGCGAAGGCGTGATCAGACCGGACAGGCCGATAACATCGGCCTTCTCAGCTTTGGCCGCATCAATAATCTTCTGTGCGGGCACCATCACACCCAGATCAACGACGTCGTAGTTATTGCACTGAAGAACAACGCCTACGATGTTCTTGCCGATGTCGTGCACATCACCCTTGACTGTGGCCATGACGATCTTGCCCTTGGCTTTCTGCACATCGCCGGGCTTCTTCTCAGCTTCGATAAACGGAATCAGGTAGGCAACGGCTTTTTTCATCACTCGCGCCGACTTCACCACCTGGGGCAGAAACATTTTTCCGGCGCCAAACAAATCGCCGACGACATTCATGCCCGCCATCAGTGGGCCTTCGATGACTTCGATGGGGCGACCGCTACGCGCCGCGATCTCGGCGCGCAATGCCTCTGTGTCGGATTCGACGTGCGCGTCGATGCCTTTGACCAGCGCGTGCGTGATGCGCTCCCCCAGCGGCAGCTTGCGCCAGGCTTCGTCAACCACTTCTGGCTTGCTTCCGTCCGAACGGAATTTCTCAGCGATCTCGAGCAGACGATCGGTACCGTCATCCGGCCGCCGATTGAGAATCACATCCTCTATGCGCTCGCGCAGATCCTTGTCCAGATCGGCATACACCGGTAGCACGCCGGCATTGACGATGCCCATATCCATTCCTGCCGAAATCGCGTGGTAGAGGAATACGGAATGGATTGCTTCGCGGACCTTGTTGTTTCCGCGGAAACTGAAACTGACGTTGCTGACGCCGCCGCTCACATGCGCATGCGGAAGGTTCTTGCGAATCCATCGTGTCGCTTCGATAAAGTCGGTGCCGTAGGCGTTGTGCTCGGCGATCCCGGTAGCGACAGCAAAAACGTTCGGGTCGAAAATAATGTCTTCGGGCGGAAATCCGACCTGCTCGGTCAGGATCTTGTAGGCGCGGGCACAGATGTCCTTGCGACGCTGAAGATTGTCTGCCTGCCCGTCTTCGTCAAAGGCCATGACCACGACCGCAGCGCCATATTTCAGGCACAGGCGCGCCTCGCGCACGAATTTTTCTTCGCCCTCCTTCATGGAGATCGAGTTGACGATGCACTTGCCCTGAACGCACTTGAGCCCGGCCTCGATCACTTCCCACTTGGAAGAATCGATCATGACCGGCACGCGCGATATATCCGGCTCGCAGGCGATCAGATTCAAAAATTGGGTCATGGCCGCAACACCATCGATCATGCCTTCGTCCATATTGACGTCGATGACCGGCGCGCCCGCCTCTACCTGCTGGCGCGCAACAGCGAGGGCGGCGCTGTAATCATTGTTCTTGATCAGCTTCTTGAACGCCGCTGAACCTGTGATGTTGGTGCGCTCGCCGACATTTACGAAACCGCGCTCCGGCGTCAGGCCCAGAGGCTCCAACCCTGAGAGTTGGCAGATGATCGAGCGCTCAGCAGGAATGCGCGGGCTGACATCGGCCACCGCTCGGGCGATCGCCTCAATATGCCCCGGCGTCGTCCCACAGCAGCCACCGACAATATTGATCAGGCCACTTTCTCCAAACTCGCGGATGATCTCGGCGGTATCTTCCGGCCGTTCGTCATACTCGCCAAAAGCATTGGGCAGACCGGCGTTGGGATAGCAGGAGACATAGCAGTCGGCGAGTCTCGAAAGCTCCGCAATATAGGGGCGCATTTCCTTGCCCCCCAGCGCGCAGTTGAGGCCGATGGCCAGCGGCTTGGCATGCCGCACCGAGTTCCAGAAGGCCTCGACGACCTGTCCGGAGAGGGTTCGACCCGAAGCGTCTGTGATCGTACCGGACAAGATAATTGGCCACTTCCGTCCACGTTCTTCAAACAAGGTCAGGCAGGCGAATATGGCGGCCTTGGCATTGAGCGTGTCGAAAATGGTTTCGATCAGGAATAGGTCAGCGCCACCATCGACCAGTCCTCTGGCTTGTTCAATGTACGCGTCAACGAGTTGATCGTAGGTAATGTTACGCTTGGACGGATCGTTCACGTCCGGGCTGATGCTCGCAGTTCGATTACTAGGGCCCAGCGCGCCAGCGACAAAGCGGGGTCGTTCCGGCGTCGCTACGGTGTCTGCCGCAGCGCGCGCCGCCTTGGCAGCAGCCACGTTCATCTCATAGGCGAGCGACTCCATCTTGTAGTCGGCCATCGAGATTTTCTGCGCATTGAAGCTATTGGTCTCGATGATGTCGGCACCGGACTCGAGGTAGCGTATGTGGATTTCCTGAATGATGTCTGGCTGGGTTATAGACAGTAAATCATTGTTTCCCTTGAGATCATCCGGCCAGTCCGCAAACCGCGCACCGCGATAATCAGCTTCTTCGAGCTTATAGCCCTGAATCATCGTGCCCATGGCACCGTCAATCACCAGCACACGCTTTGAGAGCAAATCTCGCAGTGCTTGAGTGCAATCGGGGCGAATCTGGCTTGTATCTGGCGAGGTGTTGTCCATCGCCCATTATAGTCTCAATATCCGCTTATCCGCATAAGAGGATATTTGAAAAAATCGACGGTTTATCAACGAAGCTTGGTGAGCTTATCTGGACGTACTTCGGCCGACCTTGCGCAAGCTGGCTCACGGCACGGTATTGTTCGCCCTGTTGCCACACAATTTCCCACATCACCTGACCGCGCAATGTTGCGCGTGAATCGGCCGCGCACCTTTTTAATGAGCCCAACCGCTTTCAATTCCTATCCCGGGGCCAACGCCGCCCCGGGTAAAGAGTCGACGCAGACCGCGTCCGTCGACCCAATGGTCGACGCTTTGCGCGACTGCACGGCGCCCGTTCTGTGCGGCTTCTTGGCTGACATGCTGGACGACGTGGCCAAGGCTCTGGCTCAGGTTGACCCACGCGCAACTATTGGCGAAATGTCTTACCCGCACGAGGCCATCGTTGAAAGGATCGGCCAGAAGCGTGCGGAGCTCGAAGACGAATTTGCCGAACTCCTGGCTGCCAGCTACGAGGCCGAGACGGATCAAGGCAATGAAATTGACCTAGATCGTCTCAGCATTGAGCCCACCGAGGAATTAGAGGAACGGCTTGCCTTGGGCAGCCTGATCGATCGAATAGAGGCGGTACACGCAGGCGCACTGGAAGATCTGCGCGGCCGCGTGACCCACATGATTCGCCAAATGGGCGTGCCGATCTCACGCCAGGTCCTTTCACCCGAGGTGATCGTCAACGCCTACAGTCAAAGCCTGGCCCACCTAGGCCTGCCTTTGGCTGCGCGCGTATTGATGTTCAAGCTGTTTGATCAGTGTGGAATGCCTACGCTTGCAGATATCTTTGATGCAGCCATACAACTACTGGAGGATCAGGGCGTCGATCCCACTTCGGTAGAACCCGAAACCGAGATCGACGGTGAAGAAGAGATCGCCCAAGAACCAATATTCAGCGCGCCCTCTCTGGACAGTGCAACTCAGGCCGCTCTGCGCCGGATCAGCGCCGCGCAGCACGACACCATGGCGGGTGACGCCGCCTTCGCACAGGAGCTGCTGGGTTTCGCGACGACAGATGAGGCGACTCACGAGCACATCGCAACGGCTCAGCGTTTGTCGCTGATCGGTCAGATGTGCAATGAAATCATCTCCGATCCTCACCTGCCCGCCAGCATGCACCCGCTCTTTGACCGGCTACGATTTCCCCTGATCAAAGTGGCGCTGGCTGACGGCACGTTCTTCAGCCAGCCCGGTCATCCGGTTCGGCGACTGGTCATTGAGGCAGCCGAAACGGCGTCGGCCTCACACATCGCCAGTAAAGCAGTGATCCGCAGACTCGAGGAACGTCTGACTCAAATCTCAGAGCAAGCCAATCTGTCAGCTGCCTTCGTCCGGCCTCAGCTTTCCAAGCTGAAGCCTCTGACCATGGCGCAGATCGCTACCTTCCTGGATCAGCAACGCGAGGAATCACGATCGCGTCGGGAAAACGTGATCAGCAAGGTACGCAGGGCCGTTGCGCAGGAAATGGACGTGCACAGTCTGGGCCTGAAGAAATCGACGTCCATGACCAATTTTCTGCGCATGGGTTGGGGGCCACTGATGTCGTCTCGCCTGCTGCGGGCCGGAATGAATAGCGCCGAGTGGCTTGCCGGCATTGATCGTCTCGACGAGTTGGTCGCCAGCGTAGACGTGCGCAAGATCACGGAAGAACAGATTGAGCGCAGGCCTGAACTGCGCCGCACCGTAGAACAGGAATTGCAAAAAGCCGGGATGCGCCCTCAGCGCATCAGCGAAGCGCTTGAATATCTGGACGCGGCCCATGCCGAGCTGGATGAGCAGCGTAAAGCGATGACGCCGCAGCAGAGACTGGATGGCGCCTCTGACGATCTGGAACTGCTTTCGCCAGCCGAAACTGCGCGCATGATGGGCGGCGGCCAGGGCGAAGCCGCGCAGCTTGCGCGCGCGCCGGCTGGGACCCTTGATTTGCCTGAAGCGGACATGTTCAAGGTGCTGGAGGACGAGGCCAGGAAGGCGAGCCCTCTGGCCGACGATGATGAGCTCACATTTGATGTGCAGCCAGAAGAAGCTGCAACGGAAGCGGCGCCATTTGAGCGCCCAGCGGAAGCGCTGGAGCTGGAGCCAGAGCCTGTACAGGAGCAATCCGGCGCGAGTGAAAAGCGATCGGCCGAGTCAGTTACGGCGGCCGCCAGCACAAAATCCCTTGATCCGCCTCCGGCCGACGAGGACGGATTGGCATCGCCGACGATGCTGCCCGGAAATAGAGACGCCGCACCGGGAAAATCAGGGCCTCACGATGACATGGCCACGGCCACCGAGCTCGAATTGCTGGCCTATTGTCTTACCGCAGAGACCTGGTTTCGAGTCTTCGACCCCAAGAGCCAGCACACGCTCTGGCTCAAGGTCTCAAGTTATTACCCCGAACACGGCAGCATCGGCTTTAGCGGCTTCGACTCAAAAACCATGCTGTCACTGCGGACCACGCAGCTGCTCGACGACCTGGTCGATAGCCGCTCAGAGCCAGTGAACCCGACGCCAATTCAGGCACGGGCGATCGCGGAACTACGCAAGCGGAAAAAATAGCGCTATTCGGGCAGAGGCAAAGTGTGTACGAAATTGCCGACATCCTCGCCATCGGCAAGCCTCAGCATGGCCTGAGCCACGTTCTGCGCACCGATTGCTCGATAGCTGCGCAGTGGGCCAATCAGTAAAGGATTGAATATGGGAGAGAGTTTTTGCGCAATTTTCTCGACAATCCGACTTTCCTTGCGCTCACCAAGCAGCAAGGAAGGGCGAAGAATATGCAGGGCATCGAATCCGATTGCGGTCACCGCCTCTTCTGCCCTGCCTTTTACCCGGCTGTAGAAAACCCTGGACTTTGGCGCCGCAGACAGAGACGACACCAGAAAGAACCGGCGCGCGCCGTTTGCATGCGCCGCACGTGCGAATTCGACCACCATATGGAAATCCACCCGCTCGAATGCAGCGCGTGATCCGGCCGATTTCAACGTTGTGCCCAGGCAGCAGAAGGCATCGTCTGCCGCCAGAGTGGCGCCCAGACGCTTAGGATCATTCAGATCTGATCGCAGATAACGGAGCCGATCATCGCTTGCGGCTGGCGCATGCCGCCCAACTGCCTTGATCTCGGCATAGTGATCGGACTGAATGAGACCGTCTAAAAGATGACGTCCAACCAGTCCGGTGAAGCCGGCCACGAGCGCTGTTTTAGGCATTGAAAGATAAGCCTGGAAATGTCTGGCGAAGTTCCGCACCTATGCTGATAGTGTAAACAGCGACTATTACGGAGCGGGAACGAATTGGATTGATATACATCCGCGGCGAGCGAGCAGCCAGACACGAGTACAGCTGTCGTTCGTCGCAAGCCATTCTAACCGCGCTGGCGCCGCTCCACTCAAAATAACTTGAACGCGACATTCGCCAGGGGGAGTAACACACAGGCGGACAGAGCCGGATGATCCTGGCCTGTCAGGCGAGTGCCTCGCACTGTCCTCTACAGAACCGGAGACCGAATATTCAATGGTCCTTCCGGCCTCAATTCGGCTTCCGAGGGAATGGCTTCGGCCTCCAATACAGATCCGGACCTTGTCCCGTCGTCGAGCAAATAAACCAACATATCGTAGTAAGTGCGGACGTTGCCAACGTAAGTCTTGGCTTCATGCCCGCGCGCATAACCGTAGCGGGTTTTCTTGTGCCACCTGGGCTGGGTTAGCAAGGGCAAATTTTCCTGCACGTCAATCCACCGGCGCGAATCTCCGCCTCTGATCTCAGTCAACTTGCGTACATCACGCAGATGCCCGTAGCCCAGGTTATAAGCCGACAAAGCGAGCCATGTCCGATCGGGCTCAGGGACATCCGCGTCAATAAGATCAATCAGGCGTCGGATATAGCGCGCGCCGCCCATAATGCTTTGCGCCGGATCGCGACGATTCTGCACATCCAGAAACTTGGCGGTCTGCCTCGTCAGCATCATGATGCCGCGTACGCCGGTGGGGCTGACCGCCGCCGAATCCCAGTGCGACTCCTGATAGCCAATGGCAGCCAGCAGAAGCCAATCCAGCTCATATTTGGCTGCAGCTTTTTCAAACAGACGTCGATACTTTGGCAGTCGCGTTTCCACATGCTGCGCCAGCTTCATGGCGCCGAAATAATTGACGTGCTTGACGTGTCCGAAATAACGATCACGTAGCCGGTTGATGTCCGACTCACTGACACTGCTCAGGTAATGCTGAGCCCGGTTGAACAGACTGCGATCTTCTTGAAGCCGAAATGCCCAAGCGACGTTTTGTGGTCGCGACAGGTCAAAAGCAACCCGCAATTTCGGGTAATAACGCTTATTGATGGCAATGACGTCAGATGCACCGACGGTGAAATCAATCTCCCCTTCGGCCACCTTGACCAAGAGCGCCTCCACATCGAATTCCTCGGTCTCCTCCCACTGCAAATTCGGCCAGGTCTTCTTGAGCGTCTGCAAATACTCGGCCGACTCACTGCCGGCCGGAACCAATAGCTTTCCCTCAATATCCCCTGCATTACGCGGTCGGCGACTTCCCCTGCGGTATACGAGCTGCGGGACCACATCAATTACCGGATGAGTAAATTGATAACGCCGTTGCCGCTTGGGTGTAATGACCACGGCACCGACCGACACATGCGCCCTGCCCCGGCGCACTGCCCCGAGGGTTCCGGACGTGCTTGAGTGGACATCAATCTCCAGCTCTACGCCGAGTGCATCAGCAAAACCCTTGACCAGCTCATACTGATATCCGGTCGCACCGGCCTGCCCTTCGTAATACGTAGTAGGGCTGTTTATGGTTGCCGCGCGCAAAACCCCCATTGCCTGGACCTGCTCAAGCAGGGAAATTGGCGGCGAACAGGTCCCCAAAAGAGCGGAAATCGACCCAATAAGCAGCATTGCAGGCAGGCGAATGAAAATCATCCTCGCAGCAATGGTTCGCATCCTCTAAAATGGCTGGGCGTTCATGGGATGCAAAAGCTAGCACAGCCCAGCATCCTGAGCGGAAGCGTTTATGCGGAGGGGTACCGAAGTGGCCATAACGGCGCTGACTCGAAATCAGATGGTCAGGGTAACCTGGCACGTGGGTTCGAATCCCACCTCCTCCGCCAACTACGCCAACTACAAGTAGCACAACGGCTAAGAACTTATCAAAACCCTTTTTAAAGGGGTTTTTTATGCCTGACGCATCACCGCGTCTCTAGAAAACTCTGGCAAGCGCGATTTTTTTAAGGGTATGTATGGGGGTATGCGGAGGCCTTAAGGGTATTAGGGGGCAGGTGCGGAGCGAATCATCGGAACCACTGAACCTCATCGATCCGCTTTCCCACCGGATGCCGGAGTCGAACAGCCCATGAAACGAGCACCTGAGGATGCAACTGCCGCTCGCCGAATCTGCCGCGCGCGCCAATCTGAGATCATCCGGCTTTCACTGATCCCTTCTCACTGTGCAGAACACCATGAAAGCCATTGAAATTTCCAAGCCAGGTCCGCCGAACGTTCTCGCCCTCTGTGAGCGTCCGGATCCAACCCCGCTTGCCGGAGAAGTACTGATTCGCGTTGTCGCAGCCGGCATCAATCGGCCGGATGTGTTGCAACGCGCAGGCGCATATCCGCCGCCAAAAGGTGCGTCCGATCTGCCAGGACTGGAAGTGGCCGGCGAAATCATTGGCGGAGACCTGCAAAACACTGACTTCCAGATCGGCGATCAGGTCTGCGCCCTGACCCCTGGCGGTGGCTATGCTGAACTCTGCGTGACCTCGGCATCCCACTGCCTGCCCATTCCAAAAGGCTTGAGCGCAGCGGAAGCGGCCTCCCTTCCAGAGACTTTCTTCACGGTCTGGAGCAATGTTTTCGATCGCGCGGCACTCCGACCCGGCGAAACGCTTTTGGTGCAGGGCGGGACCAGCGGCATTGGGGTGACCGCCATTCAGCTTGCCACCGCGCTCGGGCACCGCGTATTCGCCACCGCTGGTAGCGAAAGAAAGACGCGCGCGTGTGAGTCTCTCGGTGCCGAACGCGGCATCCACTACAAAGAAGAAGACTTTGCAGAGATCGTCAGGGAGCTGACTGACGGCCGGGGCGTGGACGTCATTCTGGACATGGTTGGCGGCAGCTATGTGCCGCGAGAGATTAACTGTCTTGCCGACGATGGTCGTCTGGTGCTGATTGCCCTGCTTGGCGGCGCCAAGGCCGAAATCCCCTTGGCGCAGATCCTGATGCGTCGATTAACGGTCACCGGTTCCACCTTGAGACCGCGCTCAGTTGCTTTCAAGGCTGGAATCGCCACCGCCCTGCGGCAAACCGTTTGGCCACTCATCGAGTCCGGCCAAATCAAGCCAACGATTTACAAGACGTTTCCGCTAGCCGAGGCAGCTGAAGCGCATCGCCTGATGGAAAGCAGTACTCACATCGGGAAGATCGTCCTGCAAATTGCCTGATCCCTCAAGCCAGGGCGAGCGAAGAACCCGAGTGATTGAGTCGGCGCATCGCCCTCTCCAGACCGTTCAGGGTCATCGGAAACATACGGTCAGCGCCAATCAGTTCCTGCACAATATTGACCGAGGGCGAATACTCCCAGCGCTGCTCAGCGTCTGGATTCAGCCAGACCAGACGCGGATAGACATCCATTAAGCGCTTCATCCATACAGCGCCGGCTTCTTCGTTCCAGTGCTCGATGCTGCCGCCCGGCTGCACGATTTCGTAGGGACTCATCGAGGCGTCGCCGACAAAGATCACCTTGTAGTCCGCGCTGTACTTGTGCAGCACGTCGAAAAGCTGAAGACGCTCGTTGTTGCGGCGCAGATTGTCCTTCCACACGCTTTCGTAAATGAAATTGTGGAAATAAAAATATTCCAGATGCTTGAACTCGGTCTTGGCGGCACTGAATAATTCTTCGCAGACACGCACATGCGGATCCATTGAGCCGCCGACATCGAGAAACAGCAATACTTTCACTGTGTTGTGCCGTTCGGGCACCATCTTGATGTCCAGCCAACCGGCGTTGCGCGCAGTGCTGCGAATGGTGTCGTCGATATCCAGCTCTTCAGCGGCACCTTCACGTGCGAATTTGCGCAAGCGACGCAAGGCGATCTTGATGTTCCGCGTGCCCAGTTCAATGGTGTCATCCAGATTTCGAAATTCACGCTTTTCCCATATCTTGACCGCTTTTTTATTGCCGCCACTGCCGCCAATGCGCACACCTTCTGGGTTATACCCGCCATTTCCGAAGGGGCTGGTACCGCCGGTCCCAATCCACTTGCTGCCACCTTGGTGACGTTCCTTCTGTTCTTCTAGCCGCTTCTTCAGGGTTTCCATCAACTCATCGAGCCCGCCCAGAGATTTGATCTTCTCCTTCTCTTCATCGCTAAGCAGCTTCTCGGCCTGTTTGCGCAGCCAGTCCTCAGGAACCGAGCCGAACAGTTCACCCGTGACGGCTTCTATGCCTTTGAAATAGGCTGCAAACGCACGGTCAAACCGGTCGTACTGGTTCTCGTCCTTGACCATCGTCGAACGAGCAAGATGATAGAAATCATCGATTGAAAAGACCGCGACGTGCTTGGACAGCGCTTCGAGCAACATCAGAAACTCGGACAGAGATGTCTTGACTCCGGCTTGCCGAACGGTGAGAAAAAACGTGAACAACATGGATTGACCTCCAAGAATTGCCGATATTCTAAAGGTATCGCCAGCTCGGGCCTTTATGATGCGGAAATGATAGATCCCAAACAGGTCCGAGTGGCCGAAAAATATTTGGGCCGTCAATGCCCAGCCATGCGCTGCTTGATTCGATCGCACGGCCCCAGCACGCTCGGGCAGCGCCGGCGCGACCCTTTTCATGTACTGGCCAGTTCGATCATTGGCCAGCAGCTGTCGACCAAGGCTGGTGACACCATCCAGGCCCGGGTGCACGCTCTGGTCGGAGTGCGCTCGAAACTGACTCCGCGGAAGCTGTTGGCAGTGGATCAACAGCAATTGCGAGACTGTGGCCTGTCCAATGCCAAGGCAAAATGGCTGCTCGGGATCAGCGAACGGGTGATGAGTCGCGAACTGAATTTTCACGCTCTGGCCAAGCTGGATGACGAAGCAGCGATCAAGGTGCTGGATGATCTGCCGGGCGTCGGTCGCTGGACCGCCGAAATGTTCCTCATCTTTGCCATAGATCGGATGGATATTTTCTCCATGGGTGACGTCGGCCTTCGCAACAGTGTCAATAAACTCTTCAACGGCGGCGCCAAGCTGGATGAGCCGTCGACCCGGCGGATCGTCGAACGCTGGGCACCCTACCGCTCGGTGGCCAGCTGGTATTTGTGGCGAACCATTGACGGCGACTCGACGACATGGACGTGAGCACGCTCAAAACCGGCGCGCCGAAAACGGCCGAAGGGCGTTTCCGCAATAATTATCGCAATGATCCCCACGGCGGCACTTCCTTGCTCGCTTTTCTGCGCGACATGAGAACCAAGCCCTGGCAAAAGCCGGTGTTTCAGCGCGCTGAGAATGATCCCGTCTGGCTGACGGCCAACCGAAAGGAAATCAGCATCACCTGGATTGGCCATGCCAGCTTTCTAATTCAGGCTGCCGGCTTGAATATTCTGACTGACCCTGTCCTTTCGAAACGCAGTTCGCCAGTTCAATGGGCGGGTCCAGCGCGGATTGCCCCGCTCGGCTTGGAATTTGATGAACTGCCCCCCGTCGATGTCGTGCTAATTTCCCACAATCACTACGATCATCTTGATGCCAATACCGTACGCAAACTGGTGCGGCGCGACGCACCGGAATTTATTGTGCCATTGGGTCTGGCCGATTGGTTCCGCCAGCGCGGCATAAATGAGGTCCGCGAGCTCGACTGGTGGCAGTCCGATCATGTTTTTGACGCGCTGACCGTGTACGCGGTGCCTGCACAGCACTTTTCCGGGCGCACCGCGAGCGATCGAAACCGCTCCCTCTGGTGCGGTTTTGTATTCGAAGCCGCAGGCCAGCGGTTTTATTTCGCGGGTGATACCGGCTATGGCCCTGACTTTGAGGAGATTGGCCGCCGCTTCTCACCGATCGATGTCTCGCTTATTCCAATCGGCGCCTATCTGCCCCGAGAATTCATGCGCGCGGTGCACGTCAACCCCGAGGAGGCGGTCAAAATTCACCTTGATGTGGGCAGCAGACGGTCCATCGGCATGCACTGGGGTACTTTCCGTCTGACGCTGGAACCTCTGGAGGAGCCGCCTCAGAAACTAAAGAGTGCGCTGCTCGCAGCCGGCATTGAACCGCAGAATTTTCTGGTCATGCAGCACGGACAAACGCTGCGAAAAGAGGGACTAGGGGCCTCCTGATCATAGGGACCCAACGGGGCCCAAACCATTCAAGCCCGCCTGCTTTTTCATCAGGGCCGAGTCACGAGACATCCACCCGCCGGCCCTCGGTGGAAGCGCCTGCGTGCACAAGACCGTCGGGGAGAGGCCAGGCCGACAACGCGGAGTCAGCCCTTTGCGCGATAATTGGCAAACAAACCCTTTAACTACCTGGAGCTCTTGTGTCCGATAACGATATTGTCATTGCCGCGGTTGCCCGCACCCCATTGGGCGGCATGCTGGGTGAACTGAGTGCCTTGAGCGCTTCGGAACTTGGCGCCGCTGCCATCAAAGCCGCAGTTGAGCGCTCTGGGCTGAAACCCGAAGACGTGCAGGAAGTGATCATGGGCAACTGCCTGCCCGCAGGTCAGGGTCAGGCCCCTGCCCGTCAAGCCATGCGTGTTGCCGGCCTGCCGGACTCGGCCAATGCCACAACCATCAACAAAATGTGCGGCTCTGGCCTCAAAGCGGTGATGCTGGCGCACGACCTGATCAAGGCTGGCAGCAACACGGTCATGGTCGCTGGCGGCATGGAGTCGATGAGCAATGCGCCCTACCTTATTGCGAAGGGCCGCAGTGGCTATCGCTACGGACATGGCGAACTGCTCGATCACATGGCCCTCGACGGCCTCGAAGACGCTTACGAAAAGCGGACTCCGATGGGTGTGTTTGCCGAACGATGCGTCGAAAAATATTCATTCACACGCGAAGAGCAGGATGCGTTCGCAGTCGAATCGCTCCGTCGCGCGAAGCTGGCGAATGAAGATGGCAGCTTTGAGTTTGAAATTGCCCCAATCGAGATCGTCGGCAAGCGCGGCAGCGTCACAATCAAGAATGATGAGCAGCCCGCCAAGGGCCGGCCGGACAAGATTCCTTCTCTGCGTCCCGCATTCAAGAAAGACGGCACCATCACAGCAGCAAACGCCAGCTCCATTTCCGACGGCGCGGCGGCCGTTGTAGTGATGAGCGGCGCGGAAGCTGCAAAGCGCGGTCTCAAGCCGCTGGCAAAAATTCTTGGGCACACGACGCATGCACGTTTGCCCTCAGAGTTCACCACAGCGCCGGTCTATGCCATTCAGGCGCTGCTGGACAAGCTGAGCTGGAAAACCGGCGACGTTGACCTGTGGGAGATCAACGAGGCATTTGCCGCGGTGACCATGGCAGCAACCCGGGAACACGGACTGGATCCAGTCAAAGTCAATATTCATGGCGGCGCTTGTGCCCTGGGGCACCCCATCGGCGCCAGCGGCGCACGTATTCTCGCCACGCTGATCGGGGCGCTGAAAAAAACCGGCGGCAAAACCGGCATTGCCACCTTGTGCATCGGCGGCGGCGAAGCCGTGGCCGTGGCCGTGGAAATGATCTGAGGTCGATGCCATGAATCCTGCAGCGCGACCGGCCAATCGCCGGTCGTCGCTTCTCGTCCAAACGGGCTTGCTCGCACTGGCCTGCGGACTCCTGCCCCTGTTCGCGGTCCACCTGAGCTATTTAATTTCCGCGTCGGCGGGCTACGTGCCCTGGTGCGTCCCTTACTGGGAGGGATGCACCTCGATCTCCAAAGCCGCGCGGCAGGGTCTGGCCAATCAGCTGTTCAAGGGCCTGGTACTGCCGAGCGCCGCTTTCATCCTCGTGTTCTGGGTAGCGGCCGCGAACTACCTGCACGCAGTTTCTGCGCAGCATGTCAGACGCATCTTCCTGCTGCGTGCGATTGGGATTATTGGCGCCCTGTTTCTGATGCTCTACGCAACCTTTCTCGGCGTCGAAGGCGAGGTTTATCAGTGGATGCGTCGCTATGGCGTGACAATCTATTTTTCGTTCACCGTGCTCGCCCAAATGCTCATGGCCTCTGTGCTGCCGGCTGGCTGGCTGCGCAACTCGCTCGGTGCGCTTTGCGCACTGATGCTCATTGCAGGCATTGCGAGTCTGCCGCTGCAGTATTTTCTGCAGGACCGAAAAGCCACGCTCAACGCCATCGAATGGCTGTACGCCCTGCTTATGACCAGCGGCTTTGCCCTGGTCGGCCTTGAGTGGTTGCGGCTGGGGCTCAGCCGCCAGCCCGAGAACTAAGCCAGCTTTCCGTGGCAGGCCTTGTATTTTTTACCTGAGCCGCAGGGACAGGGATCGTTGCGTCCCACCTTTTTTCCTTCCCTGATGAAGGTGTCGGGCTTGCTCGGCCGCGGTGACGGCGCTTCACCCGAGGTCAGGCTACGACCCTTGGCCGGCGCTGGCTGGCCTGAGACGGCTGGTACTGCGGGATCGGCTCCCGCCCCAGCGGCATTCGGCGCATCAGCGTGGCGGAATTCCATCGGCCGCTCCTGCGCACGACGTCTCTGCTCAATGGCCTGCACTTCTTCCTCGGTCTGAATCTGTACACGGGCCAGAACTGCAGTGACCTCGTGCTTGAAGCGCGCCAGCATGTCATTGAACATGGTGAACGCTTCACGCTTGAACTCCTGCTTGGGATCTTTCTGTGCGTATCCGCGCAGATGAATGCCCTGGCGCAGGTAATCCGTCGCCGCCAGATGCTCCTGCCAGAATTTGTCCAGGACCTGGAGTGAAATGGCCTTCTCGAAATGCTCAAGAACAGAATCGCCCACTGTTGCCTTCTTTCTAGAATACGCTGTACTCAATTCTTCGAGAATCTTTATGCGTAGGCGTTTCTCATTCAGGCTGTCATCTTCTTCCAACCATTTGGCAATGGGGAGTTCCAGCCCGAAGTCTTTCTTCAAGGCTTCTTCTAGTCCGCTGACGTCCCAACTGTCTTCGATGGACTGCGGCGGGATAAAGGCATCGACCACCGCGTCCATCACGTCCTGGCGAATCTCTTCAATCAGGGGCGTAACTTTTTCCGCGCCCATGAGCTCATCGCGCAGCTCGTAGATGGCTTTGCGCTGATCGTTAGCGACGTTGTCGTATTCGAGCAAATTCTTTCGAATATCGAAGTTGTGCCCTTCCACCTTGCGCTGTGCATTTTCGATTGCGCGGGTAACCCAGCGATGCTCGATCGCCTCCCCCGGCTCCATCCCAAGACCCTGCAACATGGAACGCATGCGTGGCGGAGTGAAGATGCGCATGAGATTGTCGTCAAGCGACAGATAGAAGCGGGTCGCGCCCGGGTCACCCTGTCGGCCAGAACGGCCGCGCAGCTGATTATCAATGCGCCTGGACTCGTGCCGCTCAGAGCCAATCACGAGCAGCCCGCCGGAAGCCAGTACCGCATCGTGACGCTTCTGCCAGTCTGCTTTTACCACTTCGCGCCGGGCTGCGTCTTCCTCTGGAATCGCGGCCAGTTCTGCTTCCAAGGACCCGCCGAGCACGATGTCAGTACCACGACCGGCCATATTGGTGGCGATGGAAACAGTGCCCGGACGCCCGGCGTTAGCGACAATTTCGGCCTCACGTTCGTGCTGCTTGGCGTTGAGCACCTCGTGCTGGATATTCGCCTTGGTCAGTTGTGCAGACAGCAACTCAGATGTTTCGATACTGGCTGTGCCGACCAATACCGGTTGCTGTTTTTTATTGGCCTCGATGATGTCCTTGATGACGGCTTCATATTTTTCTTGGGCGGAAATGAAGATCTGGTCACCCCGATCATCGCGGATCATCGGTCGATTGGTTGGAATGACCACGACTTCCAGGCCGTAAATACTCTGGAACTCGAAGGCCTCGGTATCCGCCGTACCCGTCATTCCCGAAAGTTTGTCGTACAGTCTGAAATAGTTCTGGAATGTGATGCTAGCCAGGGTCTGGTTTTCCTGCCTGATCTTGACGCCTTCCTTGGCCTCAATGGCCTGGTGCAAGCCGTCCGACCAGCGTCGCCCGGGCATCATGCGTCCGGTGAACTCATCAATGATCACGACTTCCTGATCGCGCACGATGTATTCCACATCTTTCCGATACAAATGATGCGCCCTGAGCAGGGCGTTGCTGTGGTGCATCAGAATAATATTCGCACCGTCATAGAGACTTTCGTCATCTGCGAGCAGGCCATTGCTGCGCATCAGGTCTTCGATTTTCTCGTGACCGGCCTCGGACAAATGTACCTGTCGCGTCTTTTCATCTGCGAAAAAGTCGCCCTCAGCCTCTTCGCCCTTCTGCCGGACCAATTGCTTGATAAAGGCGTTGATTTTGCGGTAGAGCTCTGGATCATCGTCCGTCGGCCCGCTGATGATCAGCGGTGTGCGCGCTTCATCAATTAGAATGGAGTCAACTTCGTCGATAATGGCGTAGTGCTGTCCGCGTTGAACCTTGTCGTCCAGCGAGAAGGCCATGTTGTCGCGCAGATAATCGAATCCCAGCTCGTTATTGGTCGCATAGGTGATATCGCAGGCATAGGCTTCACGTTTCTCGGCCTGAGTCTGGCCGGAGGCGATGACGCCGACGGTGAGCCCCAAAAACCGGAAAATGCTCCCCATCCACTCTGCGTCACGCCGGGCCAGATAGTCGTTGACGGTGACCACGTGCACACCCTTGCCTTCTAGGGCATTCAGATAGGCGCCCAGCGTGGCCACCAGGGTCTTGCCCTCACCCGTACGCATTTCGGCGATACGCCCTTCATGCAGCACGGCGCCACCGATGAGCTGCACATCAAAGTGCCGCATACCCAGGACCCGTTTGCCGGTCTCGCGAACGACGGCGAAAGCTTCGGCCTGAAGTTTCTTGAGGGACTCACCCGCAGCGAGGCGCTGCCGGAACTGGGCGGTCTGCGCAGCGAGTTCGGGATCGCTCATCGCCGCGTAGCGATCTTCGAGCGATGCAACGGTTTTGATCATGCCGCGGAATCCACGGACGATGCGTTGATTGCGACTGCCAAACAGGCGAGCCAGCCAATTATTTGCCATGAGAACCTTGAGATAATCGGAACCGTCGCAAGAACCGGTCGTTCTGCTGGGATCCGCTGGATTTAGCCGCGCATTATGCCCTCGGGAGGCAGCGCCCGCATTTCAGACCCTGCTCATCGCCAGTGGTATCAGTGTGCTGCCTGAATGTACTGCGCGGGATTGACGACGTAGCCGTTGAGTTCAACCTCGAAGTGCACATGGGGGCCGGTTGAGCGCCCGCTGCTACCGACGGTCGCGATTTTCTGCCCATTTTTGACCCGGTCGCCCTCGTTGACCATGGTGCGCCGATTATGGCCGTAGCGCGTCACGTAACCATTGCCATGATTGATTTCAACCATCAAGCCATAGCCCGATATGCGTTTAACTTGGGTAACCAGTCCCGCAGCGACAGCGCGGACGGCGGAGCCCGCTGGCGCGGCAAAATCAATTCCATTATGCCGGGTGCGACGACCATTGAAGGGGTCAGAACGCCATCCAAAGACGGAAGAAATATAGCCCCCGACCACCGGCCAACCGGACGGCTTGCTCTGCCGCTGCTGCCTTCCCGCCAATAGAATGTCTTCGAGCACGCGCAGTTGTCGCTCTCGAACTCGCAGCTTTTCTTCGAAAGCGTCTAGGGAGCCGAGCAGGAGCTGAGCATCATCCGTGGGGACGTCCGCGGGGTCCCCCTCAGGGCCACCGACGCCCGGCTCGGCGCCAAAATCGAACTCAGATGCGTCAAGACCGGCGATCTCGCTCATGCGTCCACCGGCTGCATCCAGTCGCAACACATGGGCCTGGAGACTGGCCAGACGGTGCGAGAGCGCGCGGGTCTTGTCGATCGTCTCACTCTTGGCTTGGGCCAGTTCGGCCTGCTGCTCCGCCACCTGCCGTTTCCACATAGCGCTGAGTCCGCTCGGCACCCCCCTGACCACTGAAGCCTCGCCCTTGCCCAGATTCCAGCCCACAAGCAGTGCTCCGACGACAATGGCGACGAGTCCGAGCGTCGCTGGCAGCCAGATCAGGATATTCTTGGGGGCGAGGACGTAGCGCTTGGTGCGCTTTCGGTCGCTGCTAACGACGATAATATCCATGGAACGCGGCAACTCCGGTCACAAAAGAAAAAACGCGGAACCCGCGCTGCTTCATGGTCGGCTGCAGCAGCAGCCTGGAAAACTAGAATCTCTGTTTGAAACGGTTCGTCTGATTTCGACACTCAATGACGCTGTCAGTCATTGGTTGGGCGACCCAGAGCAGACTTCGGTCCGGGTGGCCAATCTTCGCGATCAAACCCTGGTCATCTTCTCCGACAGCGCCGCCGCAACCGCCACGCTGCGCTATCAGCGAGACGCCCTGCTCTCTTACCTACAACACCAGCACGGGTATGAGGTCAATCGCCTAGAGATCAAGGTCAAACCCTTGCCACTGGGTCCAAATTCTAGTCGCGAAGCCTGATCGACGGCAAATCCTACTGAAATTGGGCTGAGACAGGCGGCAAAGATCAGGCTATCGGCCTGTAAAGGGGCCGCAGCGACTCAGGCGCCAGCGAGCGCTCCGCGAACGTAGGCGATGGGCGCACCGCGCTTTTCGTCCTCAAACGTAATGATTTCAAATGCTTCAGGATCAGCTAGCAAGCTTCTGAGAAGCTTGTTATTCAGGCCGTGACCCGACTTGTGAGCCGTGTAAGCGCCAATGATGCTGTGCCCTGCTAGGTAGAGGTCCCCCACAGCATCCAGAATCTTGTGCCGTACCAGCTCATCTTCGTAGCGCAGTCCATCGTGATTGACTATGCGAAATTCATCCAAGGCCACGACATTATCCAGACTCGCGCCCAGACCGAGGTTATTGGCGCGCAACTGATCGAGTTCGCGCATGAAACCGAATGTGCGCGCACGCGCCACTTCCTGAACATAGGACGTGGAGGAGAAATCGACAACAGCCGACTGCCTCCCGGACTTAAAGACAGGGTGCTTGAATTCAACGCTGAAACTCAGCCGGAACCCTTCGAAAGGTTCAAACCGCGCGAATTTGTCGTCCTCCTGCACCTGCACTGGCCGGCGTATGCGGATAAATTTCTTGGCCGCGTCCTGCTCGTGAATGCCGGCGGACTGGATCAGAAACACGAACGGGCTGGAGCTTCCGTCCATGATGGGGGTCTCTGCAGCAGAGAGCTCGACAATGCAGTTATCGATGCCCAGACCTGCCAGGGCCGACATCAGGTGCTCGACCGTTGCGACCTTGACCCCATCCTTGACCAAGGTGCTTGACAAGGTGGTTTCGCGGATCAATTCCGCGCTGGCAGGGACTTCCACCGGCGGCGTCAAGTCGACGCGTCGAAAAATTATGCCGGTGTCAGGCCCTGCCGGCAGCAGCGACATAAAGACGCGGCTGCCGGAGTGCAGCCCTATCCCTGCCGCGCGGACCGCCTGTTTCAGTGTGCGTTGTCTGACCATGCCTTGGATGCGAATTCAGTGTGGGCGGTTCCAACAGTCAGAACCGAGCTTACAGCTCACAATCTTATCATTCGCCTCTACAGGCTGATGGCCACTTACCTGATCTAATCGGCCTGCTGTCGTAAAAAGGTCGGGATATTCAGCACGCTTTCATCCAGCGAGTTCAGCCAGGCCGGCGCTCCACCGCCGCCAGCGACTTTCTTGACCCGGTTGATCGCAGGCGTGTCGTAATCCTGCTCAGCCGGCTGCAGCAGTGGCGGCACCGCCGGCGCAAGACGCGGCGAGGAAATCGACACGACCTTTCGATCCTCTTCCTGACGCGCCCTTTCAGCGGCAGCCATATGCTTGGAGCCAAGGCCGGTCGCGACGACGGTGACACGCAGATCATCGCCCATGGCCTCGTCGATGCTGATGCCGAACTTCATGTCGACTTCATCGTTACCGATCTGACCGACGCGCTCCATGACCAGAGTGAGTTCCTTCTTCTTGAGGGAACCGTTGTGAGCCAGAGTCACGAGAATGCCTTTGGCATCATGCAGCTCAATGTCGTCGATCAGGGGGCAGGACAGCGCCGCCTCCACTGCTTCAATTGCACGCCCTTCCCCTGAACCTTCGCCGATGCCCATCATGGCCATACCGCGATTAGTCATCACGGTGCGCACGTCCGCAAAATCGACACTGATTTCGCCGGGGCTGGTGATGATGCCGGAAATGCCCTGCACTGCGTTTTTGAGCACTTCGTCTGCCTTCTTGTGGCATTCGACCACGGTCATGTCTTCGGGCAGAACCAGCTGCAGTTTTTCGTTCGGAATCACGATCAGTGAGTCAACAAGGATGCGCAACTCTTCGAGGCCGCGCTCGGCTACGCCCCGGCGTTTGGGCGGCTCGAAAGCGTAGGGCTTGGTGACAACCGCCACGGTGAGTATCCCCATTTCCTTGGCGATCTCTGCGATGACTGGTGCAGCGCCGGTGCCGGTGCCGCCACCCATGCCCGCGCAAATGAACAGCAGATCGGTACCTTCGATCATTTCGCGAATAAGGTCTTTAGATTCTGACGCCGCTTCGCGCCCGCGGGCAGGGTCACTACCGGCGCCCAGACCACGCGAGCAGCGCGGCCCCAGCTGCATGATATTGGTGGTCTTGCATCGTTCCAGATGCTTGCGATCGGTGTTCGCTGCAATCAGCTCTACACCTTCGATTTCTGCCATCACCATTTCGTTGACGGAGTTACAGCCGCCACCGCCCACGCCAATGACACGAATTACCGCGTCCATCGGTTGTCCGTCGACGATTTCATAAAGCTCATTAGTACGCATGTTCATGGCCACCTCCGCCCTTGATTCTCAAAGTTGATCGTCTCATCCAATATTCGATCATTTGTGATAAGAAATTAGATTTTGCGATTTAGTTCAACTGTTTGAAATTCTACTACTTGACAAAATAATTGCAACAGTTATCACAAAATATAATTCGCCTGATTTACCGCTAATTCCGTCCTTTCACCGCACCCGATATTTGCTCTTTCACCAACTTAAAAATTTCCCTTAAACCAATTGCTGACTCGCTCAATCCAGTAGGCGGCGCTGGCCGACTCACCGTTGGAAACACGCGACTGATTCTGTGAGCGGGCGTACAGCAAGAGGCCGACTGCGGTGGAGTAAGCAGGGCTGCTCGCGACGCCGCGGGCGCCACCGACTTCTTGCGGATGCCCCAGGCGAGTCGGCACTTCGAAAACTTCTTCCGCCAACTCGGGCACGCCCGGCATCATGGCGGCAGCTCCGGTCAATACCACTCCGCCCGCGATGCCGTCATACCAGTCAGATCGATGAAGTTCCTTGCGTACGAAGCGAAACAATTCTTCGTAGCGCGGCCGAATGACCTCAGCCAAGGTCTTGCGCGAAAGTCGGCGCGGCGCACCGTCGGCAACACTGGGAACTTCGATTTCCTCGTCTGTCTCCACCAGTTGCGGAAGTGCGCATCCGTATTTGATCTTGATCTCCTCAGCGGCCTGTGTCGGCGTCCGAAAAGCCACGCTGATGTCATTGGTGACTTGCTCGCCGGCAATAGGCAACACCGCGGTATGTCGCACCGAGCCGCCTCGGAAAACGGCGATATCCGATGTGCCGCCTCCGATATCAACCATGCAGATGCCCAGATCTTTTTCATCCGGCAAAAGCACCGCCATGCTGGATGCGATGTGCTGCAGGCAGAGCTTTTCTACGTGCAGGCCGCAGGACTCGACACACTTCTGCAGATTCTGCGCTGCAGACATGGAGCCTGTAACGATATGGACCTTGGCCTCTAGTCGAACACCGAACATGCCCTCCGGCCGCAAAATGCCTTCCTGGTTATCGAGCACAAACTCCTGCGGCAAGACATGAATGACTTTCTGGTCTGCCGGGATGGCAATGGCCCTTCCCGCTTCAATAACTTTCTCAACGTCGCGATGTGAGACTTCGCGCGAACTCACCGGCACCACGCCGACCGAATTTTGACTCTTGATGTGCGCGCCGGAGAGGCCGACATAAACCGATTGCACGCGTGCATTCGCCATCATCTCGGCTTCTTCGACCGCGCGACGAATCGACTGCACTGTCGCTTCCATATTGATCACAACACCGCGCTTGAGTCCGCGTGAGGGCTGCTGGCCGAATCCGACCACCTCGATCTTTCCACCCTGCATCAGTTCGCCTATGACACAGACGACTTTTGACGTGCCCACGTCTAGAGTCATGATCAGATTGCGCGTTTCTCGCTTACTCATTTGTTGCTCCCTGGATCGAGTGCAGCTTGTCGCCAACCCACCGCGAATCCGTTTGTATATCTAAGGTCGATGTATTCGATTTGTTGCCAACGGCCATTCAGCGCGTGAATGCCCGCGCCCAGGAGCGCCGGCAGTCGCGCGTCCGGCTGAGCTTTACCAAATCTGATCTCGATGTTGTTACGAGTTCTGGCGCTCCACTGCCCTCTGGTATTCAAGCGCAGAGACTCCAAATCGAGCGGCGTTCCCGCTAACGCGGCCGAGATTCTCGTCCACGTGTGCATCACCTCGGATTCATGTCCCTGCCGCCCACCTAACTGCGGCAAGCCCGTCGGAATTTCTTCCGGGCGCGGCGTAAACGAATTCGAGTCCTCGTCCAATACGGAAGTCTCATTCCAGCGCGCGATCGCATTTCGTTCCTGAACTTGAACGAGCAACTGGCCAGGCCATTTGCGCTCCACTTTTACATGAGCAACCCAGGGCAATTCGGCGACAGCACTTGCGATACCACTAATGTCTGCAGCAAAGAAATTTGCCTCGAGCATTGGCTTGGCAATACGGCGAATTTCTTCCGGTTGAAGCTTATCGAAATTGCCGCGGATTTCGAGCTGCGTCAGCGGCGCATCCAAGGGCACGATCCAGTATGAGCCGCCGATTGCGCCTATGATCAGCAACAAGACGAAGACAATTCTCCACACATCGATCTGCAGTGAGTTTGAGGCATTCATGGTCATTGCGTTACTCATTCGCCAGACCTGAATGCGGGAACGAAGTTTCCAGAACCACCAAACACAGCTCGGGAAAATCTATGCCTGCCTGTCTGGCCGCCATCGGCACCAGAGAGTGCGAAGTCATGCCCGGAACCAGATTGGCCTCGATCAACCATGGCCGATTTTGGGTATCGAGCATGAAGTCAATTCGCCCCCAACCCGTCGCGCCTAGCGAACGAAATGCCTGCAAACAAAGGCCTTGCAATCGCTCTTCTGTTTCGGCGTCCAGACCCGAGGGGCAGTGATAGCGGGTGCGATCTGACACATACTTGGCGTGATAGTCGTAGAACTCGCCGTCGGGATCAATGCGCACCAGAGGCAGAGCGCGATCAGCCAAAACGGCGCAAGTAAATTCGGATTTGCTGACGCCACTATCAACGAATTCCTCGGCCATGACCGTGTTGGCCTTACCCCGAGCGAGCGCCAGCGCTGCGTCAAACTGCGCTGCTGACTTGACCTTGCTGATTCCAACGCTCGAGCCCTCGCATGCTGGTTTCAGAATAAACGGGAACCCGAATTGCTCTGCCGCCCGGATCAGATCCTCTTTGCGATCGACCCGAATATAGGCGGGCGTTGGCAGGCCGTCTGCTTTCCAGACCGCCTTGGAACGAAGCTTGTCCATGGCCAGCGCGGACGCCAGAACATCTGCGCCGGTGCACGGCATTTGCATCACTTGCATGACCGCCCTGAGCACGCCATCTTCGCCGCCGGTGCCATGAACAATGTTGAAGACGCGATCGAATCCCTGAGAGCGGAGTGTCAGCAAGTTCTCGCGGCTCACATCGATCGCATACGCATCCACTTTTCGGGAACACAGGGCCTGATGCACGGCCTTGCCGCTGAGCAGCGAAATTTCGCGCTCGGCTGACCAGCCGCCCATGAGGACAGCGACCCTGCCAAATTCACTGGGGTCGGTGAGCTTGGCCCTATTCCTGCTCACAACGCCTCTCCAACAATCCGCACTTCAGGGATGAGATCGACACCGCTCTTTTTTTGAACAGTCGCCCGCACGTGATTGATCAGACGCTCAACGTCTGCAGCGAGCGCTCCATCGTCGGTGACGATGAAATTGGCGTGCAGGACTGAAACTTCAGCACCTCCAATTCGATACGCCTTGAGACCGCATTGCTCAATCAATCGCGCTGCGTAGTCACCCGATGGGTTGCGGAAGGTGCTGCCTGCGCTACGTTTTCCGACCGGCTGCGTGGCTTTTCGTTTTGTCAGCCATTCCTTGGTCAGGCGCGCATGCGCGCCATCTTCGTCTGCCTCTACGCGGAATCGCGCACCGAGAAAGCCGGCGACGCCACTTGGCATCTCAATGTGGCGATAACTGAATTGAAACTCTGATGCTTCCAGCCAAGCTGTGCGACCGTCACGATAAAGCACCTCCACACCGAGCACATTTGTCCAGGTCTCCGATCCCCAGGCCCCGGCGTTCATTGCCAGCGCTCCGCCAACGGTACCAGGGATGCCTGCCATGAAACCCAGCCCAGAGCGCTTTAGACGCTGAGCAAATTTGCACAGCCGTGCGCAATGCACCCCGGCTTCAGCATAAATTTCACGAGGCCCAGCGTCAGCAAGACCATCAAGTGCCCCGTGCAGCGAGATGACCGTGCCCGGCCAGCCGCCATCACGAACCAGAAGATTGCTGCCCAGACCAAGCCAGAGCAAATCTTCCTGCTCAGGCAGCCCGCGAACATAGCTGATCAAGTCATCTCGATCCGCCGGTTCAAAATAATGATGCGCCGCGCCGCCGACACGCCAGCTGGTATGCGCGGCCAGTGACTCGTTTTTGAGCAGCAGGCCGCGCGCCGGAGGCAGGCCAGACGACAGCGACCCTGGTTTGCCAGTGCTGACTCGGTGAAGAGTCTGGCGCGCTTTTTCTCCCCCCCTTTTCTTCGACGCGTTCATTGTGCAGCCCCGACCTCTTGCGCGAGAATGCCTGCCGCTGCGCCAACATCGCCAGCGCCGATGGTCAAGAGCAGGTCGCCATCCCTGAGCACGCCGATACAGGCAGCGGGCAATTCGGCAACGGATTTTACGTAGACCGGCTCGACCTTGCCTCGCGCGCGGATTCCACGTGCCAGATCACGGGCTTCGGCACCGGCAATTGGCGCTTCTCCGGCGGCATAGACTTCAAGCAGCAGCAGCGCATCCACGCCCGACAGGATTTCGCAAAAATCATCGAACAGATCACGCGTACGGCTATATCGATGTGGTTGAAACGCAACAACGAGTCGCTTGTCAGGATAGGCGGCTCGCATAGCCTGAAAGGTTGCCGCCAGCTCTCTGGGGTGATGGCCGTAGTCGTCGACCAGCCAGACACGCTGCCCCGCAATATGCATCTCACCGTGGGATTCGCAGCGGCGTCCAATGCCTTGGAACTCGAGCAAGGCCTTACGAATCGCGGCGGGGGTCACACCCAACTCATGTGCAATTGCAACCGCAGCCAGTGCGTTCTGCACATTGTGCAATCCGGGCAAATTCAGATGCAGCGGCACGCGCGCGCCATCTCGCCATACGGCGACAAAGTCATGACCCTGGCCGCTTGCAAACACCTGCTCTGCGCGCACGTCGGCGCCTTCATCAAGACCGTAGGTCAGCAGCGGCCGACCGATTCGTGGGATCAACTCTCGCACCACAGGATCATCAACACAGAGCACAGCCAGACCGTAAAACGGCAGCCGATGGAGAAACTCCACAAAGGTTTCTTTTAGCGTCTCAAAATTTCCGCCATAAGTTTCCAGGTGATCCGCATCGACATTGGTCACAGCGGCGATCATTGGCGTCAGATGGAGGAACGAAGCATCACTCTCGTCGGCTTCGGCCACCAGATAGCCCCCGGCGCCCAGCTTGGCATTGGTGCCAGCGCTCTTGACCTTGCCACCCACAACAAAGGTTGGATCAAGGCCACCTTCGGCCAGAACTGCTGCAACCAGACTCGTGGTGCTTGTTTTTCCGTGAGTACCCGCAATGGCAATGCCATGACGGAACCGCATGAGTTCAGCGAGCATTTCCGCACGCCTCACGACCGGAATTCGTTTTTCGCGTGCGTACGCAATCTCGGGGTTTGCACCCTGTATGGCAGTTGAGACCACGATGACATCCGCGCCGTGTGCGTTCTCCCGAGCATGTCCAATATTGATAGAGGCGCCCAGATTGCTTAGTCGCTGGGTTGCTGCACTCAGCTTGAGGTCGGTTCCTGAAACCTCGTATCCCAGATTGAGCAAAACCTCGGCAATTCCGGCCATGCCGATGCCGCCAATGCCCAGCATATGAATGCGGCGGACGCGGCGCATGGCCAATTGATTTCCAGGTAAGGCCATCATGCCTCTGCTCCGCCAACGCGCTGACAGTTATCGGCAATCACTGCACAGGCATCGCTCCAGGCATTGCGTCGAGCAGCCTGCGCCATTTCGATCAGGCGTGTTCGATCCGACAGTAGTTCAGTCAATTCAGAGGCCAGGGCTTCTGCGCTCAGGTCCGACTCTGCGATCATTCGCGCCGCATTGACCGAGGTCAGAAACTGAGCATTTCTCGTCTGATGGTCATCAACTGCAAAAGGAAAGGGCACGAGCAGCGACGCGCATCCTGCTGCCGACAATTCCGCTATGGTCGATGCGCCTGCACGACACAACACGAGATCTGCCTCGGCAAAGGCACTCGGCACATCTTCGATAAAGGCCTCGATCTGAGCGCTGACACCGGCTTTCTCGTACGCATCCCGAGCCAGCGCCAGTGTTCGCCCGGCCTGATGCCGCACCCGGGGTCGAATATCCGGATCGATCAATGCCAACGCGGCGGGGACCTGAAGATTCAATGCGCGCGCGCCCTGACTGCCACCGATAACCAGCAGGTGGGAAATCCCGCCTGCACGCTCGGATAAACGCTCGGAAGGATCGGCCAATTGCGCAAAACCTTCGCGCACCGGATTACCCACCGTCCTCGCCTGCTTGAAGGTGCCTGGAAATGCCTCCATCACTTCGATAGCGAAACGAGACAGCAGACGATTGGTCATTCCTGGCGTGGCATTCTGCTCGTGAATGAGCAGCGGGATGTTGCGCAACCATGCTGCAATCCCACCCGGCCCGGCGGCAAAGCCGCCCATACCCAGAACCGCATTCGGTTTCTGCCTGGAGAGAATCTTCCACGCTTGGGTGATTGCGCGAAGCAGCTTCAGCGGCGCCCCTAGCAGGGTGACCAAGCCCTTGCCGCGTAGACCCGTGACGTTCACGAATTCGATCGCAAATCCCTGCTGGGGGACAGTGCGCGATTCGAAGGAATCCGGCGCCCCCATCCAAACCACTTCATGTCCCCGTCGGCGCAGTTCATGGGCCACGGCCAGTGCCGGAAATACATGGCCACCAGTGCCGCCAGCCATAATCAGAAATTTCATAGGGGATATCGCGCTCACGGTCGTTTCCCCGCCCGCTCCAGCTTTAGCCGGTTTTCGTAATCAGCCCTCAGGATCAGACCCAGCATGACCAACACGGTAATCAGCGAAGATCCGCCATAGCTCATCAGCGGCAAGGTCAGCCCCTTGGTCGGCAGTGCGCCCATATTGACGCCCATATTGATCAGGGATTGCAGGCCAAGCCACACGGTCAGGCCATAGACGAGACAGGCCTGGAATTTCTCACCCAGAGCTTCAGCCGTGGCGCCGATGACGAATCCGCGCCAGACCATGACTGCGAAAAGAATGATGAGAATGCTCACACCCAGCAGGCCAAACTCTTCGGCAAGAATCGCGAAAATGAAGTCGGTGTGCATCTCAGGCAAATACAGCAGTTTCTGCACGCTATTGCCTAGCCCGACTCCGGTCCATTCGCCGCGCCCGATCGCGATCAGTGAATTGCCCAACTGCCATCCTGCGTTCTCCATATCCGCAAAGGGATTGGTGAAATTGAGCAATCTGCGCACACGGTAGGCCTCTGCGACGGCGATGAGCGCCAAAGCAGCAGTGGCGAGACCCACAATGCCCAGCAAATAGATCAAGCGCGCGCCGCCGAGGAACAACATGATGAAGGCAACCGCAATCAGTATTGCCGTCGCGCCAAAGTCAGGCTCGAACAACAGCAAAACGGCTGCTGTCATCAAGGGCACAAAGGGCACGATCAGGCCGCTGAGCGTGTTCTGCAGCTGCGCTTGGCGGCGCACGATGTAGCCGGCCAGATACATGATGAGCGCCAGGCGCGCTGGCTCGGAAGCCTGGATACGAATGAACTCCAGGTCGATCCAACGTCTGGCATTGTTTACTTTGATACCGATGCCGGGAATCAGCACCACCAACAAAAGAATCAGGCCCAGCACCGCGAGGAGGCCGCTCTTGCGCTCCCATACGTGCATGGGCACCAGAAATGCGGCCCATGCAGCGATACCGCCTACTCCAATAAACATGAGCTGGCGGTAGAAATAGTAGAAGGGTTCGCCGGCAACCCTTTGTGCCTGCGCCACCGAAGCAGAAGCGACCATAATCAGCCCCCAGGCCATCACGGTCGCGGCAGCAGCGCACAGCCAAGGATCAAGTCCGACGCGCGCGCGTGGCAGGGGCAGCGTCAGCTGCTGGGGCTCGGTATTCCATCTAGGCAGGGCGGATAGCAAGCTCATGCGTTGTCCCGCACCCATTGCGAGAACTGCTCGCCACGTTCCGCGTAGTTCTTGAACTGGTCGAGGCTGGCGCAGGCCGGAGACAGCAACACAGTGTCGCCGGGTCGGGCGAGTCGTTTTGCAGAGTGCATGGCGCCGAGCAAATTCTCATCCCTGTAAATCGGCACGGCACCGACCAGGGCCTGCTCGATTGCTCTGGCGTCCTGTCCGAACAGGAGTGCAGCGCGGCCTTTGCGTGACAACGGTGCACGCAAGGGTTTGAAATCCTGGTCCTTGCCCTGGCCGCCACCCAACCAGACAATCGGACCATCCAGACCATTGAGCGCGGCAAGCGTCGAGCCGACATTGGTCCCCTTGGAATCATTAAGCCAGCTCACGCCATTCTTTCTGGCAACGAATTCACAGCGATGTGGCAATCCAGCAAATTCGCTCAGCGCGCCGAGACAGGCTTCAGGAGCGATGCCGATTGCATTCGCCAGCGCCAAAGCGGCAAGCGCATTGCTCAAATTATGCAGCCCCTGAATCTTGAGGTCGCTTTGCGCGCAAATTCGCTGCCGCCCGAACATCAAACAGCGCTCTCCCTTGATCAATTCCATGCCGAAATCACCGGCCGCAGGCCTGTCCAGACCAAAGCTGGCAATCTCCGACGCGTGCTGACTGCCCTCAAGTGTGGCGTGGTCATCGCGATTGACCACCGCGGTGTGGCAAGTCTTGAAAATGCGTGACTTTATTTGACCGTAATTTTCCAGCGTGCCGTGCCGATCGAGATGATCTTCAGAGAGATTCAGATAGGCAGCGGCTTGGCATTTCAGTGAGCTGGTGCATTCCAGCTGAAAGCTGGACAGTTCAAGGATGTAAAGGTCAGCGTCAGTATCGAGCAGATCGAGCGCAGGGGTTCCAATGTTTCCGCCGACCGCAGTGTTGAAACCTGCAGCACTGGCCATGCACCCGAGCAATGTTGTGACGGTGCTTTTGCCGTTGCTGCCAGTAATACCGACAAGCTTTGCCTGCGAGGGTGCACGCGCAATGGCTCTTGCAAAAAGTTCGATGTCGCCCACAAGCGGCACGCCGGCCCTGGAAATTGCCTGCACGAATGGCTCCTGCAAGGAGACCCCCGGTGAAACGACAGCTTCATCGAAGTCCGCAAGATTGCGCTGAACGTCAAAGGCATCGAAATGGAATTCCGCGAAGGGATAGGCCGCCTTGAGTTCTGCAATATCAGTCGGCGCCGGGCGCGAGTCGGTGACGACCAAGACTGCATCCTGGGCAGACAAATACCTCAACGCTGATCGGCCGGTCGCTCCCAATCCGACAAGCAGAATCTGTTTGCCAGCGTGGGTCCTGTCTCTGCTGTTCGGGCTTTGATTCATTATCGGACCTTGAGCGTCGACAAGCCGATCAACACCAGAATCAGCGTGATGATCCAGAAGCGAACGATGATCTTGGGCTCGGGCCAGCCTTTGAGCTCATAGTGATGATGCAGTGGGGCCATGCGGAAGATCCGCCGGCCGCCGCTGTACTTGTAATAGCCGACCTGCAACATGACCGAGAGTGTCTCGGCCACGAAGACCCCACCCATGATCATCAGTACGAGCTCCTGACGCACCAGAACTGCCACAACGCCCAAAGCCGCTCCCAAAGCCAGGGCGCCGACATCGCCCATGAATACCTGGGCCGGATAAGCGTTGAACCAGAGAAAGCCAAGCCCGGCACCGGCGATGGCGGTGCAGAAAATCGCAAGCTCGCCAACGCCTGGAATATAGGGAATGCCCAGATAAGCGGCGATCTTGATATTCCCGGTGACGTAAGCAAACACGGCCAGCGCACTGGCAACCAGAACACAGGGCATGATTGCAAGGCCGTCGAGTCCATCGGTCAGATTCACGGCATTACTGGTTCCGACAATGACCAGATAGGACCAGGGGATAAAGAAGATCCCGAGCTGCAAGGCGACATCTTTGAAAAACGGCAGAATCAGGGCCGTTTGAATCGAACCATGACCATCAGAAAACAGCCCCCCTAGAGGCGCGTTTGGCGCGGTCATATAGATCAGCGTGGAGACGCCGAAGCCGGCCAGCGAAAGCCAGAAATATTTCTGGATGGCGTTGAGGCCGAGATTGCGACGGTACTTGATTTTGATGAAGTCGTCGGCAAAGCCAACCAGGCCGAAGGCGAGCGTGACGCCCAGTGCAAACCAGACAAAACGATTGCTCAGGTCAGACCAAGCCAGCGTGGAAAGGCTGATAGAGAGCAGGATCAACACCCCACCCATCGTGGGTGTTCCGGTTTTGGCCTGGTGCGACTTGGGACCGAGTTCGCGAATCACCTGACCAAATTTGAAGTCATGCAGCTTGCGGATCATCCACGGCCCACAGAAGAGTGAGACGCTCAAGGCTGTGAGGACGCCGAGAATGGCGCGAAATGTCAGGTAACTAAAAAGATTCAGTCCGCTGAAGGAATCCTTGAGCCACATGGCCAGATGAAAGAGCACTAGTTTTTTCCCCTCATCTGCCGCTCGTCACACAGCGCTATCACGACACGCTCCATGCGCGCGGAACGAGAGCCCTTGACCAGCATGGTGGTATTGATGTCTGCCTCTTTTTCGACACAGGCGAGCAGTGCATCGACAGAATCGAATTGCTCGGCATCCCGGCCAAACCCCTTGGCGTAGTACACCCCGGACTTGCCGAGAGTCAGCAGTCGATCGATCTTCAGTTCTTTGGCCTTGACGCCGCACCATTCGTGCAGGACATCTGAATCCGCTCCCAACTCGGCCATGCCGCCGAGAATCGCCCAGCGTTGCCCTTTCTGCTGAGCGAGCAGCTCAAGACCAGCACGCATCGACGTCGGATTGGCGTTGTAGCTATCGTCAATCACGCGCGCGCCGCTGGCCGCCTCGCGCCAGACCAGACGTCCGTGTGCCTGCTCGAAACGGCCGAGTCCGTCGGCGATCACACTGGCTTCAAGACCCAGGGCCGAAGCGCATGCCGATGCCGCTAGTGCGTTCATGATGTTGTGACGACCCGCCAGGCCCAGCACCACCTGCGATTCGCCGCCAGGAATGGTCAAGGTGAAGCGACTGCCTTGGCCTGCACTTTGAACGTTGGTGGCCCGGACATCCGCATCAGCTTCCATACCAAAGCTGAGCTGCGAGCAATGCGCCATCCCCCGCCACAGATCAGCATAGTCATCGTCCGCATTAATGATCGCCACGCCCTTCGGGCCGAGTCCCGCGAACAACTCTCCTTTGGCTTGAGCAACGCCGTCTCGCGAACCAAAACCTTCCAGATGCGCGTCACCGGCCTGAGTAATGACGCCAATATCAGGGCCTGCGAGTGCGGTCAGCATACCGATCTCGCCGGCATGATTGGCCCCGAGCTCAATCACCGCCGTGCGATGGGCTTGGCGAAGCTCTAGCAGGGTCATCGGCACGCCAATGTGATTATTGAGGTTGCCGCGGGTTGCGAGAACAGGGCCGCGCGCATCCATAACAGCAGCCAGCATTTGCTTAGTGGTGGTCTTGCCATTACTGCCGGTGACAGCGATCAGTGGCAAATTAAACTGGCAACGCCAAGCACGCGCCACCTTGTGCAAGGCAGCGAGCGAATCATTGACCACAATTTGGGCAATGGCGGTTTGCAACGGCCGCTCACACACCATGCCAACTGCGCCTGCTTCTGCGGCGCCCTGACTGAAATCATGTCCGTCAAAGCGATCGCCACGCAACGCCACGAACAGATCACCGCGTGCGACTGAGCGCGAATCAGAGTTGACCCGGAGCACATCTGCGTCGTCACCCCTCAGGGCAACCCCGCTGGCCTCGGCAAACCAGGAGAGCGGGGCCATATGATCGCGAGAAGTCATCATGAGACGAGCGCTCCGAGCAGATTGGAAACACAGGCTCGGTCACTAAATGGGCGAATCTCGCTACCGACTGTTTGAGTCGTTTCGTGACCTTTCCCGGCGATGAGAATCGTGTCTCCGGGTCCGGCTGCCGACAGGGCTTCCGCGATCGCTTTTGCACGGTCGTGTTCGATACGCACGCGGCTACGGTCGGATTCGCCAATGCCCTGAAGAATCTCGGCAACAATGGCTTGCGGCGACTCGCTACGCGGATTGTCGTCTGTGAGAATGAGCTCTTCGGCGAGCAGACTGGCGGATCTGCCCATCAGCGCACGCTTGCCGCGGTCACGCTCACCACCACAGCCGAACACGCAGATGAGCTTGCCGTCTGTGTGCGCGCGAACCGCCCTGAGGGCCTGCTCTAGGGCGCGTGGCGTGTGCGCATAGTCGACCACGGTCAGGGGGCCGCCTGTTGCAGCACGAAACGCCTCGCAACGACCTGGAACTGTCTTGCACTGAGACAAGGCGCTTGCGGCCTCTCGCAGCTTGACGCCTGAGGCGATCAGAACCGCTGCAGCGGCAAGCAGGTTGTAGGCATTAAAGATTCCGATGAGCCCGGATTTCAGCTCGCAGACTTCGGTCGCCGTGTGCAGGTTCAAACTCAATCCTTCGGCCGAGAGTTCGAGCTTTCTGCCCATCACAAAATCGCGTTGCTCTGGTCGCTCATCTGCAAGTCCGTAGACCATGAGCATCCTGCATTTCTCCGGATCGGACTGAAATTCTGAAATCCACCGCGCGCCATACTCATCGTCCCGATTGAGAATCAGACGGCGACCATCTTGCGGCAGGAACAATTGTTTCTTCGCCGCCGAGTAGTTATCCACGGTGCCGTGATAATCGAGATGATCTCGGCTCAGATTGGTCAGCAGGACGGCATCAAAACGAATGCCGCCAATGCGGTTTTGATCCAGGGCATGCGAAGAAACCTCCATCGCGCAGGACTGGATCCCGTCCTCGACGAAGGTCGAAAGTCGACGCTGCAAAGTGATCGGATTGGGAGTCGTGTGGCTTGACACCTCAAGAGCATCCAGGCGTCCACTGCCGAGCGTCCCGAGGTAGGCACAGCGCTGACCAAGCGTTTCAAAAGCCTGAGCAATCAAATGTGCAGTCGAGGTCTTGCCATCAGTGCCGGTGACGCCAGCAACGAACATGCGATCGGCCGGAAAAGCAAAAAACCGCGCGGCAATCTCGCCGAGTTTGCGCCCCAGTTGATCAATGGCGACGCAGGGCAATTCGATATCGGGCGCATTCAGACCAAGGGCCGGCTCCCACAAAATGGCGGAAGCGCCTCGCTCTACCGCCTGCGCCAGATGATTCAGGCCATGCAAGCGGGTTCCCTTGACCGCAATGAAGACATCACCTGGCTCAACAGCGCGTGAGTCCATGGCCAAGCCGGAAACGGGCACGCGGCTCGGTATATCGCGGGCAAAGCCGTCCAGCAGCACATCCAGCGCCATGGAATGGATTGTCGTCGCTGCGCTCAACTCCGCGGCTCCATGTCAGCCCTCATCCCGGCGGGCATTGCGATTTGCGGCAGCGTTGAGGGCTGCGCACAATCAACTCCGCAGTCATCCGGTGCAATCTGCAGCAGCCTCAGCGCACCCTGCATGACGGCTGAAAAAATCGGTGCCGCGACCACACCACCGTAGTAACCGCCAACGGTAGGTTCATCCACCATGACCAGGCCTACCAGACGCGGATTGTCGGCGGGAACCATGCCGACAAAAACCGACTGATGTCGCTTGGCATCGTAACCGCCGGTTACGGCGACCTTACGCACGGTGCCGGTCTTGCCTGCCACGCGATAGCCGGGAATGGCCGCCTGAGTTCCAGTGCCTCCCTCTTCGGCGACGGACTCCAACATTTGACGCACGACGCGCGCGGTCTTTGCACTCACGGCCTGGCGCCCCAGCCCGATAGGCTGCTTGGCCAGCAAACGCAGTTCCGGCATAAGGCCATCGTTAGCCAGACCTGCATAGGCGCGGACCAGGTGCAGGCCGTTGAGTGACAGACCATAGCCATAGGACGCCGTTGCTGTCGCGATCTCTCCCCATTTCGTGAAGTGGCGCATCAAGGGCGAAGACTCGCCCGGAAAACCAGTGTTGACTCGCTCACCCAGTCCGAAACGCTGATAGCCCTGCCAGACGCTTTCGGCGCCCATGTGGAGACCGATTTTGGCGGCCCCGACATTGCTGGACTTGGCCAAGATCATGCGCAAATCCGTCTTGCCTTGCGCATGGATATCCTGAACCGTGAGCCGGCCAACCTGCATCCAGCCATCGCCAGTATCGATGAGACTTTGAAGTCCATAAGCGCCAGTCTCGACGGCCTGCGCCACCAGCAGCGGTTTCACCGCAGAGCCAGGCTCGAAGGAATCCACGATGGGTCGATTGCGCATTCGGCCGGGTCGGCGGTCGGAGACATTATTGGGGTTGAATCCCGGCTGGCTGGCAATGGCGAGCAACTCACCGGTTCTTGCGTCAGCAACCACCACCAGCCCGCCCTTGGCGCGATGGCGACTGACCGTATTCTTCAGCTCGCGATACGCCAGATACTGCAGTCGCAGATCAATTGACAGATTCAGATCCTGACCCGGCTGAGAAGGTACCGCCTCCTCCGTATCCTCAACAATGCGGCCACGCGCATCACGGATGACATGGCGGGAACCCGCGATGCCTCTGAGACTGCTGTCATGGGCCAGTTCCATGCCCTCCTGACCCTTCCCATCGACATCGGTAAAGCCCACCAACTGGCCCGCGACCTCGCCTGCGGGATAGTAGCGTCGATATTCACGGATGGAGAACACGCCCGGCGCCTTGATCGCCAGTGCTCTGCGCGCTTCGTCAGGCGACATCCCGCGTTCGAGGTAGACAAACTGTCGCTTGCCACGCTCCCGTAGAAAGCCCGTGAGCTTGCGCGGGGATTGCTTTAGCACCTTCGCCAGGGCAGCCAGATGTTCCGGCGCCCCGAGAAGTTCCGTCGGAACGCACCACAGCGAATCCACTGGCGCGGACAAAGCCAGAGGCTCACCACGGCGATCTCGAATGGCGGCACGATGACCTGGCAATGTCACCGTGCGCACCTGTCGCTTGGCACCCTCTCGGGTCAAAAAATCTCGATCAATCACCTGCAGATGAAAAGCGCGTCCGGCAACCAGTACCGCGCTGATTCCGAGCACAGCGACAACCATTCGCCGACGCCAGGCCGGCACCGGCTGCGCCTTGATCTGCGTATTTTTTCCTCTTCTGCTCATGGCACGCGGGACGCGGCGGCCTGCTGAAGAATCACGTACTCACGAGGCTCGGACATTCCCAACTGATCTCGTGCTGCACTTTCTATGCGGGCGTGATGCGCCAGCGCGGCCTCTTCCAACTGGAGCTGAGACCACTCCATCTGCAGTTTTTCGCGTTCTACTCGCGCACGCTCCATTTCGCCGGTCATGCGCCGGCTTTCGTGCTTTATGGCAATGGCATACAAGGCAGACGCCATCACCAGAGCGACCAGAATCAAGGGCAGCATCAGGCCACTTGGCGGCGCATCAGCAGTTTCCAGTCGAATGCGACGAATGCTTCGCTGCGCCCAGTCAAAGCCATCTCGAAACGGGTTCATGAGAGTCGCTCCGCAACTCGCAGAACGGCACTGCGCGCGCGCGGATTCATTGAACATTCGGCGTCTGTGGGAAAGTAGCGGCCGATAGACTTCAGACCCGATGCCGTACCGGGTGCGTCGCTGGCCGAGTAAGGGTTGGGGGCCACCGAGCGCGCCGACTTTCCCTCACCATCCCGAATGAAGCGCTTGACCAGTCGATCTTCCAGAGAATGGAAACTGATAATCGCTAGCCGCCCTCCCGCCGCCAACAAATCCAGGCTGGCCCGCAACGCAGCCTGCAGTGCCTCGAGTTCACGATTGATGAAAATGCGAATCGCCTGGAAACTGCGCGTGGCAGGGTGAATCTTTTGACGCGGACCGCGCATGACACTGGAAATCAGACCAGCCAGTTGTGACGTGCGCTCCAGCGGTACCTCCTGTCGCGTCTCCACAATGCGCCGCGCGATGCGACGACTGGCGCGCTCTTCACCGTAGGTCCACAGCACTTCCGCAATCTCCGCCGCATCTGCACGGGCAATCCATTGCGCCGCGGACTCGCCGCTATCTGGATCCATGCGCATGTCCAGCGGACCGTCGTTGGAAAATGAAAAGCCGCGCTCGGCATCATCGAACTGGGGCGAAGAAACACCGAGGTCAAGCAGGATGCCATCGACACGGCCAAGCAACTGCTGCTCCTGAGCCCAGGCCGACAGCTCGGCAAAGTTGCGGCGGTGCATGTAAAAATTCCTTCGCCCGGAGAACTGGGCTTGCGCCGCGTGGCAGGCCTGCGGGTCACGATCCAGGGCATGCAAGGTGCCGGCGGGACCGATCGCCTCCAGCAGCGCAGCGCTATGGCCACCGCGGCCGAACGTGGCATCAACATAGATACCGCCAGCACGCAGCGCGAGTCCGGCGAGCGTCTCTTGGAGCATCACCGGACGATGAGCGAGCATTGGTCTAAATCGTCCGCGCGTGCGCGCTGAGGATGCGCTGCCAGGGACACATATATGACC
>JBFJJV010000009.1:0-41578 GCA_041635265.1 Panacagrimonas sp.
AACGCGCTCGGGCGTTAATTACGAGTCTATTGATGAAAGGGGAATTCTGATCAGCTATGGCGAAAAGCGTGAAAAGGCAGAATTGATCGAAGTAGATCACATTGTTATTTGTGCAGGGCAGGAGCCACTTCGAGCGCTACATCAGCCCTTGCAAGATGCGGGTGCGCGTGTTCACCTGATCGGAGGTGCGGACAAGGCGGCCGAGCTCGACGCAAAGCGTGCCATCAATCAGGGTAGTCGTCTTGCGGCTGAGCTTTAAAGGGCATTTCGCCACGACAAGTTTTGGTGCTAGATGCGTATCGCAAGCGGCCTCGGGATTGGGCCCTCGTTTGAAACATGGTCGCGAATTTCTCGGCTGCTTGTGGCGCCAGAAGTGAGGTTTGGACGCTGCTATTGATCTTCAGAGGCTGAGACGCCGTGATTGTGCGATTCGTTTTTTTGTGACTGCTCTCCCTGTGTCAGGCGTCTGACAACATCCTCAAATATTTTCTTGTCGACGTCGGCAAGCACTGCGGCTTGATACCGCGCCTGAATTCGATTCTTATGTTTCCGCCAAGACAATAAAAACCCTACTGCAAAGCAAAAGGCAGTGAGAGCGATCCAGAGCGCACTCGTCCAGTTCAGTTCCATGGCAATCCCTGCGGTACGGGCGAACGTTGTTTACTCGCTCGGCCGAGCGCCTAAAGCATTCCGCCAAAGATGAACACGAGTTGAAAGATGCCGACCAGGAATCCGAGTGCTGCGCCGATTGCAATCAATAGCCACTCGTCCTGCTCGAATGCCGGTCTCAACATCCCTTCGAATTCATCCGGGTTCAGACCTTGAAGCCTCGTCGAAATCGTGTTCTGCAAATCGAGGGCGTCTTCAGCGTATTGCTCGATGTGCTGAAGCGCATCAGGCAGCCGTTCGATAATGGCTTCAACCGCGCTCTCTTTTATCTCCTGGTATTGCCGGGTGCCAACCGTGAAAGCAAGGAATGGCTTGGCCAGGCTGGTCTGACTATCAATCGTCATCTGCACGCGCCGGCCGATCATGTCGAAAACCTTGTCCGAATACGGCCCCTTCAAAATTCCTTCAATGATGTTGGCGGGTGTCAGCACATAACGGGAGACCAGGCGGCCATAGTCTCCGGCCACTTCGTTCTGGCGCTTCATAAACAGTCCCTGAATGTTTAAGGGGCCGAGGCGCGTCAGCTCCTTCGGTTTGAAAATCATCTGCAGGGCTATCCAGTTAGTGGCATAACCACAGGCCAGACCGAACGCGGGAAGTTGCCACCACGCCTTCAAGAAAATCCATACCGCCATCTGCACCAGGCCGAAGGCGAACCCGAAGTACAGGCCGGAAATGCCGATGAAGCGGAACTCGGCGGATCCGACCTCCTGAAAAATTCTGTTGAGGAGTGCCTTGTCCTTTGTCAGATTGGTGATGACCATGTCTTTCAGGTCATACATCTGATTAATATTGGTCCTGATCTGGTCCATGATTTCCGAGATCAATTCCGGAGATTCTGCCTTGACCCGTCTATAGATTTGATGCTTGATCAGATTGGGCAGAGAAGCCCACAAAGTCGGTTGATGCGCCAGCATCACCTGATCAACGATATCCACGATCATGTTATTGAGCGGAGTTTCGAGTGCCTCGACGATCCGGTCCGGGTCCAGTCGTTCGAAGATTTCCTCCTGAGTGATCAGGTGTCCTGTGATCGTGTCTACAGAGATGGCGGCCATCTTTGCGGCGCGGCGCGGAATGATGCCCTGCCAGCCGAGAAAGGGTGGCCTTATGCCCACGAATTCGATCGGATTGAACATCATCCAGATGGCGACGACATTCGTGCCGTAGCCCACGATCGCGCTGACAACGGGCATGGACAGGTACAGCCAGATATTGTCCAGGAAATGTTGAATCCCTACGTCCATGGGATTTCCTATGGGCTGCGCATGTTCAGGTAGAGGTGTTCGCCGCGCTTTGGGAATCGACAACTAGGCGTCTGCATCGACCGGCGTTCCTTTGCTGGAGCAAGCAGAATCGCTGCGGCCCGAGATTGAAAAGCCGTCGGGCAATACAATTGTCATCAACTTTCCCCTCGATCCATGAACCGCTTGTTCCGCGCTTTCAAAACGCTTTTGGGCGCCGCCGCACGGAGACGCATCTGAACACAATAAGCTAGGACTACTGTACCATCGTGCACTAACAATGCGCCCAGAAAACAAGGTCGATAGAGGCGCGTGATTCCAAGGGGGAAGCGAATGAAATCGGAGATATCCCTGGCAGATTTACTGGGTGGCGAAGATCGGACTGCGCCACTGACAGATTTTCTCTCCCCAAATGCGCAGCGCGAGCTGGGACTTTCAATTCAATCCTATCTCGAGATGGAACGTGTTGCAGTTGATACTGATGTAAGCAGTTCAGTAGCTCTGCTGCCGGGATTGCTGCGCGGTCTGGTTAGATCACGCCTGGCCTGAGCAGCTTAGTGCTCATGGTTCTCCGGATTGAGGAAGGAAATGACGGACACCTATCAGCCAGACCTTGAGACCCGGGCAGAAATCGAGCGCCTCAAGGCTTCCATTGAACTCGGCGAAGAGTTGCTGGGCGAGTTAGAAAAACTGGGGGCGGGGGCGATACGCCAATTACGTCATTCAATTTCAGAGCAGGTGTTTGGCTACAAGCGTGAGGGCTTTGAAAGCTTGGCCGGTCTTGTTCGTTTCCTGCCGAGGGGCTATCTGGCCAAATTGGCGGTCAGTGCTTTTGGGGCGAGATTGTGTGGTCGTCTGGTTAGTTGCATGAATCCAATCAGCGCTGCTGCGATCGCCAAACGGCTGCCTCCGGAGTTTCTGGCAGACGCGTCTGCTCATGCCGACCCGAGGAAGGTTCGAGAAGTCATCCGGCTGCTGCCGGCAGCGGTGGTTCGCGACTCGACGCTGGTTCTGGTCAAACGCCGGGCTTACGGCCTTATGGCGCGCTTTGCTGACGCGCTGTCTCCCTCGGCCATTCGAGCCATCGTCAAAGCTGTAGACGACGACGAAATCTTGCTCAAGATTGCCTTCCTCATGGAAGACAAATCTCAGATCAGCAAGATGATCCAGATGATCGACAACGATCGCATTGCGCGCATCGTTCGAACTGGAACCGATAAAGCGCTGTGGCCTGCGGCACTCTCCGTCATCGATGGCGTCGAGGGAGAACTCCGCTCGCGGCTGGCCAACGTCATGGGGCAGCAAGATTCGGCGACTCTGGACGGGCTGGTGCTGGTGGCCCATGAACAGGGTTTGTGGCCTCCGGTTTTACGCGGTATGGCTGCGATGAGCCCAAAGCACTATCGGAAGATCGTTAATCTGCCTTCGCTTCGAAAGCCACAACTGCTGCAGGGGCTGATTCAGTGCGCCTACGATGAAAATCTGTTGGAAGCGACCTTGCCTCTGGTGTCCTATATGCGAGCGGATCATCAGAAACTGGTCGCCAAGCTGGTCTTGGAACAGGGCGATGAAATCGCCGATGCGACACTGTGGGCGGCGAACAACAGCGGACATTGGAGAGTGATTCTGGAACTCGCGCAGTATCTGGAGGATTCAGAGCGCAATGTTCTGGCAAGAATGTCGATATTTCGCAAAAAGGCACCTTTAAAGGCGCTTCTGGAATCCGCCGCAGAGTCCGGACAGATGCTCCTGCTGCTTGACTATGTCAAACGGCTGGATGGCGATGGCTTGCGGCTAATGGTGCAAATTGCCTTGGAAAATTCCGGAGACATTATTGAAAGCATGCTCAGTGCCGCGCGCCACCATCCGGAAGGATGGAAGGTCGTGGTGACTGCCGTTGCGGCCGTGGAGGACCAGGAAGATTTTTCCCAATTCAGGGAAGTGCTTGCGCGCCAGACCGACGAGGACCAGCAGGCTTTCCGAAAATCGGCGGAAGGGCTGGGGTTTTGGGATCGCTTGGCGCCATCACTCGACGCTGCTTAATCGATTCGCTTCGTTGTGTTTATTTCTGGGAAACAGCAACTGCAAAATGCTTGGCCCCGCTCCGAAAGGCGGATGGTTCGGCGGAAAAATCGGGCTCTGTGCCCATCTTTTTCGATGGCGGTAATGGCCTTGCGCACTTCAGTTTCCACCTCGAGCTTCTCGTAGACTGCGCTAAATGATTTGTCCTCCTGGTCGGATTCCAGCAGTCCCAGATCGCGCAGATGGCTGATGTAATTGGAGGTCTGGTCTCTCAGGGTCACTTTCGCCTCGTGTCCCAGGTTGCTCAGATTATCCATCCAGCGCCGCGTCGCAGGCCCGACTTTGGGCCCCGAGGCTAAATGCAGCAGGGCGCAAGAATTTCCGTTGGCCAGATAGGCAAGAATGCGTGCCTCATCCGGCACCAGCGCGCGAATCGTATTCAGTAAGAGTCTTTCCTGAGCTTGATCAGGCGTCTGAACTTCAGCAATTTTCAGCAGGCGGTGCATTTCCTGTGCAGGACGCGTGCTCGGCACGCCGGAAAATTCCGATTCGCTGCTCGCGCCGGCCACACCACCGGAAAATTCATCCGCCGCTTCCTTCACTGCATCCAGTCGCTTTCGAAGCGATTGCAAAGCGACCCGTTCAGCCTGCTGCATTCCGTACTGCGTCATGCGAAGTGCGAGGCGCGGACCGGCTGTTCCCAGTTTCCAAGCCCCGCTTGCCAATATTGATACGGTCGATTCCTCCTGCTCACTGGGGATCGAAGATTCTTCTTCGGGCGACGCTTCCGCTTTGTCGTGCGCTTGCATATATCCATTCCCTTATGAATTAAGCCGCTGTGCCGGTCTGTTAGGGACAAGCATCCAGTTGTTCTGTTGATCGTTTGCCGGGTACTGTGTCAGAGCAAATGATCAAATAGGCGATCCCGCCAGATTCTGTCCTATTTTCGGTATTTTCTTCGGTCTTTTTGCGCCAGGCGCTGCGGATTGTCCTCTGTGGAAATCGCTCGAACTGCCTCTCTTATTGTTCGTCGTCGGACTCGCTAATCATCGGCCTGCGCGTGCCGCAGCGGGTGATCGGTCCAGATAGGCCAGAGCGTCTTCGCTTGATCCTTCCTTTAGCGGGTCATACCAGGGGCTGAAGAACGAGAGTTCCTGGCGCATGAGTTTGAAAGGCGACGGTAGTTGCCCCGCGCGAGCTTGTCGCTGCCACTCCCTCCAGATCCAGGGGCGAAAAGCGCTTGGCTTGCGCTCGGCAAATTGTGGGTCCTGCTTCATGATATGTGCAGCGCCATGGACCCATAGTCCGAAAATGGCTGGCATGGCGATACTGGCTAGGTAATACCGGGATGGATAGCCTCCGCCCAGGTGACGGTAGAGGTCAAAGGCCACGCAGCGATGCTCCACTTCTTCAGCACCATGCCAGCGCAGAAGGTCCAGCAGTACCGGGTCAGCATCCTCCCATTCCTGACAGAGGATGTAATTGCCAAGGACACAGGTCATGTGTTCAATCGCCGCGACAATGCCCAGGCGAAAAACCAGCCATCGCTTCTCCAAAAATTTTGGCAATTTTCGACCAAATGGGTCATCCGCCAGGAGCACTTCGAACAGCTTGTCCTCTTGCGCCGTGTTACTCGCGGTTTCGATACCGTGTTCATGCAGATACTCCACGATAGCAGCGCCATGTGCACGAGCATGCATCGCCTCCTGACGAATGAACATCTGCACATCGCCGCGCAGTTTTTCGTCAGTGATATGGGGCAGGGCCTTGTTGTACAGCTTGCAGAACCAGAACTCGCCGGCAGGTAGCAGCAGGTTGATCTCGTTGATGAAGTGGCTGGCAAATGGCTGCCCCGGAATCCACTCCAAAGGGGTTTGTGACCAGTCGAACTGCACCTTGCGTGGAATCAGCGGGGCAGGGGTGTTGGACACTTTGGAGATGCGAGGACCTGGCAGCGGTGGCGTCAGCGGACTGTTCATGAGGCGGCCTCATGCTTGTATCCCGTTTGGGAACCGCTCTTCGACGTTTCTGGTCCGGTCCGGTCCGGATTTTCGAATGCAATGGTGGGCTCGGCCATGGCCGGCTTAGGCAACTGGATGCCTGCCAGACGCTGCATCAGGCCGGGAAAGTAACGCGAACCGAGACGGGCCAGACGGGCCTCAGTTCCCACCAGAATTTCGCTTCGGCCGGTGCGCACGGCATCTAGAATGGCTTCGGCGACGGCGTTTGGTTTTAAACTGCGCCGTGCGTAGAGCTTGGCCGCAGCCGACTGATGAGCGGCCTGCTCATCTGAATTGGTGCCCACAAATTTTGTATTGCCGGTGATCGCCGTATCTACAACTCCAGGGCAGACAGACACTACGCGAATGCCGTGATCGGCCAGTTCCGCGCGCAGGCAGTTGCTGAGCATCAGGACGGCGGCTTTGCTGGTCGCGTACGCCGGTAGCGCGCGGGTGGGTGCGAAAGCCAATGCGGATGACACGTTGATGATGTGTCCGGATATGCCGGCGTCGATCATCTGCCGGGCAAACAGGCGCGAACCCTGAATGACACTCCAGAGATTGACCCGCAGTACACGCTCCCAGTCTTCGGTACTGGTTTGCAGAATGCTACCTGCCATGCCGATGCCCGCGTTGTTGACCACAACATCGGGTGTGCCGAATTCGTTCTGTACCCAGACTGCCAGCGCTTCCATTTGGTCGATTTCGCCCACATCCACTTTTCTGGCCCAGGCCGTGGTTTCCAGTAATCGGGCCAGTTCACAACTGCGTTCTGCGGCCTCAAGGTTGATGTCAATCGCAATCACACTTGCTCCTTGCTCTGCAAAGGCGAGCAGGGTTTCGCGACCGATGCCGCTGCCGGCGCCGGTGACCAGCACCAGCTTTCCCGACATCGGGCGGCGCGCACCCAGTTGTCTGACTCGGCTTAGTGCAGGGCTCTCCCCTCCGTGGACGACCATGTCGATGAACTCGCTCGTCATCTGAGCCACTCTTTGGGGGTGGCTGATCTGCACCCAGTGACCGGCATGGATTTCGCGTCGCCACAAATTGGGAACCCATTGCGACAGGTCATCCCAGATTTCCTTGACCATGAAGCGATCGCGCGAGGGCACGATCAGCTGGACAGGCGTGTCGGTATGACGTTGGGACGGTTTGAGCAGTCGATTGATGAAGTTGGCGCGATACAGACGCACGCCACTGGCTCCGTCGCCGCTTTGAGTCCTGCTGGGCTCTGCGTCCGCGATGCCGTCGACCTTGTCAAGAATCTTGGGCCACAGTTTGTCTAGGCCGAGTTTCCAGATAGATTCCCCCAGTCCCGGTAACTGGAAAGCGCCGATGTACCAGCTATGTGACAACTGCCGCGCCACCATGGCCAGATCAGACGGTGAACCGCTGCGCAGGCGCTGCGCAAACCAGTACGAGGCGTGATCGATGCTGGGCCCTGAAATAGAGGTGTACGACGCAATTCGGCCCTTCATGCGCTCAGTGCAGACCGCTTCCCAAGACTGGATAGAACCCCAGTCGTGGCACAGCAGGTGTACCGGTGCATCCGGGCTGATCGCGTCGACCACGGCGGCCAGGTCGCTGACTAGATGATCGAGCGCATAAGCACGCGTATGGTCCGGTGTCGTTGACCTGCCAGCACCTCGAACATCGTAGGCGACGACATAGTATTTCGGTGCGAGTGCTTCGGCGCAGCGCGCCCATACACTGGCCGAGTCCGGATAGCCGTGAACCATGATCACGACCGGTTTTTTTGGGGCTGGTGTGCCCCAGGCGTAAACCGCGAGTTCAACCTCACCGGAGGTGACAAACGATTGCGGAGTCATATTGTTCTCAATTGCCGGTTCAGAGTGCCTTGGCTTTAGGCGGCTTGAAGCGTGGAGGAAGAAGATTCTGTCCATAGCCCGCGCGCTTTCCAGCGACGAACCTGAGGAACGTCGTCATCCAGCCAGAAGGCATCGGCTTCGGTGACGACCAGCAACTCTTCCCATTTGGCACCGACGCCGCGAAAACCCAGATGGGGTTCGACTGCCCATAAGCCCGGTGTTGGGGGGTGCTCAGAAGCCGGACTGCTATTCCAAAAGGGCGACCAGCCTTCGCGCTTGCCGCGAAATCGATCCTTGACCAGCGTCGAAATATTGCGCACTCCGAATCGAGCGAGCGAGCGATGATTGCTGCGTCCGTCGTCATCCAGCTTTTCAACCCGATGGGCAAGGACTTCAAAGGGATAGGCCTTGTGGCGTGGTTCGTAGCCGTGTCTCAGGCATAGCTGGTCCACTGCACGGCTGACGTCGGCCAGTGTCCGGCGCTGACGGACCAGATTCAGGATCAGGATGCGGTATTCCATGAGGTCATCCATGAGCTTGTCCAAGGTCGGGTTGTCGCCGATCACCCCGCAATACCCAATGTCAGCAGTAAAGCCCTTGCAGCTGGGGGCGCAGTCGAGGATAAACGGCATGCCTTGTTCCAGTTTGCGGTTTCCTGGATAGAACGCAGGATTGAATCCGCGTAGATGCTTGAAGCCGATGAAACCGCGAAAAGCAGTGCGGTCACCAAACCATGCGAACGGTCGATGAAAGCAGTCGTTGGCGCCTTCCGCGTCAAGAAATTCCTGCATCCGCGCAGCGGTTTCCCGCTCTGTAATGCCCGGACGCATTGTCGCTGCGATCGTCTCTGCGCATCGATAGGCCAGCTTCTGGACCTGGCGAAACCCTTCGAGTTCCTGCGGTTCTAATTTGCTCATTTCTCAACCTGGGTGGTCAGGTAATTTGCCCTGACTTTGACATTGATCAATGGTACCGTAGGCCCTGATAGAAAAATTGACGCTGTAGCCATGGTCATAGGTCGCTGTAGAGAATCTGCAAGGATTTTGGCTCTGCGGCCAATTGGTGCAGAATGGGGGCCCGACCTGAATTTTTGAGTCCCTGCTAGCAGAGAGAATTGGCCTCCACGATGCGTGATTCCGGACAACTGCTTGAAATTGTTCACCAAGCTTTGGTGAAAGGCGACTTCGACGTCGAAGCGATTTATGGCCGGCTGGGCTATAACGCCGAAGCACTCCCCTTACGCCAGATGCGGACCGAGCACCAGCTGCAAGCATTTTTCTGGGAGACCGTGGAGAGTGTGACGCAAGATCCGGATGTGGGCCTGCACCTGTGTGCCCACGCACCGGTATTCCGCGGTGAGGTCATGGAATATCTGATGCTTTCCAGCAACACCTTCGGCGAGGGGATGGCGCGTGCCATCAAGTACATGCGCCTGGTCAGTGATGCCATGAATATGCGCTTGGTCCATGATGAGCGGGACACGTACGTTGCTGTCAGTAGCAGCACTATCCAGGCGCCTCAACTCAGGCATACGGAAATTATGACTGCGCATCAGGTGATTCGGTTTGCTCAGATGGTGACCGAGGGTCAGTACGCACCGTCGCGCGTGTGCCTGCGTGCGAGTCGTCGCGCGCCGCAGGCTGAGTACGATCAAGTCTTCGGATGCCCTGTCTCATTCGATAGCGAGGAGAGCCAGATCTGGTTTGACTCCAAGTTGCTGTCATACCGTTCTCCGCGATCCAGCCCTGAGCTGCTGCAGCTTCACGAAGAACACGCAGAGAAACGACTCACCACGCTCAAGCGCGAGGATTTGATCGAACGGATTCGAGCTGTTTTTGCTCAGCGTTTGGAAGTTGATCGCTGTGATCTGGAAGAAGTATCCAGAGAGCTGGACATCGCGCCAAGACGCCTGCGCTTTGAACTGGCACGCGCGGGAACCAGTTTTTCGCAGGTGCTGGCCGACTTCCGCTTTGCCTTGGCAAGAAAGCTGTTGGCCAGAACCAAAGAGCCGGTTGAGGACATCGTCTATCTGACTGGCTTTTCAGAGCCAAGCACCTTCTACCGGGCGTTCAAACGTTGGTCGGGAATGACCCCGGTTCAATACCGCGACTCAAAGAGCGAAAAGCATCAGGATAAGTCGGCGAGTTGACCCTTGCGACATCGATATCCTGTATCAAGAATCATGGTGACTTGATCAGCGCGGACCTATGCTCCGTGCAAGGTGGAAAAAAGCTGGACGAGTCGCGCACCGCGGCTTCGTGACTATAAGTGAGGAGAATCGAGAATGACCGTATTCAGACCGCGCCGACTGGCGCTTGCCGCACTCTTCGTGGCCATGCCCTCAGTAGGTTTTGCTACTGCAACGGCAGAAGAGGCCGGCAAGCTCGGCGCTGAGCTGACGCCGATTGGCGCCATCAAAGCCGGTAATGCGGACGGTTCGATTCCAGTATTTACTGGAGCTTCCAATTTTCCGGAGGAGATGAAGAATTGGTCGCCGGAATTTCTGGAGAATCTGCGAACTCGCGACGTACAAAAACTCGAGGCTGAATTCAAGAAAGCGATCAAGCCGGAACTGCTGAAACCGTTTGATACGGTGACAAAAGCCAATATGGCCAAGTATGCGGATCAGTTGACTGAGGGGCACAAGGCGCTCCTCAACAAATACCCGACTTACAAGCTGCCGCTGTACAAGACCGTGCGCACCGGTTTTTTTCCGAAAGAAATTGAAGAGGCAACCAAGAAAAATGCGACCAGCGCCAAGTTGAGCGGCACTGATCTGGTCACAGGTGCCAGCGTCGGCTTCCCATTCCCGATCCCCAAGAGCGGTGCCGAGGTCATTTGGAATCACCGCATGAAGTATCGCGGCAACGCGGTCACTCGTTACAACAACCAGGCTATCGTAAAGTCAGATGGTAGCTACCAGATTACCAAGCTGACTGAAGAAGTGAAGTTCAAGTACGCGAACTTCAAGGATCCAGCTGAAGCCGGCAATAAATACCTGCTGATGTATCTGTCTGAAACGATCTCGCCGCCGCGTGTTGCAGGTCAGCTGACGCTGGCACACGAGTTGATCGGTCCGGATGCCGGCTCTGGCCGCGCTGCCTGGATTTATTCCCCTGGCCTGAAGCGTGTTAATCGCGCACCTGATGTGGGTTATGACAATCCGGCCGTCGGCACCGACAACGAGCAATACTTTGATCAGATCGACGTATTCAACGGTTCGCTGGATCGTTACGACTGGAAGCTGGTCGGCCGCAAGGAAATGTATATTCCGTACAACTCCTATCAGATCAACTCGCCGCTGGTGAAGTACGAGCAGCTGCTCAAGCCTTTCCATGTTGATCAGGATCAGGCGCGCTACGAGTTGCATCGAGTCTGGGTAGTTGAGGCCACTGTTCGCGAAGGCGTTCGCCACAACTTTGCCAAGCGCACGTTCTACATTGATGAAGACAGCTGGTCGATTGCTGTTGTCGATTGCTACGACGGTCGAGGCTCGATGTGGAAAGTGCAGGAAGCGCATCTGATTACCGCCCCGTTCGTGCCGACCGTAACGGGTTCGCCGGAAATCATCTACGACCTTCAGAGCACGCGCTACTTTGTGACCGCGCTGGCAAACGAAGACAAGATCTCTGATTTCCACGCGACTTTCAATGACAAGGAATTCAGCCCGTCTGCCTTGAAGAAGAAATCGCGCAGCAAATAAATCTTCTGGCTGGAATTTTCGCTTGAATTAAAAAGGCGCCGGGTTTCCCCGGCGCCTTTCTTTATCGCCCGATCAATTCGCCGAAAGCTAGTATTTCCCCTTGCGGCGCGGCGGCTAATTTAATCCGACGTCAATCCTTATCGCCGATAAGGTGTTCATTCGAAGACGAAGCTATCCACCGGCATGCGGGTCATCGACTTGCTGTTCTTGGTCATTGAAGTCGCATGCGCGTCGGCACGCGGCAGAATGTGATCAAAGTAGAAGCGCGCGGTCGCGATCTTGGCTTTGTAGAACTCGACTTTCTCTTCGCCATTGTCCTGTGCGATGCGCCGTGAAGCCGCAGCTGCCTGCAGTGCCCAGATATAGGCCATGGTTACGTAGCCGGAATACATCAGGAAGTGATAGCTGGCGCTTGAAACCACGTCGCGATCCTTGCGGGCCGTCAGCATGATGCGCATGGTGAGCACATTCCACTCGGCAGCCAGAGAAGCAAGTTTCGTGGCGAAGCGGCGCATCTTGGGATGTCGCATGTGCTCAACCGAGAACCTGGCAAACAGTCCGGTGAATTCGCGAACGGCCTTGCCGCGGGTTTGAATCAACACTTTTCGACCCAATAAATCGAGCGCCTGGATGCCGGTGGTTCCTTCATAAAGTGTGGCAATTCGTGCATCGCGCACAATCTGCTCCATGCCGTGTTCACGAATGTAGCCATGGCCGCCAAAGACCTGCACGCCCTGGTTCGCCGCTTCCAGCCCCATTTCGGTGAGGAAGCCTTTCAGGATCGGCGTGAAGAAGCCGAGCTTGTTGTCCCACTCTTTGTACTTGGCGTCATCGTTTTCAACGATGCTATTGGTCATGTGATCGGCGTACTGGGCTGCCCAGTAAATCATCCCTCGACCGCCTTCGGCGATCGCTTTTTGGGTCAGCAGCATGCGTCGCACATCAGCGTGGTGGATCAAAGCATCAGCAACCTGCTCCGGCTCTTTCTTGCCTGAAAGCGCGCGCATGGAGCGCCGCTCCTTGGCATACGCGAGCGCGCCCTGGAAGGAGAGTTCGGCATGGCAGACGCCCTGAATCGCGGTTCCTATTCGGGCCGTGTTCATGAAGGTGAACATGGCCTCGAGCCCCTTGTTGGGTTCACCGATCAGGTAGCCGCGCGCGTCCTCGAAATTCAGAGTGCAGGTCGACGAGGCCTTGATGCCCATCTTATGTTCGATCGAGGAGCAGACCACGCCATTGCGTTCCCCCACGCTGCCATCGGCATTGGGAATGAACTTGGGTACGATGAACAGCGAGATGCCACGAGTGCCAGCAGGCGCATCTGGCAGACGCGCAAGGACCACATGAACGATGTTTTCGGTTAGATCGTGTTCACCGGCCGAGATGAAGATCTTGGTGCCGTTGAGCGTGTAGCTTCCATCCCCCTTGTCTTCAGCCCTGGTCTTGACCTGCCCCAGATCGGTGCCGCACTGGGGTTCGGTCAGACACATGGTGCCGGCCCAGCGGCCTTCCACCAAGGGTGGCATATAGGTTTCCAATTGCTCGGGCGTGGCGTACTGCATGATGGTATTCATCGCGCCCAGAGACAGGCCGGGGTACATGGTGAATGACCAATTGGCAGTCCCCATCATTTCCGACTTGATCAGTCCCAGGGACATGGGCAGACCCTGACCACCAAAGGCCTCAGGATGAGAAAGGCCCTGCCAGCCGCCCTGAACAAACTGCGCATAGGCTTCTTTGAAGCCCTTGGGCGTTCTTACTGCGCCGTCTTCAAAGTGACAGCCTTCTTCATCACCCGAGCGGTTGAGCGGCGCAAGCTCTTCTTCACAGAATTTAGCGCATTCTTCAAAAATACTGGCGACTGTGTCCGGATCCGCATCCGCGCCATTCGAAAGCGCGGCGTAGTGCGCCGGATAGTCGAACACTTCATTGAGCAGGAAGCGCATATCGCGCAGCGGTGCCTTGTAAGTCGGCATGGGGTCACTCCACAAATAATTAAGACGGTATGCGTGAAGTTTTGGCCCTAGGCGGCGCTGGAACATTGGCCGGCCCACGATTTTTTATGGCGCTCCGGTCTTCTATGGCCGTGGCGACAGTCCCGTTCCTTGGAAATTTTATGGTGCCGGCAGCAAGAATCGAACTCGCGACCCCCTGATTACAAATCAGGTGCTCTACCAACTGAGCTATGCCGGCAATCTCAAACCGTAAGTTTACGGAAACTTGCCGCTTGGTGTGCGATTGTCTTTCGATTTGACGGCGGGCATGCCAGATTCCGGCGTCCTCATTCAGCGAACGCGCAGCACCCAGGCGCTACTCATGCCATGTTGTGCCTTCAAATCTTCGGCTGAAGCGTTGGCTGTTTCTTCGCTCTCGATTCCGGCGATGACGACCCGATAAGAGTTCAGCCCCCTCACTATTTCGGTGCGCAGAGAGGCGACGTAGCCGGCTTTCTCCAGAGCTGCAATCTGGGCATTTGCATCCTCTGGCAAGGAGTGAGAAGAGACATTGACGATCCACTCCCCATTCGGAGCTTGTGGTGGAACCGGGCCTTGCGGAATCACTGGTGGATTGGTGGAAAATTCGGTCTCAGCGTTCTGCACTGGCGGAATCGGCCCGGTCGTCTGGGCTTCGTGCGCTGCTCCCCAATGCTGACGGAATATGGCGGCGCTGGTGAGTGGCGTTTCCGTCGCGCGATTGACGGGGCTCACGCCTGGCGGAAGGCGCACTTCGGCAGCTGCCTGCGGTGGAGAAGCGGCTAGGCTTGCTGGCCTTGGCGGTACCTTCACAGTGTCAAGCGCTTCTTTTTGTTGCAACGGGGCCAGCACCGGAAACTCGGCGGGATTCTGGCTGCCGAGACCTGAGGTTTGCACCTGCGCTTCGGATCCGACCATTTCGGCTGTTTGAGAAAGATCGCTTACTGATTGTTCTTCTGGGCGCGCGGGCGCCGGCGTTTGTTTGACTGCCCCGACCTGCTGCCTTGCTGGCTGTTCCGTTTCAGGCGAAACCTCTTCAGCGGCGCCGTTCGGCGCAGAGCGCTTGGCCTGTGAGCCGCTGACCTTGATCGATGGGTCCCGAGCCGTTACTTGCGGCACAATCTGATCAGCCTTGAGCATTTTGAGTGCAAGGTCGAGGTTCTGTGTTTTGCGTAGCGTTTCCCAGTGGGTCTGAGTCATCGCATAGCGGCGCGGCGGCTCAAGCGGTGACAGCCTGAGGCAGGCCCCTGCCGGGATGTCCGACTCGACTGCCTCAGCACCGCCCAGATGGAGACTTCCGCGTGAGACACAGGCCGTGATGTCCTCGCCTCTGGATTCTAGAAAATATTCACCAGGCTGGATCTGCGCTACCCATGACCCAAGCGAGATTCCAAGCGGTAACTCGGTGCTGAGCGCATGGTCTGCCAAGATGACACGCAGATGACCGCTTTCAAGGCGAAAGTCAGTGTTGCGGCCCAAATTTCCGTGTCCGGGCAGCTCGAGCGCAATCAGCCGGCTCTTGGGCCCCAGTTCAAATAAGGCATCTCGCGCCAAATTGAGCGCCGCCCTTGCGTTGTCAGACAATTGAATGGGCTGGCCTGTTTGCAAGGTCATGCCCTGCTCGAGTGGTTCGATGCGATTTCCGCTCTGAACGGTGGCGTCGCCCTGTACCTGGCTCACCTTCAATTTGCTGATGGTCAGGGCGGAGGAGGCATCGCCGGGCTCGGAGGTGGTGTTGGCGGATGATGCGCAGGCGCCCAGAGCCGGAATCAACATTGCCGAGATCAGGCCAATCTGCCGCGCAAATCTCAAGGCGGCCATCTGCGCGCTGGGGAGTGGATTCCCGTTCGCGGCCAGCAAAGCAGACTTGGGCGTGTCAGCTCCAATCAGCATCATTTTATTGTGCACTTGTGTGGCGCCTTGAAAGCCGTTTCGGGGTCTAATCAGAATCCATTTGCTGCCCATTATCGAATTCCGAGGCTGACCCCCAGCTTATCGGCAGGAACTGCAGCCCATGGGCTCTGTGCCTCGTCGCTCAGTCATCGACATCCGGCTGGCCCGGGAACAGCACATCGTGGTAGCCGAACTGGGCCATATCGCGGATGCGCATGGGGTACAGCACTCCGTCCAGATGGTCGCACTCATGCTGGACCACACGCGCATGAAATCCGCTGACCACGCGATCCACGCCCATGCCGCTTTCATCCACGCCGGTGTAGCGAATTTCCGAATGCCGGGGCACGATGCCGCGCATGCCTGGCACAGAGAGACAGCCCTCCCAGCCGTCTTCGGTCTCGTCGCTCATCGGGGTGATGATGGGGTTGATCAGAACCGTTTCTGGAATGGCTGGGGCATCGGGGTAACGCGGATTACGCGCAAAGCCAAAAACCACCACGCGGACATTGCTGCCGATTTGCGGGGCAGCAAGCCCCGCGCCCTTGCAGGCCCGCATAGTGTCGCGCAGGTCAGCAATCAACTCGACAATGTCGGGATCTCTGACGTTGTCGACCAGTCTGGACTTTCGCAATAAGCGCTCGTCCCCCATTCGCAGTACTTCGTGAATCAAGGCACGTCATCCATCAGGAGTCGCGACACGAGTTCACCCCCGACAACGTGCCTGTCGATGATCTCGTCGATATCCTCCAGGCTGGAATAGCGATACCAGACCGCTTCCGGATAGATGGCAAGGCAGGGGCCATCTTCGCAGCGCTCCATGCAGCCCGCCTGATTGACTCTTACCTTGCCAGGGCGGTTGAGCTGTAGTTGCGCGACGCGTGCCTTGGCACGGTCGCGTGCCTGCGTGGCACCCTTGTCATTGCAACAGCCGCGTCCGCCGGGTGGCCGCTGGTTATTGCAAAAAAACAGGTGATGCTCGTAGTAGCTCATAAGCGGTCGTGAGATCAGCGAGAGAACGCGTAGGCAAGCGTAAAGGTGGTGGCGGTGTCGGTCTTCTCAGTATCTGCGGGCACCTCTGAATTGTTGCGCACAGAGAAAGAGATGGAGGCGAACAGATTGCCGACGATGGACAGTTTGAGTTCAGTGATCGACTCCGTAAAGGTATTGTCTTCGCCGTATTCGACTTTAACTGCCTGCAGGAACGTGCTCGTTTCGGAGATGACCCATTTATACTTGCTGCCAAAGCGACCGATGATTTCGTCGTTTTTCTCGCCGGTATCCTGAGCTTCGGTCTGACGCGCACCAGCGCCTATTTCGACATCAAGCAAGTGAATCGGGCCGACTAGAATATGGCGACCATAACCGGCGGTTTCTGCCGTGCGTTCGCGCACGCCGCTAAACAGGTCCTTTTCGTAGTCTACGGCTCCGAACAGGTAATTGCGTTTATCCAAGTTGAAGTTAAGCTGATCGCCGACCGTATAGCGCTCGGCGGTTCTGCCCTCTTCGTCACCACTGTTGATCGCAGTTGCGGTGAAGTTGTTATTCCATGTTTCCTGGATATGATCCAGAACAAACTTGCCGCTGAGGGACTCGGTCTGGGAGTTGCCGCTCGTGGTGATTAGCCCGGCACCGGCCTCGCCCTTCCAGACTGCGGCACCAGCCAGACCCGAAAAAGCCCACATGAGGATGGCAACCAAGCTGCGCAACATCGAGAATCTCCGTTTCCAACAATGAATCCGCGATCATACCGGTCATGATGACGCCGCCAAAGGGCTTAGACGCCCAAAATGTACTGGCCGATGCTGATCTATGCGTCAAATGTGGCCTGTGCCTGCCGCAATGCCCGACCTATGGACTGACCCAGAACGAGGCCGATTCGCCGCGCGGGCGGATCGCACAGGTGCAAGGTTTGTATTCAGGCCTCATTTCCCGTGGTGCCGGTGTCGCATCTCACCTCGACGGCTGTCTTTCCTGTCGTCGCTGTGAGGTAGTCTGTCCCGCCAATGTCCCCTATTCACGGATTCTGGATGCAGGCAGGGCGCGCCTGGCCGAGGGCCAGCCAGCCAGAACCCGGACCACCCGGGTCCTGGCGTTTTTCCTGATATCCCCCGCGGGACGTTTGTTTACGCGCCTTTTCCTCTCAGTCTACCGACGGTCAGGGCTGCAATTTCTGCTGCGTAAATCTCGACTACTGGGTCGCGGGCGGCTGGCCCGGCTGGAGTCCCTGTTGCCACGGATTCAGCGCTGGCCGGCGGGTAAAGTGCTTGAAACTGATGAGCGAGTCAGCTCGCCAAAAAGGCAGCGAATTGGACTCTTCAGAGGCTGTGTCAGCAGCCTGCTGGAGCAAGATTCGATAACGGCAATGGAGCGGCTGCTGAACGCTGCCGGATATCAGGCGGTGGCCGTCAGCGCGCAAACCTGCTGTGGCGCCCTGCATCAGCACAGCGGCCTGTTGGAGCCGGCCAAGCGGCTGGCCAGAATCAATGTCAGCGCGTTTGCAGGGCTTGATGGCATTGCCAGCGGTACCAGCGGCTGCGCGGCAAGCCTGCGCGATTACGCCGATCTATTGCCCGCTGAGGGTGCCGTCTTTGCCGCCAGGGTCAAAGATTTTTCGCAGTGGATATTACCGAAAGCCGATGCACTGCAGTTCCACGCCCTACCGCTGCGTGCGGCGTTGCATGTGCCGTGTACGGCACGCAATGTTCTGGGCTCGGATGGCGCTCTGCGGCAGCTGCTGGAAAGAATTCCGCAGTTGGAATTACTGGAGCTTGATGCGGCCCAGAGCTGCTGTGGCGCCGCCGGCAGTCATTTCCTGAGCCACCCGGAACAGGCGGACCGCCTGTTGGCGCCGAAGTTGAAGACGATTGCATCGCTGCGCCCGGACATCGTCATCAGTGCGAATATCGGCTGTTCTATGCACCTTGCCGCAGGGTTAGTGCGGACGAATAGTCTAGAAGAGGTACCACCCGTACTTCATCCTGCACAGGTTCTGGCGGCGGCCCTTTGCGCATCAGTGTCTCGATCTTGAGCAGAATCAGCTCTGCCATCTCGTTTTCAAGGTATTCGCGAAGTCGCATCGCTTCCTGCTCCTTGGCCAGCAGCTGGCCTGGATTGAAGCTGTAGTCACGGCGAACTTCCATCTGTTGCGACGGTACATAGACGATGCCTTGCCAGCGCACGATAAAATCGACGCGAAGAATAAGGTCATATTCCAGCGCTTTCCCATCCGGGCCAACCGTGCGCACTTCGCGTGTTTGCCGGAGATTGCTCAACTGGATCACAGCGGTGTCTGCATCAGAGCGGTCCAATACTTGCGCACCGCGCTGCGCGAGCAGGCTCCGCATATGGCTTTCCACCTGCGGCTCGGCCACGCGGTAAGGGGTCACCATGTCAACGTGCACTTTCTCGAGTTGTACCGGCAAAGCGCGGCTGCCGACGGCCTGAAAACCGCAGGCGCAGAGCAGCAGCGGGGCGCAGAGGAAATTCAGCAGCCGCAGAGGCGTCTTCGCGCTGCGAAGAGGGCGTCGGTGTCTCATGAGATAGAACATTGCAGGGGCATCAGACCACAATGTTGACCAGCTTGCCTGGAACCACGATTTTTTTCTTGATGGGCTGATCGGCGACGAACTTCATCACCTTCTCGTCCGCCAGCGCGGCGGCCAGAATGTCTTCCTTCGACGCCTCGCTGGCGAGCTCGATACGGCTGCGCAATTTGCCATTGACCTGAACCACCAAGGTGATCGTGTCTTTGATTCGGGCAGCTTCCTCGGCTACAGGAAAGCTGGCGTCCAAGGCATTAGGCTGCCCAGAAAGGGCCTGCCAGAGCGCGTGGCCGATGTGCGGCACGATGGGGTTGAGCATCAGCACCACAGCTTCCCAGACTTCTTGCAGCAGGGCGCGATCCTGGGCGCTGGCATCTTCGAACTTGGCCACGGTGTTCATCAGTTCCATGACGGCCGCGATGGCGGTGTTGTACTGCTTGCGGCGGCCGTAGTCATCAGCGACCTTGGCGATGGTGTCGTGTAGCGCCGCGCGCAGGGATTTCTGTGCCGGGTTGAGATGGGCGCTGTCCAACTTCTCAACCGGGCCCTGGGAGACGTGGCCGTGCACCCCGCGCCAAAGCCTGCGCAGGAAGCGAGCAGCGCCCTCCACGCCAGCATCGTTCCATTCCAGCGAGGCGTCCGGCGGCGAGGCGAACATGGCAAACAGGCGCACGGTGTCGGCGCCGTATTGATCGATCAGCTCCTGGGGGTCGATGCCATTGTTTTTGGATTTGGACATCTTCTCGATGCCGCCGATCTGCACCGGGGAGCCGTCAGAAGCCAGCTTTGCCGATAGTGGATGGCCTTTGGCGTCGAATTCGATTTCAACATCGGCAGGATTGATCCAGGTTTTCTGTCCATCCGCCGCTTCGGTGAAGTAGGTCTCTTTGATCACCATGCCCTGCGTCAGCAAATGGGTCGCCGGCTCGTCGCTGTGCACAAAACCTTCGTCCCGCATCAGCTTGTGGAAGAAGCGAAAGTAGAGCAGATGCAGAATCGCGTGCTCGATGCCGCCAATGTACTGATCGACAGGTAGCCAGTAATTGGCGCGCTCATCGACCAGCTGCTCGGCACCTGGCGAGGTGTAGCGGGTGTGGTACCAGCTGGATTCAAAGAAGGTGTCGAAGGTGTCTGTCTCGCGTTCCGCCGGGGCGCCGCAGCTGGGGCATGTGGTCTTGCGCCATTCCGGATCAGCCTTGATCGGTGACTGCACGCCGGAGAAGGCGACGTCTTCAGGCAAGACCACGGGCAGCTGATCTTCTGGTACCGGTACTGCCTCACATTTATCGCAATAAATGACTGGAATCGGGCAGCCCCAGTAACGCTGACGGGACACGCCCCAGTCGCGCAGCCGGAAATTCACGCGGCGCGCGCCAATGCCCGTCTTCTCGAACCGCTTCACCACCTCATCGAAGGCCCGCCGGAAATCGAGCCCGTCGAATTCGCCGGAATTCACCACTTTCATCTCTGGATGAAGCTTGTCGGCATACCAGTCCTGCCATCGCTGCGTGTCGTAGGTTTCACCTTCGACTGTAATTACCTGCTTGATCGGCAGATCATATTTGCGGGCAAATTCGAAATCGCGTTCGTCGTGGCCGGGCACGGCCATCACCGCGCCGGTGCCATAGCCCATCAGCACAAAATTAGCCGCCCAGATGGGAATGCGCTCGCCGCTGATCGGATGTGTCACGTAGATGCCCAGCGGCATGCCACGCTTTTCCATGGTCTCGAAGTCCGCCTCGCAGCTGCTGGTCGCTGAGGCCTCCTTGAGGAAGCGAGCGAGCTCCGGATTATTTCTGGCGGCGGCAAGTGCAAATGGGTGTTCCAGTGCCACCGAGGCGAAAGTCACGCCCATGATGGTGTCCGGGCGCGTCGTGTACACCGTCAGTGGCTCGTCGCTGCCTTCCACGGCAAAACTGAATTCAAGGCCCTCGGAGCGACCGATCCAGTTGCGCTGCATGATTTTGACCGAATCCGGCCAGCCGTCGAGTGTGTCCAGGCCATCCAGCAGTTCCTGTGCATAGGCGGTGATCTTCAGAAACCACTGCGGAATAGAGCGGCGCTCCACCATCGCACCACTGCGCCAGCCGCGGCCATCGACGACTTGCTCATTGGCCAGCACGGTCTGATCGATCGGGTCCCAGTTCACCACAGAGTCCTTGCGATAGACCATGCCCTTCTTCAGCAGGCGCGTGAACAGCAGTTGCTCCCAACGATAATAGTCGGGGCGGCAGGTCTGCACCTCGCGGGTCCAGTCGTAGCCAAAACCCAGAGCGCTGAGCTGGGTCTTCATGTATTCGATATTGCTATAAGTCCACTTCGCCGGCGCGGTTTTGTTGGCAATGGCGGCGTTTTCGGCGGGCAGACCGAAGGCATCAAAACCCATGGGCTGCAACACGTTCTTGCCCAGCATACGCTGGTAGCGGCTCATGACATCGCCGATGGTGTAATTGCGCACATGCCCCATGTGCAGCTTGCCGCTGGGGTAGGGGAACATCGACAGGCAATAGTATTTTTCCCGCGAGGGATCTTCCTTGACTTCGAAAGCCTTGGTATCGGTCCAGAAAGATTGCGCGGCGCGCTCGATAACGTGCGGTTCGTATTCTTGATTCACGGCGTAATGCAGGTTTGCAAGGTGCAAAAGGGGCGCAAGTTTAACCTGCGCCGCCTTGGCCCTGATGCAGCTGCTGGCTGGAATATTCCGAAATCTACGAAGCCTGGTTCCCGAAGCCGGGCATACTGCTACCTATGGCCCTCACAGCAACTCTGTACAACTTCCTGATTCAATTGGCGGACATGGACCGAAACGTCTATGCCGACTTCGAGCTGAGAATGGCCAGACAGCCGTCCGAAACCAGTGAATTCATGCTGGTTCGCCTGCTCGCCTACTGTCTGGAATTTGCGGAAGAAGGCATCACCCTGACCGAGGGCGTCGCCGCCGGCGGCGACAAGCCGGCGCTGTGGGTGCGTGATCTGACCGGCGCCATCAAGACCTGGATCGAAGTAGGTGCGCCGGATGCCGAGCGCGTGCATCGTGGCAGCAGGTCTGCTGAGCGCACAGTTATTTATGCCCATCGCGACCCGCTGCAGTTGATCGCCCAGTTATCCGGCAAGAAGATTTATCGTGGCACAGAGATTCCGGTCTATGGCTTTGACCGCGCGTTTCTCAATAGCGCGGCGGCCTTGTTGCAGCGTCGCTCAAAAATCGCCGTTTCGGTCACTGAGCAGCAGCTGTATCTGGATGTCGATGGCCAGAATTTATCCACGCCCATCAACGAGCATCGGGTCGCTTGAGCGCTCTCATCGGCTGACAAGGCCGAGCATTGTGCAGACAAACCGCCGGCTCAGGCCTGCCGATGGGCCGATTCAGCTCATGATGCTCGTCCAATTCTGCAAACAGCTGCAAATTGGCCGTGCGCCCGAATTTTCGTAGTGATCCGGCGGGATTGTCCGCGACTACTGACTGCGTCTTGCCATGAAGGCAATGCGCTCAAACAGGTGTACGTCCTGCTCGTTCTTCAACAGCGCCCCGTACAACGGCGGCAAGGTCTTCTTGGTGCTGGCTTCTCGCAGCACGGCCGGATCAATGTCTTCGGCCAGCAGCAGTTTGAGCCAGTCGAGCAGCTCGGAGGTTGATGGCTTTTTCTTCAGCCCGGGCAGGTCGCGCAGACCAAAGAATACTTCCATTGATTCCTTGAGCAGATTCTTTTTCAGGTCCGGAAAATGCACGTCCACAATCTGGGCCATGGTGTCGCGGTCGGGGAATCGGATGTAGTGAAAGAAGCAGCGCCGCAGGAAGGCGTCCGGCAATTCTTTTTCGTTATTCGAGGTGATGATGATGACTGGGCGATTCTTTGCCACAACATTCTGCTGCGTCTCGTAGACGTAGAACTCCATCTGGTCGAGTTCGCGTAACAGATCATTCGGAAACTCGATATCCGCTTTATCGATTTCGTCGATCAACAGGAGCGGTCGTTTTTCGCATTCGAAGGACTCCCACAACTTGCCCTTCTTGATGTAGTTGCCAATGTCCTTGACCTTCTCGTCGCCGAGCTGCGAGTCGCGCAGACGGGAAACCGCGTCGTACTCATACAATCCCTGCTGGGCCTTGGTCGTGGATTTCACGTGCCATTCGTAATAGGGCATGTCGAGCTGAGTCGCCACCTCTTGTGCCAGGCGGGTCTTGCCGGTGCCCGGCTCGCCCTTGATCAGCAGCGGACGTTGCAGGGTAACGGCGGCGTTGACGGCCATTTTCAGATCATCTGTTGCAACGTAATCGTCTGTTCCTTCGAAGCGCACGTTCGGTTCCTGGCTGAAAAATGAGTCGGCCAGTTTAATCGACTCCACCCCGTCCCCCCACGATTAGGTGGAACTTATTGATTTAAAGAAAAATCCTCTCCGGGGAATCCGTCCTGCCGCAGCTAATACAAAGTGAATCAGGCTGCCAATGGTTCGGCCTTTGGCTGCTCTTGCCTCGCTTGCTGTAGCGGTTTGGTTGGCAGTGCATGCACGAATACCCGCTGGAACATCTCCCCCAGCTGCCTGCTAAAGGACCCGGTGTTGTAATGCTGACCGTACTTTTTGCAGATGGCTTTGACTTCGGCTGACATTTCGTCGTAGCGGCGGCCAGGAATGTCCGGGAAAAGGTGATGCTCGATCTGATGGCTGAGGTTGCCGCTCATGATGTCCATCAGCTTGCCGCCTTCCAGATTGGAGGAGCCGCGCAATTGGCGCAGATACCAATGCCCGCGGGTTTCGTTTTCGATAATGGACGCCGGAAATACCTCGGCGTCCGCAGTGAAGTGGCCGCAGAAGATGATCGCTGATGACCAGAAGTTGCGTATCAGGTTGGCAGCGACATTGCCCGCCAGGACCGGCAGGAAGAAGGGACCGGCCAGTAGCGGGAACAAAACATAATCCTTGCCCAGTTGCTTGCGCATTTTCTTCCATACCGGCTTCCACGCCTTGGCGATGCGCTTGCCCTCGACGGCGCGTTTGTCCTGGGTCTCAGCGCTGACCCAGCGCTCCACTTCAAGGCTTTGCACCGCGACGAAGTGTTGGAAAAAAGTCATCAGGATCAGAGCCAAAACCGGGTTGGCAAGAAAGCGTGGCTCCCACTTCTGCTCTGGATAAAGGCGCAGCAGGCCATAGCCGATGTCATGGTCCTTGCCCATTACATTGGTGTAGGTGTGATGGATGTGATTATGCGTGTGACGCCAATTATCACCGGTGCAGGAATTGTCCCAGTCGTAAGTCTGGCCGTTGAGCTCAGGATCATTCATCCAGTCGTACTGGGCGTGCATGATGTTGTGGCCCAGTTCCATATTCTCAATGATCTTGGAGACGCCCAAAGTCAGAGTGCCGAGCACCCAGGCTGGCGGGAAAATCCCGGCAAACAGCAGGCCGCGCCCTGCGACTTCGGTATAGCGCACGGCACGGACGATGTTCTTGATGTATCTGGCATCGTCGACGCCGAGCTTGGCAACGGTGCGCGCACGTAACGCGTCAAGCTCGGTGCCAAAGGCTTTGATTTCTTCGTCTGTCAGTTTGCGATCAGTGGTATTCATTCGAGTAGATCCTTGGTGTTTTGGTTTGGGGCGCGGCTCGCTTTACAGGAGTGCGCTCTAAAGATTTAGAGATCCAGTGTCAGGTCCGTCTGCGCGCTGCTCACGCAAATGCGCAGGTTCGATTCCGGCTCCGCGTTTTCGCCGCCATGCTTCAAGTTTCGGCTCACGCCGTGCCGTTTGGGGCAGGCGCAGGTATTGCAGATTCCCATGCGGCAGCCTGAAGGCGAGTGAATGCCTTGTGCCTCGAGTGCGGCGAGCAGCGGCATATGGGTCGGCACTTGCAGTAGGCGATTGCTCTTGGCAAGCATCACATTGACCATGTCGGCAGAAGTGCCGCTAGAGTTGAAATTCGGCGGCGTGAAAGCTTCGGACATGAAGCTGCGTGCCAGCGGTTTGCAGATGGCTTCAATTTCGTCGACGAACCCGGAGTGGCCACAGGCAAATACGGTCTGATGGCTCAGGTCGGGAATCGCGTGGGCCAACAGCTCGGTGCAAGGGCGACCACGCAGTTCATCAACTTGCGTGACGGCATCGCCAGTCAGGGCAATGCGCAGTGTGAAATTCCTGTGCCGCGCTGCCAGCGCCTTGAGTTCTGAAAGGAAACAAAGATCTGAGCGGTGTCGCGCCCAGTAGAGGAGGGTGGTCTGCACGGGCATGCCGCGAGCGGCCAGTTCACGCGTCAGGCTCATCAGTGGCGTGATACCGCTACCCGCGGCCAGGAAGAGCAGATGGCTGGGCAGTTCAGCAGGCAGAGTCATTGCGCCAAAAGCTGTGTCCAGCTCAATCAGGTCGCCAACTGAGGACTCAGAGAACAGATGTGTGCTGACTCGCCCGCCTGCAACTTTCTGAACGCACAGGCTCAGCAGGCGCTTACTCCGAGCAATGCCGGTCAGGCTGTAACTGCGAGTCATTCGGCGGCCATCAATTTCGACCGTCACGTTGACGTGCTGGCCAGACTCAAAGCCCTGAAAGTGCCGATTGGGCTGGAGTTCCAGAGTCACTGCACGGCTCGATTCAGCGCGCTTGGCGACGATTTTGGCGAAGACGCGTTCTTTGCTGTGGGTGCTGCCAAGCTCGCGTGCCCAGAAGTCGAAGACCTCCGAAGGGAGTGCCGGGCGCAGCGCGTTTGCCAGCAGGTCGGCGGTCTGATTGATCGTGTTTTTTGCAGGCGGGAAAGGCATCCGCGGATTCCAATAAGTAAACATATGTTCACATAGTGATTGCACCCAACATTAAAGTCAACAGTTGTTTACTAAAAATAGATAAATATTGGTTGCAAAATATTTATCTATATGAGTACATTGGATAAAAGTAATTTACGCTTGTAATGGCTGTGCTATCGTCCCGGCATGTCCACTCGCGATGCTAGGAAACTCCAGACCCGCCGATCATTGATGGATGCCGCTATCCGCGAGGTCGCCTCCGGCCGCGGCTTTGCCAGCCTGTCGCTCAGAGAGATCACCCGCGAAGCTGGCGTGGTCCCGGCCTCCTTCTATCGTCATTTCAGGGATATGGATGAGTTAGGCCTGGCCCTCGTCGACGAGACCTGTCGGCAGCTGCGCAAGCTCATTCGAGCGGTCAGAACCACGAAGTTACCGGGCAACAATATGCTCGCCGCTTCGGTCAGCACCTTTCTGCACTACGTCAATGCCAACCGCAGCGCCTTTCATTTTCTGAGCCGTGAGCGCTATGGCGGTTCTACACCGATCCGCGCCGCTATCGCCCGAGAGATTCGTGGCTTTGTAATCGATCTGGCCGCTGATTTTTCCGAATACCCGCACTTCAACCAGTTACCGCGAGAAGATCTGGAGATGCTGGCCTCGCTCTTGGTGAACACCGTGGTGTCCATGCTTGGGGATTTGTTGGAGCTGCCGGAAGATCATCCGGATGCCAAAGGCGCTCTCAGTGAAAAGCTGAGCAAGCAGATGCGGGTCATTGTATTGGGTGGGCTGGCCTGGCAGCCAGGAAAGAAGCTGCCGAGCGGCGAATCAATTTCTCGGGGACTGTCCTGAATCACTTGCGCGGAAATAGAGGAAAAGGCAGATTAGGCGCGGTGGAATAGGGGCTCAATTAAGGCCGTATATCGGGAGAGTCAAAAATGAAAATAAAGGGATTGATCGCTCTGCTTACATTGATGTTCTGTAGTGGCGCATCAGCGGCGGGATCGGTGGACATCCGTTATGCCGACGGCAATCTGGATGCCGAAGATGGATTTGACGAGATTGAGACGGACCGGGACGGGTTTGATCTTCGTGGCGAATTCGATATCAGTGATCAGGCCCTGATCGGAGTCTCCTTCCTCTCGACCGAGTCCGACGAAATTGACCTTAACGGCGTCAGCTATCAGGGCGATATCGATCTCGACATCCTGCGCCTAGGTGTCGCGGTCAAAATCAATGAGGGTCCTGCGAGCCTCTTCGGAAAACTCGAATTTGCCCGTGCCACCCTAGATATTGAGGGACTTGGCGATGAATCGGAGAATGGTGGAATCGTTTCACTTGGCGCGCGCGGAGAAAATAATTCCCCATTTATTTGGGATTTCGAAGTGGGCTACGTCAAGTTGTCCGACCTGGACGGGATTACCTATGGCGGCAATATTGGCTTTAAACTAAACCCCCAATTCGCACTCATTGGCGGAATACAGGGCTACGATATCGAAGATGAATATGATGTTGAATATGACATCTTTCATTGGACGATCGGAGTGCGGATGCTGTTCTGAAGCGCAGGCTTGCTGGTAGGCGATGGCCGCAAGCTTGCTCGACAATTAAGCGCGCTCCGCGGGCCTCGCTCCCCGCTGTCAGTGGCGATTAATTCTTGATTGCTTACTGATTGCGCCAGACATCGTTTGCGTCTTTGCGTCGGTCCGGATTTTTGCGGCGATTGTTTTTCTCTTCGAACCGGAGATTGCCGCGCCGATCCGCCATTTTCCTGCGATCGCCCTTTCTGCGGTCCGGCACCCGCTCCCAGCGACAATTGCAGTCTTGGCCCAAGGCGCATCCGGGTATTGGCAGCACGGTCATATGGCTCTCCTCGAGCCAACGGGAGGCTAATATTTTCGCCCGTTTACAGCAGCGCTCACCTGGCTTGAGCATGCGCCCCATCTTGGGTCCCGAGCCGCTGTCGCGCCCGGAGGTAGGCAGCGTCGGCGCTACGGCGGAACTGCCTCTGGCGCTTTGAGTTCCGGGTGTAGTTGCGTCTGCGCTTGGTTTGCGACCGCGACGCAGAAACCATATCAGCGCGCCCACGGCGGCGCCCAGACACAGCAACGAAATCAGTATTTCCATCATCTTGGCGCCCCCTGTTCCTTCTCTCTCTCTGTGCTGCCGGTTCCAATCCGCTGAAACCTGCCTAAGTCAGCTGCCTTGGATCTATTTATTGTTGTGTCAATCTGTGCCGGGCGAGGCTGTTCCCCTGCCTTTCGCCTGATCTTGTCGCCGATCAAGGTCAAGCATCTTCCTCAATGCGGCGGCGGCCTGCAAATAGGGCCTTCTGTCGAGTCTGTTGGCCGAGGCGATAATTTGATCAGGCCTCGAGAGTTTAGTCTCGCGTGGTCCCGGCCGCTGAGGAATGTATCCAGCTCGCAGAGCTCATGTCCTTGAGTCAAAAAAAACTGACTTAGTGGGCTCCGCCGTCCAGCGACTTCACTGCCTGGACCATTGCCACCATGACTTTTTGGGCATCGCCATAGATCATATTGCTGTTGTCGGCGTAGAACAGTTCATTTTCAACGCCGGAATACCCCTTGCCCTGGCCGCGTTTGACCACGTAGACCTGCCTGGCCTGGTCGACATTGAGGATCGGCATGCCGTAGATCGGTGATGCCTTATTGCTACGGGCGGCCGGGTTCACGGTGTCGTTGGCACCGATGACGATGGCAACGTCCGCATCCTTGAACTCATCATTGAGATCTTCCATGTCGAAGATGATGTCGTAGGGCACGCCGGCTTCGGCGAGCAGGACATTCATGTGGCCGGGCATGCGGCCCGCCACCGGATGAATGGCGAACTTCACATCCACATCTGCGGCTTGCAGCAGTTTCACGAACTCGTAGAGTTTGTGCTGCGCCTGCGCAACGGCCAGACCGTAGCCTGGGGCAATGATGACTTTTTGCGCATAGCGCATATTGATGCCGGCGTCGCCGGCGTCGACTGGTTTCATCGAGCCTTTGATCTCGCTGTCGCCTTCCATGCCAAGGGCACCGAAGTTGGAAAACAACACATTGGACACACTGCGATTCATGGCTTTGGCCATGAGCAAAGTCAGCAGGGTGCCGGCAGATCCGACGACCATGCCGGCGATCATCAGCGCCGGATTATTGAGCACATAGCCTTCGAAGCCGACGGCCAGACCGGTGAAGGCGTTGTACAGTGAAATCACCACCGGCATGTCGGCGCCGCCGATGGGCATCGTCATCATCACACCGTAGGCCAGTGCCAGGGCGAAGAAGAGGGTGATTTCCATATGGCCGATCTGGCCGCCGTTGTAGACCATCCAGGCACCCAGTCCGACGGTAATCGATAGCAGGGTGCCGTTGATGGCTTGCAGGCCGGTGACGCGCAGGGTCTTGTTGATGCGGCCGTCAAGCTTGGCCCAGGCGATCAGGGAGCCGGAGAGTGAGACCGAGCCAATCAGGCCGCCGATGGCAGCCAGACTCAGCGACACCATTCCGTGCGTTTTGTGGCCATAAATCTCGATGGCGGCGATCGCTGCCGCCGCACCGCCGCCCATGCCGTTATAGAGGGCGACCATCTGTGGCATGGCCGTCATGGCAACTTTCTTTCCGCTCCACCACGCCCATCCGAGGCCGATGGCGAGCGCGCAAAGCGCCAGGGCGATGTTGGTGTTCAGCTGCGGCTTGGCGGCTTCGTTGACGTCCAGCGCATACAGGCCGCTGGCCAACACGGCCACCATCATGCCCCAGCCAGCGACCACAATGCCCGAACGTGCGGTGACCGGTGAGGACATGCGCTTGAGGCCATAGATAAACAAAAAGGCCGCAAGAAAGTAGCTGGCGTCGATGATGAGGGCTGCATTCATTGATCTGGTCCCTTAACCCTTCTTCTTGTCGGAAGGTTTGAACATTTCCAGCATGCGTTCAGTCACTACATAGCCGCCGGCGGCATTGCCTGCCCCCAGGAGTACGCCGAAGAAACCGATGGCCTGTTCCAGAGTGGTCGAGGCATTCAGCAGAGCCCACAAGGCGCCGACTACGACAATGCCGTGCACGAAATTGGAGCCAGACATCAGCGGCGTGTGCAGGATCGACGGCACGCGGCCGATGATCTCGTAACCAGTAAACGCTGCGAGCATAAAAATATAGAGCGCGACAAAACCGGTGAGTACGGTGGTTGCGTATTCCATGGCTGTTCTTATCCCTTCAAGATGAGTCTGATGACGTGCTTCAATTGGACGCAGTTGCAGGCTACTTGCCTTCGACCGCCTTGAGCGCCATCTCGTTTTTGATCTCGCCGTCGTGCGTCAGACAGGTCCTGGCGAGCACTTCGTCCTCCCAGTCAATATTGATTTCGCCATCCTTCAGGAACAGCTCTATCAAGTTCAGCTGGTTCTTTGAATACAGTTCGCTGGCGTGCTCGCCCAACATCGAGGGCACATTGAGCGGTCCGACGATGGTGACCTGACCGACCTGAATGGTTTCGCCTGCCTGGGTGTACTCACAGTTGCCGCCGCCCTCGGCCGCCAGATCCACGATAACTGCGCCAGGCTTCATGCCATCGACCTGATGCCGGGAAATCAGTTTGGGCGAGGGCCGGCCCGGAATGGCGGCGGTCGTGATAATGATGTCAGCTGACTGGATGTGTTTGGTGATCACGTCTGCGATCTTGTCTTTTTCATCCTGCGTCAGTTCGCGGGCGTAGCCGCCTTCACCGCGCGCGTCTATGCCGGTATTCACAAACTTCGCCCCCAGTGACTCCGCCTGTTCACGCGTTTCAGGGCGAACGTCATAGCCCTCGGTGATCGCGCCCAGACGACGCGCCGTGGCCAGTGCCTGCAAACCCGCCACGCCGAGACCCATGACCAGGCACTTGGCCGGGCGAATCGAGCCGACGGCGGTCGTCATCATCGGCAGGATCCGCTTCAGGCTTGTCGCGCCGAGCAGGGCTGCGTAATACCCGGACAGTGCGGCCTGAGAGGACAGCGCATCCATCGCCTGAGCGCGGGTGATGCGCGGCACCAACTCCATGGCAAAGCAGGTGATCTTCTTGTCGCGCAACTTGGCGGTCAGTGCGATTTCCTTGTGTGCGTAGACAAAGCAGATGAGGATGCTGCCTTCCTTCATGGCCTCGACGGTATCCACAGATGGCGGCTGTACGCTCAGAACAATATCGGCATCTGTCACCAGCCCTTTCGGGTTGGCAGCACAACTCACATCCGTAAAGGCTTCGTCGGCCAGTTTGACGGCGAGACCGGCGCCCGACTGCATCTGCAGTGTTGCGCCGAGTTTGGAAAGTTTGGCCGCGACGGCGGGAACCAGTGCGACCCGTTTTTCACGGGCGGCGGTTTCCTTGAGCACGGCAATTGTGACCGGCATGCAGTGATTCCTTATCCAAATTAGATTTTTCTATATGACACCGCGACCGATTATTTTCGGCGCTTTCCATCAGATAAAACGCATTCGAGTTTACCGGATAAGGGTTTTCGAGACCGTCAATATCTCGGCTGAGAGCAAGCAAGGATTAGCTGGTTCTCGGCGACTTAAGCAAAGCGCGCAGAAATCGGGAAAGCGGGGCGGCACTCGGCCGACCCCCATAGTCCCCGATCGCCCTACTGCCCAGCCCATGGACTGCCTCGGATTCCAGCGTCGTCAGGGTCTGATGCGGGCGCAAGGAATTCCGTTTGCGCAAGGCGGGTTCGTATGGCCTGAATCGAGCGTGTCCAACTGGAATTAAGCCCGGTTCGCATGCCTCAGGGTTTCGCCGACGGGCTGGTCGTCACGTCGTGGCCAAAATTGGAGGGTTTGAAGCTTCTCGGCGCCTCCGCTGGTGTCAACAAAAGTGCATATTAAGGGGCTAATTGCAATTACCAAACCAGGGTTACCTATGCATGAGCGCAAGCAAGCTAACAATATTATGGTCTGGGCAGTACGTGAAGCGAGGCTAGATCGATAAAAATTTAAACATAACAAAAGATTATTTAAATTTTCTTCCATGTTCCCAAATTAAGGACTCGAATTAAAAAGGCTGCTTTTGGGTGCCCGGTCGCTGAGGTCTTATTTGAATTTATTGTTGCATTAATATAGAAAAAAAGCCCAGAAATTCGGGCTTTTTTCATTAAGTCCTTATTTTTTTAACAAATCTCGAATTTCGCTCAGTAATACTTCTTCATTACTCGGTTTTGGAGGTTCTGCTGGCGCCGCTTCTTCCTTCTTCTTGGCGGAGTTGATGCCCTTGACCACCATGAAAATCGCGAATGCAACGATGATGAAGTCAAACGTGGCCTGCACCAGTTTGCCGTAGCTGAGCAGGACGGCGGGCGTGTCGCCCTGGGCTGCCTTGAGCGTCATTGCCATATCTGAAAAATCGATCCCACCCACCAGCAGTCCGATAACCGGCATGACCACGTCGGCGACCAAAGACGACACTATCTTGCCGAAAGCTACGCCGATAACGACGCCGACAGCCAGATCGACCACATTGCCGCGCATGGCGAAGGCCTTGAACTCTTGCATCATGCTCATATTTATTCTCCCTTGGAAGCCCGGATCAGTCGGGCAGGGAGAATATTAGCGAGCACCCGCACCCAAAGCGATTCAGTTCAGTTTTCGAGGCAGGATGGCAGGCCCTGTGCCAGCGTTGGAAATCGCAAAGTGACGCCGAGTTCAAGGATTATCCGGCGGTTGCTCAGCCGCCTCGATTCTTCAAGAAAGCTCAACATTTGCGGACTCAGGATTCGTCGCGCTTCGGCGAGGCTGATTCTGGGCGGCGGCGGCAGGCCAAGCAGCTCGGCGCATCGGCTGAAATAGTCGCACATCGTTGTCGGGTTGCCGTCGCTGGCGTTGTAGGCTCTGCGATTGATGCCGCTTTGCATGGCGGCAAGGGCAATGTCGGCCAGATCTTCAGAATGGATGCGGTTGCTCCAGCGCGGCCCTTCGGAATTGTCTGCATCATCCACGACCGGCAGTACTTTTTGCAGGCGCTTGCGCGGCAGGCGTGCCGGCCCATAGATGCCGGGGACCCTGAGGATCATGAAGCGTGCTCGATCCGGACACAGAGTGTGCAGCGCGGCTTCGGCATCCGCCCGGCGCCTGGCCCGATCGGTCTGCGGGTTCAGAGGAGTCGACTCATCGATCCAGTCATCGCCGGTATTGCCGTAGACCCCGGAAGTCGAGATATAGACGATGTGTCCGGGGCGCTGAAGTGAACCCTCATTGAGTTTTTGCAACCAGCGCCTCAGTCGCGGGTCTTCGCGCCCTTCGCCGGGCGGCGGTGCAAACCAATAAATTTGGTCGGCGCCTGTCCTCGGAGGTTCGCGGTCCAGATCATGAACGTGCGCGTGAGCGCCAATCTCGCGCAACTGATCCGCACTTCGATCGCTTTTGACGATGCCTTCGACTCGATGTCCCGAGGCAATGAGTCTCCGCGCAACGCGCCGTCCAATATCGCCGCAACCGACGATACAGACGCTATTCGCAGTGTTCCGCAACGGCCTGCCTGGCTGCGTCCAGTCGTTTCAGAAACTCGTCTTCTTCGAGTCTGGCGTAGTTGCCGTCTTCGGCCTTGACCACCAGTCGGCGCGCGGTGCGTTCCTCCAGAAACTGTGCACGCTCACGCGCAGCATCGCATTTCTTCCTGGCCTCAAGTTTGGCCTCCAAGGCTTTGGCCTTGGCTTCTTCGCGCGCCTCGCGTTCTGCTTCCGCCTTCTTGAGAAAGCTGTCTACATCGCCAGACAGGCCGCTATTGCCTTCGGAAACGATTTCGCCATCGATGGTGGCGGTGACTGGTTTCTTGCCGCCGGCCTTGAGCAAGGTATACGGCCGATCACGCGGAGGCACCTGACCGAAATTGATCTCGCCCTTCGCGTCCTTCCAGCGATAGACGGGAGCGGTACTCTCGGCCCTTGCATGCTGCAGAAAGATTGCACTGCAAATGGACAGGGCGAAGATCAACTTGTTCATGGCTCTGTTCCCAAGATGTGGGCGGACCTTGCGGATCATACGTTGTAGCGCGTCATCTGGGTGTCTGCCCGCGTGCGCCACTGGAGGTAAAGAGGTCCTCATCCATTTCCATCAGGACGCGCTCTTCCTGATCTTCATCTATGCCCTGTACCAGGTAGCGGCCGGATTCCAGATCATGAATGGACTCGACCACCGGAATCAGGCTTGCGCTGTCATAGGCTTGGAGTGTGTGAGTTTCCTGCCAGTAGGCGAGACGACCGTCATGGTCATAGAGATCGACCATCAAAATCTGCCAGCTGTCTTCGTCGATATAGAAGCGCCGCCGCTTGATCTTGTGCACTGAGCTGGGTTTGGTGTTGGCTTCTACAATCCAGACGCGATGCATTTCATAGCGGGCTAGGCTATTGTCGATGTGCGCGAGTCTGATGATGTCACGCAGTCCCTTGCGTGCGCTGTGCAGGGCATAGCTGTTGTAGGGCACTACGAAGTCGCGCTTTGCCAGCAGGCTCCAGGTGTAGCGCTCCGGACTGCCGAAATAGCTATCGAGCTGGTCGTCCATTCTCAGGCCATCGGACAACATCGCGGCGTGATCGAAGCCGTAGCTGCGTTCCCGCAGGATGCGCGACGCTCCGGCCACCTGCTGGTAAGACTTCGGAGGATGGTCTTCGTTGTCGAGTGTGTCCTGGATCAGGGTGATGTAGCCGCGCAGGTTTTCCGGAGCAAATACCACTTGCAGCCATTGCTGGGCGACGCGGCGCTTGCCGACATCGTCAAGCACATAGGGGAAGCGTGCGTCTTCGCGCATCTTCACGATATGCGCCTGACCTGAGGTGGTCACCGAGGCCTGGCCAAACCAGCGCCTGAAGCCAGGACCGCGATAGCGCAGCCGATGGTTCCAGATCATCTGCAGGCCGTTTTCTGCAATGGGAAAAGGGATCGCGACCTTCGCGTTCTGAATTTCGCGTCCCGAGGGCATCAGCACCGCCTCAGTGGCGTTCTTGAAGGCCGCCTCGTAGATCTCGGGCGGATTGGCAAAGCTGCGACGACTGGGATAGACCTTGATCAGATAGGTTTCCGGGTAGCGCTTGATGAGTTCTATCTGCCCAGCCGATATCTTTTCCCGGTATTGATCCAGATTGGCTGCGTTGATGACGAATAGCGGTTTATCCGCCGCATACGGGTCGCAGTAGCGTTTTCCCTTGATATAGCATGGCGGGGCGCTGGTCTGCCCACCGGTCCAGGCCGGAATGGTCCCATCCTCATTGTCGGCACGCTCTGCGCCCATGGGGGTCAGCTCGCTTTTGAGGCGCAGCGCCTTGTCTGCGGAGACGCCGGCGTCGGCCGAGCCAAAGGTGATCAAAAGCAGTAAGTTGCAGACAAAGCGCTTCATGTGGGGCAAGGCCAGTGAGAATTTGGGTAGAGGATGATGCAAACAGGACTGAACGCCAAATTCAGTCCTCGGCCTGCCATTTTCTTACAGTTTCATGAGATGGGGTATTTCAGCGGATCAGCCATTTTTTTGGGTCTACCGTGTTCGCGCCCTGGCGAATCTCGAAATAGACGCCGCTCCTGTCGTGCCCGCCGGAATTGCCGGCGGAGGCAATGTGGGTCCCGGCCCCGACAACGGTGCCCAACTCCACGCGGGCTTCCTGCAAATGGCCGTACAAGGACAGGTAGGGACCAGCGTGATCAACAATGACGACCAGGCCATAGCGTTGAACCCAGCCGACATAGACCACTCGGCCATCGGCCACGGCACGAACGTCTGCCCCTTCCGGAGCCTCAATCCACCAGCCGCTCCAGGTTAGCGGGCCGCCATTTTTCAGGCCGCCGAACTGGGCTAATAGCTTTCCGCGCAGGGGCCAGGGGAGCTTGCCAAGCTGCTGCTTGAATGGCTTGCCCCGTTCGTACTTCATGGGTGATTGACTGAGCGTACTTCGCAATTCATCCAGCAGCTTTTCCACCTTGGCTTGCTGAGCGCGCGCCAGCGCGAGGGCGACGCCGCGTTTGCTGCCGCGCTGCTTCAGTCTGGCCAACTCGCGGCGACGCTGCTCCTGGGTTTTCTTTAATGCAGACAAGGCCTTGCTCGCCGCTGAGCTGCGCGCCTCAAGAGTTTTCGCTTCCGCAGCCAGAATCTTCTCTGCTTCGGCCAATTGGGCAATCGTGCTCAGCAATTGCGCCACCCGGTTCTGCAGCGCGGCGGCAAGGGCCGCGGTATCCACGTTCAGGCGCAGCAGCGGGGCGGCCTGGTCCACCGAGAACAGCATTTGCAGAGGGCCGGGGTTTCCAGCCATATAGCTCGCCCGCAGGGCCGAGGCCAGATCGCGCTGGCCGCGCTTCACCAGGGCATTTGCCTGAGCTTGAGCGCGCTGCGCCTCGGCGACTTTGTTTTTCTGTGCCTTGACCGCAGCTTCGGCCAGCCGCGCCGCGCGCGCTTTCTGCGCCAGCGTTTTTTCGGTCGATACGATTTTCTGGCTTAAGCTGTCTTGGCTGCGCTTGTCCGAGGCCATCTCGCGATCAAGCTGGCTGATGCGCGCACGCAAAGTCTGGAGTTCACGCTCGGCCTTGGCGGCATCCTGCGCGGCAACAGAAAAGGGAGATATCACTGCCAGAGCCAGGACCACACAAGTGATTGTGGCTTTGAGGCACCGGGGTAGCGGTGCGATAATCACCGTTCGCGATATTGTCATCTCTGGGTGCGGGTCCAATTGGGGTCGCGGTAGGGGGCATGTCCAAGCGTTCGCGCGCACTCGAACTTCTGAATCGTCTAAACCAACATGCAGCAATTTATCGAATTTTTTGGCAACAACCTGATTTTGTTCGCGGCAGCGGCCATCATTCTGACCGCCATTATCGCCAATGAAGTGCATGGCAACGTCACCGGAGGCAAGCGCCTGAGCGCAGTCGAAGCCGTGCGCCTGATCAATGACCGGGAGCCCGTGGTCGTGGATTTGCGCGCCGCCGCCGATTTCAAGAAGGGACATCTGATGAACGCCATCAATATTCCGGCGCAGAAGATTGAATCCCGATCCAGTGAACTTGGCAAGGACAAGTCGCGCCCCGTGATCCTTTACTGCGCGCTGGGCGGTTCCAGCCGGGAGGCGGCCGTCAAGCTGCGCAAGCTTGGTTATCAGGAGGTCTACCCCATGCGTGGTGGCATGAATGGCTGGTTACAGAGCAATCTGCCCATCACTGCTAAATAGCTCCCTAAATACCCACTTATGAAACCGGTCCGGATTTATCTGACGGCCATGTGCCCGTACTGCCAGATGGCGCGACGGTTGCTGGATGAAAAAGGCGTGCGCTATGAAGAGATTCGTGTCGACCGCGACCCCGAGCTTCGGCAGGAAATGATGCGGGTTTCAGGCAATCGCACGGTGCCCCAGATTTTTGTCGGTGAAACCCATGTCGGCGGATTCGACGATCTGTATGCCTTGGAATCGGCTGGAAAACTTGATGCCCTGCTCACATCCGACTGAGCCAGAGACCAGGCAGTAGCTCTTCAGAACCGCGGCCGCTCTGAGTGCCGCTACCCAACCCTTTTTATCAGGAGATCAAATTTCCATGGCTGAACCGTCGAACTCTGGCGCAACCTCCGGTGCTGCCGGCCCCAAAGCCGCTGAAGCTAATCGTCAGGTGGTATTGCAAAAGGTGTATATCAAGGATGCGTCGATTGAAGCACCCGCTGCACCGCAGATTTTTACTAGCAATGCTCAGCCGCAGATTGACGTGAACGTCGCCACTGCCGTGAACCCGGTGCAGGATGATCACTTTGATGTGGTGATCTCAATTACGGTGACGGCCAAGACAGACAAGGAAACCGCGTTTCTGGTTGAGGTCAAACAGGCTGGAATCTTCCAGGTGAAAGGTTTTGACAATCTGCAGGAGAAAAGCGCTGTGCTGGGCGGCTACTGCGCCAATATGCTGTTTCCCTTTGCTCGAGAAGCCATTGCCGACTTTGTTCAGAAAGCAGGTTTTCCTCAGTTGTTATTGCAGCCGATCAACTTTGAGGCGCTGTACAGGCAGAATCTGGCCAAGCAACAGAAGCAGCAGCCAGAGAGTGGAATCATTACCAATCCCTCTGGCAAGCTGAACTAGCGTCGCTGGGAAAGGCTGATCATCATGCAATTCGGCGTGCTCGGGGCAGGTTCTTACGGCACCGCGATCGCCATCCAGCTGGCCCGGCGCGGCGCGTCTACCCGCTTGTGGGGGCGCGATGAGCAAAGTCTGGCCGAAATGCAAAGCGCTCGAAAAAACACCCGCTATCTGCCTGATTGCAAATTCCCGCCGTCGCTGACCGCAAGCGCTGATCTGGAACGCACGCTGCGCCAGTCGACGCATCTGATCATTGTCGTGCCCAGTGCTGCGCTGCGAGAAACCTGCGAGCGCATCAAGCCCCTGCTCGGCCCGGAACAGGGATTGGCTTGCGCTTGCAAGGGCCTGGAACCGGGCTCGGGCAAGCTGGCGCACGAAGTCGTGGAAGAAACGCTGGGACAGGCGAGGCCGCTGGCCGTCATTTCCGGCCCAACCTTTGCCAGAGAAATGGCGCTGGGCATGCCGACGGCCGTCACGGTGGCCTCGCCAGTGAGCGCCTTTGCCGAGTTGATTGCACAGGCCCTGCACGGGAATGGCTTTCGCGCCTATACCTCTGAGGATGTAATCGGCGTAGAAATCGGAGGATCAGCAAAGAACGTCATGGCCATAGCCGTAGGCATTGCCGATGGTCTCAAGCTCGGGGCCAACACCCGTGCGGCGCTCATTACTCGAGGCCTAGCCGAGATCATGCGATTGGGTGAAGCCATCGGCGCTCGGGTAGAAACGCTGATGGGTCTGTCCGGCATGGGCGATCTGGTGCTGACTTGCACCGACGATCAGTCACGTAACCGCCGCATGGGGCTGCTGCTGGCTGAGGGCAAAACCGTGCCCGAAGCGGTCGCCCGGATACGGCAGGTGGTGGAAGGCATCAAGGCGGCGCCGGAAGTGCTGCGACTGGCACAGAAGCACCACATCGAGATGCCAATTACAGAACAGGTGGTCCGACTCATCAAGGGCGAGATCAATGCCGTCCAGGCCGTGCAGGCGCTGGCGACGCGGCCCTCGAAGGCGGAGATCGACTAGCTCGCTCAGGTTTTTCTCTCCGAACGCGAATGCGCTGGGAACTGATGGCGGTTTTTTAGTCGTCCTACTGCGTGGGCCTCGGCGAGGCTGATCATTTCAATATTCTCGTGTTCGGCAGCCCATGCGCTTGCCGCCACTGCATCGCGGAAGAAATGAACGTGGTGACAAAAGCTGCCTAGAATGTCTTGGCTGAAGGCCTCGGTCTCTGGTACCAGCATCGACACCCTCATTTCGGGATGTGAAACCGCAACAATTTCCGTAGGCGAAACCTGCAATTTGATCGGAGTCCGGGTCTGCGCACATTGTGATTCGATGTACGCGGTGCGCCCCAGCAGCTGCGGCAGGAACAGGGTGTCCCAGGCGCACCATGCATGAAGCGTTTTTTGGCCGACGATAAATTTGTGCGGGCTGATAGCGGCGGCCGTCAGTCCCCAGAAGCCTGTCACATTGCCGTGCCTATCGCGAAACACGGCAGCGCTTTCCTCCAAGTGGCGCTTGATCGCATCGACCGTCAGCCCGGTGACTTGTGCCAATGCATCAGCTTCGGCGTGGTCCCGATCCACAATTTCGCGATAGATCGCACGGCCAGCAGCGCCTGGTCGGGGTCCAAGACGCCGATCAGATTCAGCAGTGCCTGATAACGGTTGATTAATCGCTGATCAGCAAGCTCGTTCATGGGAATCTCAACGTCTGCCTGAAATCGGGCGAGCTCATGGAGCGCAGCAGGACAGTTGCGTGACGTCCCTGGTAAACGTCTGGGCGCAGAGTTTCAATCCCTCTACCATCGTCAGATAAGGGAAGAGCTGAGCTGCCAGCTCGGAGACGGTCATGCGTTGCTGCACGGCGAGTGCTGCAGACTGTATGAGTTCGCCCGCCTGCGCTGCCACTGCTTGCACGCCCAGTAATTCACCGCTATGCGCCTCGGCGACCAATTTGATGAAGCCGCGCGTGTCGAAATTCGCCAATGCGCGCGGCACGTGCTCGAGCCTGAGCAGGCGACTATCGGTTTCAATGCCGCCTAGGCGCGCATCGGCTTCTGTCAGGCCGACCGTAGCGATCTGAGGGTCGGTGAAGACGACGGCGGGCATGCTGCGCAAGTCCAGATCAACATTGAGGCCGGTCATATTCTGCGCTGCACGCGAACCGGCGGCTGCTGCCACGTAGACAAACTGCGGCTGGTCGCTGCAGTCGCCGGCTGCATAGATGTTGGCTTGGTTTGTCTGCAAATGGGCGTTGACCTTGATCAGGCCACCTTCGTCGGTCTTGATGTTCGCCGCTTGCAGATTCAGCGCCTCGATGTTCGGCGTGCGGCCGCTTGCGATCAGCAGTGCGTCGGCCCGGAGCGTACCGCTGGATGTTTCCAGGCCAAAGACCTGATTCTCGTGTACGACTGAGCCGATCTGGGTCTGCCGCAACACGCGGATGCCCTCGTCTGCAAAGACCCGGCTCAGGGTTTCGCCGATGGCGGGGTCGTCGCGAGACATTAAGGTGCTGCGGGCGACGAGACTGACCCGGCTGCCGAGTCTTGCGTAGGCCTGCGCCAACTCAAGCGCAACCACAGAAGAGCCGACGATTAGCAGCCGCGGTGGAATCCGGTCAGAGGCCAAAGCCTCGGTAGAGGTCCAGTAGGGCGTGTCACTGAGTCCGGGTATCGGCGGGATGGCTGGCCGCGCGCCGCTGGCAATCAGTGCACGGTCAAAAGTCACGTTCTGCTCGCCGCCGCTCACGAGTCTGACACGCAGGCTTGTGGCATCCGCAAAGCGCGCTTCGCCGCGCACTAAGGTGATGTCGGGATTGCCCGCAATGATCGCTTCGTATTTGCCAGCCCGAAGTTCGTCCACACGGCCCTGCTGCCGGGCAAGCAGAATCCTGCGATCGATGTGCGGGGGCGTCGCCGAGATGCCGTCGTCGAAAGGGCTGCTTGTGCGCACGTGGGCAAAGTGCGCAGCCTGGATCATGATCTTCGACGGCACGCATCCCACGTTGACGCAGGTGCCGCCGATGGTGCCGTGTTCGATCAGCGTAATCCGGGCGCCACGTTCGGCTGCGGTGATCGCGGCGGCCATCGCGGCGGCCCCACTGCCGATCACTGCGATATCTAGGGGTTTGTCGCCGCCGCTGCCTGGCTCGCGAGTTCCGCACTGCCTGGCTGCGCTCATGGCCTGCCTATCCGGGTGCCGCTTTGCGCCATGCCCATCCGTGTAGCGCGATCACGGCGCGCGGTGCTGCATGAAAACGAAGGCGCCGGCAATCTTTTGGTCGGCATGGTTGAGTTCCTGTTGCGCGCGAGGGGCGGCTGCGAGTTATTCGCCCCGTGGTGGGACCGGGGCGGCGTTCGATTCGCAGAAACGGTTTGCTGGTGAGATCAGATCCCAGGTTGCGACAGCCATCATCAGCGCGAGCCCGCCATACAGCAGGTAAGTGCTCCAGCCGTAGTTCCAGAGCGGGTAAAGCGTCAACAGCACCAAGCTGGGTCCGAGTAGCCCAAGCAGGCCGCGCCGCCATTGGCGGTGGCTCAGCCAACCTAGCGCATTGGCGGCCAGGGCGATTCCCGCGAATAGCGGCAGAAGCTTATTCAGGAACAGTCCTTCCCACTGGGCTAGAAAGCCAAGACCTAGTGCGACACCGATACTCGCCAGCGCGGGAAAGCATAGCGCGCAGCCCATCGTTGCCAGAAGGCTTCCCAGCGCACCCCCCTTGTCTGCAATCCGGATGATAAGGTGCATTTTCAGGTCCTGATCCAATACATGCTGGGCACTCTAGACCCGGTACCTAGGTACCGAGTCAAGAGCTGAACTTGTTTACAGCGGCCCGGTCAGAATTCAAGGTTTCGTGATGAGGAATAGGCATGCGAGCGCTTACTATCGGACGCGTGGCCC
>JBFJJV010000010.1:0-38410 GCA_041635265.1 Panacagrimonas sp.
GCTTCATCGCGTAAGCCGCCATAGCTTGGAATCACAGCACGGTGGCTTACGCCCAGTAATAAAAACGCGGCTAACCAACCTTACGAAGCTGCGGTTTTGTGGTGCATACATAAGGGGCGTGTAATGGACGTACTCATTCAAGCATTGGCAAGGCGAGGTTCACCAAAAAATGCTTAAGCTGATTTTTCTTTTATTATTTCTTTCAATCACCCTGTCCTGCGTGGAGCCCGCCATGTCTGCCACTGCTACGAACAACAACAATGTGCCTCCTCAAAGAGCGGAAGATGCGCAGCCGCTGCCAGTGGGTCAGGCGATACCTGATGCCGCGCTGAAAACCATTGAGGGTGAAGCCACTACGGCAAAGGCGGTGCTGGGCGGTAAGCCGACGGTGCTGGTGTTCTATCGGGGCGGCTGGTGTCCTTACTGCAATACTCAGCTGAGCGGGCTGCGCACCATCATGGGCGATCTGGCCGAGCTGGGCTTCCAGTTGATCGCGGTCAGTCCGGATAGTCCGCAGTCCTTGAATGCAGGTCTGGAAAAAACAGAGGTCGAGTATCAGCTGGTTTCAGACAGCTCGGGCGAATGGATTCGCGCCCTCGGCATCGCTTTCGAGCTGGACCCCGCTACCCGCAAGAAATACCTGGGTTTTGGCGTGGATCTGGAGCAAGCCTCCGGCGGTGAGACTCATCATCTGTTGCCCGTGCCTTCGGTCTATATCGTCGATGAAGCAGGCATGATTCAGTTCCAGCATTCCGATCCGGACTACGCCGTGCGCATGGACAATGATGCGCTTATGGCTGCAGCGCAGGCGCTTGCGGAATCCAGATCGTTAGATCAATAAGGGCGGTGCAGGCTAGTCGCGAAAATTCTCGAACTGTAGCGGCACTTCGAATTCAGTTTTTTTTAACAGGGTAATGGTGGTTTGCAGATCGCCGCGTTTCAGCTGCCGCCGTAAGAAAGATACAAGCGCGGCTTCGCCGTCTCCCCGTGTCGCCCGCCTTGCGAGCACATCCCATGTAATTGCATTGCCAGCAGCTTGCGGCCTAAACAAGCGGCTAAGCCGCCCTGCGAGATTGCGAATGCTCTTCGTTCCTGCCGCAGATTTGCCGTTCAAATACAACTAAAGCGCGGCTAGCGCTAGCGCACACCCGCAAATTTTTGGGTAACCTGCCTCGGGTGTCGATGCGGCGGCACCTCAGAAATCAATTGTGGCGCGGCTAAAGGGGATGGGAATGGCATTGAATCAGGAACTGAATTGGTCGGATGTTGGCAACATCCCTACAGGGTCGGGAAAGGTGGCCGATGCGTTTCAGTTGATGTTTGGCAAGCCGACCAAAGAGCTTTTGCCCGCAGGCATGTCCATCTACAAGTTCAACGGCTACAGTACATTGGGTCAGGGCGTGATCACCGATGACACAGGTCTGTCTCCGTGGTGGAGTCCCACAAAGGCCTTCAAGCACGATGCCGGTCTCCAGCAGCGGATTGCGATTGCACAGGCCAATGGCGTGACGCTCAGGGAGTGGGGACGCCTGACATCCGTCATCAAAGAGAACTGGAGCCCGATGTCCATCCTCCTCACCATTGAACTCAAGGTGCCGGTCTATGCGTGGTTCGGTGGATTCAGGGGCATGAGCCGCATTGACGAAGGATCCAAATCCTTCCGTGATGGCGCGGTAGAGGGGAGAGGTAGATCGAAGAAACTGCCCGGCGGCGGCACGCAGTTCTATATTCCCAATCTCAAGGTGGGCCATATTCGCTCGCATGCCTTCAAGCCGATCTGAACGCAGTCTGTTGATGTTTGCGCCTGATATGGTGCGATCATCAGCAGCCGGGTTGCGCTGAAGACACCCAGCCCCTGCCATTAAGCGCGGTCATGCCGGACTCTGCGCACATTGGATCGCCAGAGCCTGCAACTGGGTGAGCTGATCAGTGGCAAACCGGCAATGCGCGTGTTCTATCGCGGCGGCTAGTGCCCCTATTGCAATCCGCAGTTCAGTGGTCTGCGCAAGATATTGGCCGAATTGCAGGCCTTAGGCCCGCGGTTGCGTGCGGTGAGTCAGCCCGGAATCGCTGGTGTGGGCATGGGCAAGACCTCGGACGAGTGCCGGCTTTTATCTGACAGCTGCGCTGAGATGATGCAGGCGCTGGGTATAGTCTTCCACGTCAGCCTTTTGTACCAATCGATTGCGTGACTGTTGTTTTTAAGGGACTTCGCATTCGACGATCAATCAGTGCGCCGCCGGCTTGGGTCCGGCGCCCATGATCAGACGGTCGGTCCAGGCGATGCCGATCGCGGACAGGATAAAGGCCATGTGGATGATGGTCTGCCACATGACACCAGCTTCCGAAATTTTGCTGCAGGCAACGCCCGCATCTACGGCCGAGCACAAGGGAAGCGAGCCCAAGGACCCGGCCTCGATGAACGTCTTGAGCAAATGAATCGAACTGATGCCGATGATCGCCATGGCCAGCTTGACCTTGAGCACCGAGGCGTTGACGTGGCTGAGCCATTCGGGCTGATCCGGATGGTTCTGTAGGCGCAGGCGCGAAACAAAGGTTTCGTAGCCGCCGACGATCACCATCATCAGCAGGTTGGAGATCATGACCACGTCGATCAGAGCAAGCACGACCAGCATCACTTCCTGTTCATTGAGGCTGAAGGCGTCGTGGATCAGATGCCAGAGTTCCTTCACGAACAGGATCACGTAAACACCCTGTGCAGCGATCAGGCCCAGATACAGCGGCAGCTGCAGCCAGCGCGAAGAGAAAATCAGGGAAGGCAGCGGCGAAAGTCGCGCGTGCTCAGGCGAAGCGGCGGGCGTGGAAGTCGAGCCGGGGGTGTTGGACATGATCGTTCGGTCGAGAAAACGTGATGGCGGGCGCGGAGTCTAGCGGCAACGCAGGTCAATCTGGTGACGGCCCCGCCAGTTTCAAGCAGCGGCCGACCCTGCGGCGCGGCACAACCACAGCAAGAACGATTTGTGTCGCTCGTTTTTTAGTCACTGGCCGAGCCGTCCGGGGAGGGATTCAGGTCCGTTCCGCCGCCAAGACGGTTCTTAGCGCGTCCGCCTTGAAAGCTGATCGCGGGGTGTGCGAATTAATCGCGAAAATTCTCGAACTGCAGTGGCACTTCAAATTCGGTTTTCTTGAGCAGGGCAATGGCGGTTTGCAGATCGTCACGCTTCTTGCCGCTGATGCGTAGCTTTTCACCGTTGATCGAGGCGTCCACCTTGATTTTCGATTCTTTCAGGGCGGCGATTATCTTTTTTGCCTGCACTTTTTCCAGGCCCTGCTTGATCGTGATTTTCTGTCTGGCCCGCGCGAGATTGCTTTCCGGGTCTGCCACGTCCAGACAGCGCAGATCGATATGACGCGCACCGAGCCGCTTACGCAGAATGTCCATCATCTGTTCGAGCTGGAATTCGTTGGGCGCACTCTGCGTGATGATCAAATCATCGAGTTCGAACTTGGCTTCGCTGCCCCGGAAATCGAAGCGATTCTCCAGTTCGCGATTGGCCTGATCCACAGCATTCGTCAGTTCGTGCTTGTCGACTTCGGATACAACATCAAATGTGGGCATAAGAGCGGAAGCGGTTAGATGGAGGCCTTATGTTTTCACTATCGGCGATGGCTTTCAAAGCCGACAAGTCGGGAGGATGCGACGCGCGCCTTCTCGGCTCACTGATTTTGTCGTGCCAGCCGGCCCGTAGGCGCTCTGAGCGGGCTTAAAAACTGGCCCGAGTAACTGTCGGCGTTGGCGCAATGGCTGGCGTCTGCGCATGCACGGCTAAGGTGCTGCTTGAATTTGCGGCAGGCAGGCCAGAAGTTTGGCCAATGCTCCGCGATTGCAATGCACGGCCTCGCGACCTTTTGCGCCCATGGCTTGCGCTGCTTCCGGCGCCGAGAAGCCATTAATCACCGCTTTTGCCAGGGCTGCGGCATCGCTGATCTCCTGCGCGGCACCGCAAGCCAGCAGCAGATCGCGCGCAGCCAGAAAATTATGCATGTGCGGACCAAACAGGACCGGGCGGGCCAGAGCTGCGGGCTCCAGCACATTGTGGCCGCCCACATCGACCAGACTGCCGCCCACGAAGGCAATATCGCTGGCCTGCAGATACATCCACATCTCGCCTAGACTGTCACCCAGGAGTACCTGCATCTGGTCCAGTTCTGCGGGGAGGGCGCTGCGGCGTACCCCGGCCAATCCTGATTCGCGGATCTGCCGCGCCACTTCATCAAAACGTTGTGGATGTCGGGGAACCAGAATCAGCAGGGCATCCGGGAAATTGTTGAGGATGCGTTCCTGCGCCGCCAGCGCTGCGAGTTCTTCGTCCGCATGGGTGCTCGCTGCGATCCAGATCGGTCGATCTGGGCCAATCAACTTGCGCAGCTGCTGACCGGCGCTGATCTGGACCTGCGGCGGATCGATATCAAATTTGATGTTGCCAGTCACTTCCACGTGCCTTGCGCCCAGTGCTGTGAAGCGCTGGCCGTCGAGCGCACTTTGCGCGGCGATCAGGGTGGTGTCGGCCAGCACGGAACGGGCGAAGCTGGAAACCCGTGAATAGCCCTTGAAGGAGCGCGGGGACAAGCGCGCATTGGCGATCAGCAGGGGAATCTTGCGCGCGCGCAGGGCGCTGAACAGATTGGGCCACAGCTCGGTTTCCATGATGATCACCTGCTGCGGTTGCGCTTGATCCAGAAAACGCGCCACCGCGGCCGGCAAATCGTAGGGTGCATAACTGTGCAGCACCTGATCGCCCAGATTGGCGATGACGCGCTCGCTCCCTGTTGGCGTCGTGGTCGTGACCCAAACGCGGTTCGCACCGTGGGTTTCTATCAGCTGGCGGATCAGGGGCAGGGCAGCCAGCGCTTCTCCGACCGACACGGCATGGACCCAGACAGCGATACCCTGCGGCGGTTTCGGCACGTAGCCAAAGCGTTCGCAGATGCGCTGCCGGTAGCCGATCTGCCGGCGCGAGCGCCATAGCAGACGCAGGATGACCAGCGGCGTAATCAGGTAGAGAAGAACGGTATAGAGAATTCGCACGTCCGCAGTTTCCATTGCGCGTGGCTCAGTCGCAAACTGGGCGATAGCCCGGGAGCACCCCGCAATGCGGAATCGCTAGGTCTGTTGACCGACATTTTTCGGCAGATGCAAGTGGCGCGACGGGGCAAGACACCGGAAACTGCACGCCATGTCAGATGCCATGCCTACTTCCGGACCCGTGTTTTCTTTGCGCCTGCTGTTGCCCCAATGGTGGCTGACCTGGTTCGGCGTTGGGTTTGTGCGGCTGGCGGTCCTGCTGCCGATCCCGCTGCTGATGGTGCTCGGCGACGGTCTCGGACGCCTGATCGGAAAATTGATGAGAAGTCGGCGCAAAGTCGTGCGCATCAATCTGCAGATGTGCTTTCCACAGATGCCTGCGGCGGAGCGTGAAGCCTTGATCGAAGATCAATTCGCCGCACTGGGGCGTGGCATCTTCGAGGCCGCGCTCGCTTGGTTTGCGCCGGATCAGCGCCTGCTGCCGCTATGTGAAGTCGAGGGACTGGAGCATCTTGAGGCAGCCAAAGCCTCCGGCAAGGGACTTCTGCTGCTCACCGGACACTTCAGCACGCTGGAGATCGGCGCCAGAGTCGTGGTAACCAAAGGCGGGATGCCATTCCACGCCATGTATCGGCCTTACAAGAATCAGGTCATGGATTACTGCATGCATCGCTTTCGCGGCAGCAAGGCCGGTCTGCCGGCCCTGCCACGAGACGATTTGCGCACCATGGTCAAAGCCCTGCGGGCTGGCCGTGCGATCTGGTATGCGCCCGACCAGACTCTGGACATGCGCCAATCGGTCTTCGCCCCTTTCTTTGGCGTGCCAACGCTCAGCGTGATGGCGACCGCCCGCCTTGCCAGAATGGGTCGCGCGGGGGTGCTGCCCTATATGCCGCAGAAGACGGCTAAAGGGTGGAAAGTACGTTTCTTCCCGATGCTGGAAAATTTTCCGGGCGAGGATGAATTGCTCGATGCTACGCGGGTCAATCAGGCTCTGGAGGCCGGTATCCGGCTGGCGATGCCGGAATACTTCTGGATTCACAAGCGTTTCAAGCGGCGACCGCAAGGTGAACCCAGCGTCTATTGAGGGTCGCTGAAAGCTAAATCGCAATTTGCATTTTGGCTGGCTAGCCGCTACTGCTAAACTCCGCGGCAATTTATGGATTCCTACTTCGAGGCCTTGGCGTGAAACGCACGATTACCTGCTTGGCGGCTGCTGCCGCAATTTTGCTCGCCACTCCGTCAGTCATGGCTGCTAATGCAGTCGAAGAAGCGCAGAAGATGATTTCTCAGGGCAAGCTTGAAGCTGCCTTGAGTCGTCTCGAGTCTCAGCTCAAGAGTGCGCCGCAAGATGCCGAAGCGCGGTTCTTGCGCGGTCTGGTGCTCACGCGACTGAACCGCAACGAGGACGCCATCAAAGCATTTGCCGATATCACCCGCGACTATCCGCAGCTTCCCGAGCCCTATAACAATCTGGCCGTGCTGTATGCGCAGCAGGGCGATTATGAAAAAGCGCGCGACGCCTTGGAAGCAGCGCTCGCGACGCATCCGAGCTATGCCACGGCGCATGAGAATCTCGGTGACATCTACGCGGCTCTGGCCGGCGCCGCCTATAACCGCGCCTTGCTGCTTGATCAGGGCAATCAAGCCGTGCGCAGCAAGCTGTCTTTCTTGAATAAGGTGAGCGAAGCCACAGGCGGAACCCAGGTGGCGGTTGCGCCACCCGCTGTAGTGACGCCGGCAGCTGCTCCGTCCGCGCCAGCCCTTGCGCCCAAGACCACCACTCCATCAGCGAGCGTGACTCCTGAACCTGCACCCGCAGCCCCGAAACCTGCGCTTCCCGCGACAGCGGCCGCTCCGGTCCCTGCTGCGGCCAATCAGGCACAGGACACGGCGAGTGACAATCAAAGGGCCGAGGTGCTCAAGGCCGTCAACGCCTGGGCCGAGGCCTGGTCTGAGCAGGATGTGGATGCCTATCTAGCGTCTTATTCTGCTGGCTTCCGCCCTGAAGGCGGCGTGTCCCGCGCGAATTGGGCGGCCCTTCGCCGCGATCGTGTCTCGCGTCCGTCCCGGATCCGGATCGGCGTTTCCAACCCCACCGTTGCGGTGGTCAGCGACGGCCTCAGCGAGGCGGACAATCTCATGCGCGTGACCTTCCGCCAGGAATATCAGTCCAACAGCTTTGGTGACACAGTGACCAAGGTGCTGGAGCTGCGTGATGAGAACGGCTGGAAGATCGTCCGCGAATACACGCGCTAGGCGCTTGGCAGCGGGAGCTGCATCGCCCTCTCCAGTTACGAGCCAATGCTGTTAAGTCAACGCGGGGCCTTTGGCTTGCTGCTGGGCCTGTTTATGGCTGCGGCCGTGCAGGCGGGGCCCTTGGCGCCGCTCAACCCACAGCTCACATTGGAAAGTCCGGAGGCGAGTCTGGTCTCGGCAATAGAGCTGGCGCGAGAGGGTAAGATTTCCGAGAGCGTCAAGGCGCTGGAGACGCTGCTCAAGGCCCAACCCAATTTTCGTCTGGCCCAGCTGATCTACGCGGATCTGATGGCGGCCCGATCTGGCGTGCGCGGAATCATGGCGGATGATCAGGACCCGCGCATCAAAGAGTTGTTTGAAGAGGCACGGTTGCGGCTGGATCAGGCGCGTTTCAAACCCGCCCCCGATGCGGTACCCAATGGGGTGCTTCAACTGTCCAGTGAATATCCCTACATCCTGATTGTCGACTTGCCCGCCGCACGCATGCATCTGATGCGCAATCTCGACGGCAATCTTCATACGGTGAGCAGTCGCTATGCTGCAATTGGTCGGGAAGGATTTGGCAAGGAAGTCGAGGGGGATCTACGCACCCCTGTGGGCATTTATCACGTGACAGGTTGGAAGGCCGACCAGACTTTGCCTGAACTCTACGGCGTGGGCGCACTGCCCCTGAACTACCCGAATTTATGGGATCTGTTCAAATCAAAGACGGGATACGGCATCTGGCTGCACGGGGTGCCGCGACAAACCTATGTGCGCGCGCCCCGATCGAGCGAAGGCTGCGTAACCATGGCCAATGAGGATTTATTGTGGCTTAAGCCCTATGTCGCCAATAATTGGGCGCCGGTCATTCTGACCGATAAATTGACTTGGATCAGCAAGGCACAGCTGCAGGACGAGCGCGATATTTTCCTGGCCCGTATCGAGGCCTGGCGCAAATCCTGGGCGGCGATAGATACCGCAGCCTATCTGGATTTCTATGGCGAGGATTTTTCGACATCTGGCCAGAACAAGGCGCAGTTTTCCAGGCACAAATATCGTGTCAACGCCAGCAAAAAGTTCATCTCGGTAGACCTCTCTGACATCAGTCTGTTTCGCTACCCTGGAGAGCCGATGCTGCTCGCTGAATTTACCGTGACCTACAATAGTGACAATTTCCGGTCTGTTTCCAAAAAGGAACAGTACTGGCGGCGGGACAAGACTGGGCAGTGGCGGATATTTCGTGAAGAAAACCGCTGATCCGGCTGAGTCCCTCGCCTTGGGCTTGCAACAGTTGAATATGGTGCAGCCTGGCCTGCACGATGCGTTGATGGCCTATCTTGCGGAATTGATCAAATGGAACAAGGCCTACAATCTCACAGCGGTACGTGATCCGCGGCAAATGGTGATCCGGCACTTGCTGGATTCACTGGCCATACTGCCCGCTCTGGACGCGCTGACGCCCCGGTCACCGCTACTGGACGTGGGCTCGGGGGCCGGCCTGCCGGGCCTGATCATCGCCCTCGCGCGACCCAAAATGGAAGTGCATGTTATTGACAGCAATGGGAAAAAAGCTCGTTTTCTGCGTCATTTGCAGCGCACGCTCGGCCTGAACAAGGTCGAGGTCTTTGAAGGCCGGGTCGAGCAGCATGAATACCGGAATGCATACGCCGTGGTCACCAGCCGCGCGTTCACGGCCCTGGACGACTTTTTCCATGCGACTGCCGGTCTGCTGCTTGAAAACGGGCACTGGCTGGCGATGAAGGGCCGGGTGAACGACAATGAGCTGGCTGCAACTTCTCCCACGGTTTCCATTCTTCGCGTTCTTCCTCTGACCGTTCCCGGTCTGGATGAGGACCGTCATCTTGTTGTCGCTGCGCCATTGTCATCATGAGCCACATCATTGCGGTCGCCAATCAGAAAGGCGGAGTTGGAAAAACCACCACGGCGGTGAATCTGGCCGCGTCCCTGGGCGCGGCAAAACGACGTGTACTTCTGGTGGATCTGGATGCACAGGGCAATGCCACCATGGGTGTGGGCGTTGATAAGTCGACGCTGGAGTTGTCGGTGCGCGATGTGCTGCTGGAAAAGGCGACGATCGCACAGACGATCCGACCGCTGGACAATATGAAGATATCGCTGCTCCCGGCCAATAGCGATATGACCGAAGCGGAAATCAAGCTGCGCGATCAGCCAGGCGGTGACTTCGCGTTGAAGACGGTTTTGGCACAAGTGGCTGATCAATATGACTACATTCTGATTGATTGCCCGCCAGCTCTGTCCAAGCTCACGGTCAACGCGCTGGTCGCCGCCGACGGTGTATTGATTCCAATGCAGTGCGAGTATTACGCACTGGAAGGCTTGAGCGCCCTGGTCGACACCATTTCCCAGATCAAACGGGTCATCAACCCCGGTCTCGAAATTGAAGGTTTGCTGCGCACCATGTTCGATACGCGCAACAATCTGGCCAACGACGTCTCGGCCGAACTGGCCGAACATTTTCCCGACAAGTTGTATCGCACGGTGATTCCGCGCAATGTGCGCTTGGCAGAAGCGCCAAGTCACGGTTTGCCCGTCATGATTTACGACCCCCAATCCAGCGGTGCACGTGCTTATCTTGCCCTGGCAGGTGAGTTGCTTCGTCGGCGTGATGGGGGCCAGATGCGACTGGATCAGGCTTGATTTGAGCCGGACCCGGAGTCTGAGCCGTTTCACACTTCGGTTGGCCCCGAAGTGGAATGATGCGGTAGAGTTGCCCCCCTGCGGGGAGCAGACAGCAGAAACGCAAGTAAAAGGATAGAGCGGCCGATGAGCGCGCAGCAGAAGAAAAGGGGCTTGGGCCGTTCGCTGAATGTATTACTCAGCAGCGAGTCCGCGCAGCAGTACTCTGACAAAGAAAACGACGGTGGTTCTCAGCAAAGAGAGATTGCGCTTGAGCGTCTTCAGCCCGGCGCCCACCAACCGCGTCGACACTTCGACGAAGAAAGTTTGCGCGAGCTGTCCAATAGCATTTCAAGTCAGGGAGTGATTCAGCCCATCGTGGCGCGCGCCCTGGGCGGCGAGCGTTACGAGATCATTGCCGGCGAGCGTCGCTGGCGCGCTGCCCAGATGGCTGGGCTGCAATCGATCCCGGCAGTGGTGCGCGTTCTTGATGAGCGCGGTGCCATGGCCATCGCTCTGGTCGAGAATATTCAGCGCGCGGATCTGAATCCCCTGGAAGAAGCCGAAGCACTTTCCCGGCTTCTTGACGAATGTCAGTTCACGCACGAGCAGGTTGCCGAGGCGGTCGGAAAGTCCCGTGCAACCGTGAGCAATCTGCTGCGTCTGATGGAGCTCAATGAAGATGTACAGACCTTGGTGCGTGAGGGACGTTTGAGTCTGGGCCATGCAAAAGTCCTGATGGGGGCAACGGGTTCGCGACAGTCATCGCTGGCCAAGCTGGTCGCTAATCAGCAAATGAGCGTTCGTCAGACCGAGTCCTTGCTCAAGTCCGACGAGCAGTCCCGTATTGCGCCGCCGCCTGCTAGGGTGCGGAACGGCCTTGAGTCGGAATTGGAAGGTCGTCTGGCCGAGCGACTGGGCCTGAACGTCAGTGTCCAGCAAAATGCCAAGGGCAAGGGCCGCATCACCATCCGCTATAAGAACGCAGCGGAGCTGGAGACCTTGCTGGCCAAGTTCGACGGCTGAGCCGCGCAATTGACTTCCCTGGCTCGAGCAAGACGATTGCGGACTTGCCTGGCTATGGGGAGCTTCGTTTGCACTGCCATGATGTACAGCGCGGGAGCTGCTTCGGCCCATGAACCGGGCTACGGAGCTGATCCGGATCTTGCGGCCCCTGAATCTGCACTGTTGCCAACGGTTAACATCGCCAAGGCTGTTGGCTGGCCGGAGGGCGGGGCGCCAATCGCGGCGTCTGGCCTGAAAGTTCAGGCATTCGCGAGGAATCTGGACCACCCGCGCTGGATCTATGTGCTGCCGAATGGCGATGTGTTGATTGCAGAGAGTCAGGCGCCATCAAAAACGGGCGGGGGCAAGCTTAGGAAGTGGATAGAGAAGAAAGCCATGCAGCGAGCAGGCTCGGGTCGGCGACCCAGTGCTGACCGCATTACGCTGCTGCGAGACAGCAATGGAGACGGTGCGGCCGATGTCCGTAGCACCTTTCTGGAAGGTTTGCGCTCGCCGCTCGGCATGGCCTTGGTCGGCAGCCAGTTCTATGTAGCCAACACCGATGAGCTGGTTCGGTTCCACTATGAAAATGGCGCGCAAAAGATCGATGGCGAGCCACGAAAGGTGCTTAATTTGCCCGGCGGCGCCATCAACCGTCACTGGACCAAATCCCTGATCGCAAGTCCTGACGGACGCAAGCTCTATGTTGGCGTGGGTTCCAATAGCAATATTGGTGAACGTGGTCTCGAATTCGAACTGGGGCGGGCGGCGATCTGGGAGATTGATCCGGCCAGCGGCACCCATCGCATTTTCGCGTCTGGGCTGCGAAATCCGGTGGGTCTGGCTTTCGAGCCTAAGACAGGGTCCCTGTGGACCGCTGTCAACGAGCGGGATGAGCTGGGAAATGATCTGGTGCCGGACTACATCACCTCGGTGCAGGACGGCGGCTTTTACGGCTGGCCCTGGAGTTACTTCGGCCAGAACGTCGATGCTCGGGTGCGGCCGACCGCACCGTACAAAGTGGCCCAGGCCATTGCACCTGACTACGCCGTCGGCGCACACACTGCGTCGCTGGGCCTAGCCGCGGCGTCCGGGAATCCGCGCGCGCTCACAGCCGATTACGCGCAGGGCATGTTTGTCGGACAGCACGGTTCTTGGAACCGAAAGCCGCTCAGCGGCTACAAGGTGATTTTTATTCCCTTTAAGAACGGCCGTCCAAGCGGTGAACCCATCGATGTGCTCAGTGGCTTTCTGAATCAGGCCGGCCAGGCGCAGGGAAGGCCAGTGGGTGTGGCGGTGGACGCCAAGGGCGCATTGCTGGTTGCCGATGACGCCGGGAATACGATCTGGCGGGTGACGGCGGCTGATGCCAATAGCAGGCCGTCGCGGGGCTCGCGACCCTAAAGCGCTAGCACACGATTGCCCGGCTGCCCTGTCTCGATCGCCGCTCCCGGCCTGTTGATTGGCAGCCATCAGGTGCAGGCAGGCCTCCTGTTTCAGCGAGGGTTCATTCCCAAACAAAGAAGGGTAAGTCATATAAAGCAATGACTTGTATGGTAATTCAGGCTGCCTACACCTCTATGTTTCTACGGTGGTCCCGCACTTATCAATGCGGAGAGAAAAATGAAGAACCATTTTAAGAAAACAATGATCGCATCAACCCTTGCCCTGAGCATGACCGGTCTGGGCGCCGGCACCGCTGCTCTGGCAGGCGCATCGGAGGACAGCTTCGGGGAAAATATCAGCGAGGCGCGTCTGGAGACCCAGATTTGGACTACCTATGCGCTGAACTCGCAGTTGGCCGCGATGCAACTGGGTGTCAAGGTCGATGACGATAAGGCCATCCTGAGTGGCACCGTCAAGGAAGCCGTCAGCAGGGACCTGGCCGAGCAGATCGCTCTGGGCGTCGAGCGCGTGGACAACCAGATCGCCGTCAAGTCGGACTATGAGCCTGAAGCCAGCGCCGCAGACAAACGCAGCTATGGCGAGGTCGTTAACGATCTGACCATTACCTCACACGTCAAATCCAAGTTGCTGTGGAATAGCCACACGGACGGATTGCAGATCAATGTTGATACCCGGCTTGGCAAAGTGACGCTGCAGGGTTCTGCGGATACCGAAGTCCAGAAGGAGCTCGCAGGCGAACTGGCCGCGAACACCCAGGGCGTCGTTTCTGTAGACAATCAGCTGAAAATCGGTCAAATCAGGGACAAGGTCAAGGCTGGCCTCCACAAGGCTGAGGTCAAGACGGCCAGCGTGGCAGATGCGGTCGGAAGCGGAATCTCGGATAGCTGGATCACCGCCAAGGTCAAGACCACTTTCTTGTACACCGCCAATGTTGACGGCACCGACATCAATGTCCAGACCCAGGATGGGGTGGTCACCCTCAGCGGAAAAACGGATAGCCAGCAGGAGTATGCGCTGGCGGTCAAGCTGGCCGCGAGCATCCGTGGGGTCAAAAGCGTGGTGGCGACCAATCTGAAATCGTAATCGCCCAAAAGCGGCCCGGGCTGCGCTGGCAGCGCGGTTCTGGCTTGTCCTATTCCTACAAATTTTGATTCAGTGGCTCGATGCGATCGTGCGCGGTGCAGAAAGCTTCTGGAAAAGAACAAATAAGGCGCAATCTCATGTCGTTTGCCATTTATATGATTGGTTTTCTGATCTTCCTGAGCGGTTCAATTTATGCTGCATTGCTGCTCAATCTGGCCACACAGTGGATTGTCGTCGGAGCTGCCCTGTTAACGGGTATGGCCATCATCGGCGGTGCCAAGGCAACGCGGCAAAAAGATTCCAATGAGTAGATCGGCGCAACTTTTCAGCATTTCAAGCCTCTTTCTGTTTATATCGGCAGGGGCCTGCAAGCCGGTCTATGCCAGATATTGCCGCTGGAATATGTTGCGCTGCGACAAAACCCATTGACCGTCATCGCTCGCGGAATGTAGAATGCGCGCCGCTCGCAAGGGCTGCTTGGCGGCTCCGTCGTGAATCTAGTCGCAGCGGAGTAGCGTCGAGGTGGTAGTGAAAAGCAGGATTCATTTGCGTGGTGTCAAACTGGCCTGGGCGATATGCACAGTTCAGGGGCTAATCAGCCTGAGCGCCGCTCTAATCGTGATGATTTATGTCGATGTGCAGGCTGCCAAGGCCGCCCTGTATGGAGGCTGCGTCGCTATCGTGCCAACGCTTTATCTCGCTGCGCGGGTTTATTTTCGCGGGCCAGATCGAAAGCCGGGAGACGTCGCGGGATCGTTCTACCGGGGAGAGGCAGGCAAGTTTGTGTTGACGGCGTTGATGTTTATCGGCGGCGTAAGGTTGTTTGGGGAACAGTTTTTGCCGCTGCTAGCAACTTACGCAGCCTGTATTATTGCCTACCCGGCTGTGATGCTGACAGCAAGAATTGACTAGTGAAGTAATTGATCCGACGTACCGTACTTGTCATGGTGGAGCATGCAGGCAAGCGCGGCACGGAATAGCAGAGCACTGGGATAGATAGGTTTATGGCGGCAGAACAAGGACACGGTGGCGAAGAAGCGCACGGCTCAGGCGAATACGTTCTTCATCACCTGACCAATCTCAAGCTTGATCTGACCACCATGAGCATTGACGCTCATGCCAAGGGGTTCTGGGTGCTTCACCTGGATTCCATGATTTTTTCCGTGCTCCTGGGGGCTCTGTTCTATTTCATCTTTCGCAAAGCGGCCAGGACCGCCACCGCGGGCGTTCCTTCGGGCCTGCAGAACTTTGTCGAAATGGTCATCGATTTCGTCGAGACTCAGGTCAGAGAGATCTATCCCAAGGCCGACGCACTGGTAGCGCCCTTGGCGCTGACCATCTTTTGCTGGGTATTTCTGATGAATTTGATGGATCTGGTGCCAGTGGACTGGTTACCGGGCCTCGCGGGATTGGCTGGCGTGCCCTATCTGAAGGTCGTACCTAGCACCGATGTGAATATCACATTTGGCATGTCGCTGACGATCTTCGCCCTCATCTTCGTCTATAACTTTCGCTATAAGGGGCCCGTCGGCTTTGCAAAGGAGGTGCTGACTCACCCGTTTGCGGCGAAAAATATGGTGGTGCAGCTGCTGCTGGCGCCGATTAACGTGGTGCTGCGCATCGTTGAAGAAATCGCCCGCCCTGTGTCTTTGGCGCTGCGATTGTTCGGCAATCTGTTTGCCGGTGAACTTATCTTTATTCTGATCGCGCTGCTGATGGCTCAGGCCTTCACCGGTGTCATGGGCGCTGCCCTGGCTGGCGTCGGCGTCGCCCTGCACTGGGCATGGGCCGTATTCCATATTCTGGTGATTACCTTGCAGGCCTTCGTCTTCATGGTACTGACCATCGTGTATCTCGGCGCATCCGCCGAAAGTCACGCAGATCATTGATTTATAGCGTTATTTCTTTCTACATCGTTGTTGTAAATACCCTCGCAGGAGACAGATACAAATGGACGTGATTCTCGCCAATACCGCACTCGCCGTCGGACTCATTCTGGGTTTGGGTGGCGCCGGCACCGCCATCGGCTTCGGCCTTTTGGGTGGCAAGCTGTTGGAAGGTGTGGCCCGTCAGCCGGAAATGGCCGGCATGTTGACCGGTCGTATGTTCCTGGTTGCAGGTCTGCTTGACGCTGTGACCTTCGTCGGTATCGGTATCGGCATGTTCTTCGTGTTCGCCAACCCCTTCCTGGGTCAGCTGCAGGCTGCCACAGGCGGTTGATCGAAAGATCTGCGCTTTTCTTTCCCGGCGAATTTTTTTCGCGCCGGGTCATAAGCCAAATGAGATAACACGATGGATCTGAATGCCACACTGATATTCCAGTCAATCGCCTTTGGGCTATTTGTCTGGTTCACGATGAAGTACGTGTTCCCGCCGATCACCAAGGCCATGCAGGATCGTCAGGCAAAGATTGCAGACGGTCTGGCTGCCGCGGAGAAGGGCGCCCGAAGCTTGTCGGATGCGGCCGCCAAGAGTGATGAAGCGCTCAAGGAAGCTCGCGTTCAGGCACAGGAGATTCTTTCCGGCGCCAACAAGCAGGCTTCCAGCATCGTGGATCAGGCCAAGCTCCAGGCCAAGACTGAAGCCGATCGGATTATTGCCAGTGCTCACGAAGAAGTGTCACGTGAAACCGGCAAAGCACGTGAAGTGCTGCGTCAACAAGTCGGTGATCTGGCCGTGCTGGGTGCAGCTAAGATTCTCAAGCGGGAAGTCAATGCAGCGGCACACGCCGATGTATTGAAAGATCTCGCTGCCAGGGTCTGATCGCAAATGGCTGATCTTTCAACACTGGCGCGTCCCTACGCAAAAGCTGTATTTCAGCTGGCGCGCGATATCGGCAAGCTGGCGGAGTGGGGCGAGGCATTGGAGCAGCTCTCTGCTGCCGTGCAGTCACCACAGATTGCCAGCCTGATTGGCCACCCGGCCGTCAACAAGGCTGAACTCGCCAGTGTCCTGGGCGCCGCGGCTGGTGAAGGGACTGGAGCGCAAGGCGCGTCTCTGGTGAAACTGCTGGTCGAGAACAAACGCGTCCAGGTGGCACCGTTTATTGCCGAACAGTTCGAAGCGATGCGGGCCGAGGCCGAAGCACGTGTCGATGTCGAGATCACCACCGCTGCCGAGACTTCGCCACGTGATCAGGAGCAGTTGGCTGATGCGATTGCAAAACGCCTGCAACGTGATGTCGAGGTGAGCTGGAAAACCGACGAAACGCTGATTGCAGGTGCGCTCATCCGCGCAGGCGATCTGGTCATCGACGGCTCGGCCAGGGGCGAATTGGAAAAGTTGCGCACCGCGTTGGCGAACTGAATTAAAACCATTCTTTGAAAGGCGGGGTGAACCCCCGAGTGAAAGTTAATGAACCTGAATCCTTCCGAAATTAGCGATCTCATCAAGTCCCGCATTCAGAATTTTGAATCGACGACCGAGTCTCGCAACACCGGCACCATCGTGTCCTTGCAGGACGGCATCGTCCGTGTGCATGGTTTGTCTGATGCGCTACAAGGTGAAATGCTCGAGTTCCCGGGCAACACCTTCGGCCTCGCGCTTAACCTCGAGCGCGACTCAGTCGGCGCTGTGATTCTGGGTGACTATCAGCATTTGTCGGAAGGGCAGACGGTCAAGACAACCGGTCGCATTCTGGAAGTGCCGGTGGGTGAAGCGCTGCTCGGTCGCGTGGTCAACGCACTCGGTCAGCCGATCGATGGCAAGGGTGAGATCAAGGCCGAAAGCAGTAGCCCAATTGAAAAGGTCGCGCCTGGCGTTATTACGCGGCAGTCGGTGAGCCAGCCCGTGCAAACCGGCTACAAATCGGTCGATTCCATGGTCCCAATCGGTCGCGGACAACGAGAACTGATCATCGGTGATCGTCAGACCGGCAAGACTGCGCTGGCCATCGACGCCATCATCAATCAGAAAAATTCCGGCATCAAGTGTGTCTATGTCGCCATCGGCCAGAAGAACAGCTCGATTGCCAACGTCGTGCGCAAGCTCGAAGAGCACGGCGCCATGTCCTACACCACGGTGGTCGCCGCCGCTGCTGCCGAGTCTCCGGCGCTGCAGTTCATCGCGCCCTATTCGGGGTGCTCGATGGGCGAATATTTCCGCGACAAGGGCGAAGATGCGCTGATCATCTACGACGATCTCTCCAAGCAGGCCGTCGCCTATCGTCAGGTCTCCCTCTTGCTGCGTCGACCGCCGGGTCGTGAAGCGTTTCCTGGCGACGTATTCTATCTTCACTCCCGTTTGCTGGAACGCGCCGCCCGCGTCAACGAGGCTTATGTGGAAAAACTCACCAACGGAGCGGTCAAGGGCAAGACGGGTTCACTGACGGCCCTGCCGATCATTGAAACACAGGCCGGTGACGTGTCCGCCTTCGTGCCGACCAATGTGATCTCGATCACCGACGGTCAGATCTTCCTGGAAACCGACTTGTTCAACGCCGGTATCCGCCCCGCAATGAACGCAGGAATCTCGGTGTCCCGCGTAGGTGGCTCAGCCCAGACCAAGGTCATCAAGAAGCTCGGTGGCGGTGTGCGACTGGCACTGGCCCAGTATCGTGAACTGGCAGCCTTTGCCCAGTTTGCTTCCGACCTTGACGAAGCGACCCGCAAACAGCTGGAGCGCGGTCAACGCGTGACTGAGCTGATGAAGCAGAAGCAGTATGCGCCGCTGTCGGTTGCGCAAATGGCCGGTACGCTTTACGCCGTCGAGAAGGGCTATATCGATACCATCCCTGTCTCCAAAGTTTTGGCCTGGGAAGCGGGTCTGCATCAGTTTCTCGCCAGCAACCACGGCGGGCTGATGGACAAGTTCAACGAAAAGGGCGACTGGAACGACGAACTGGAAGGCGAACTGAAGGGCGCGATGGATACCTACGCCAAGCAGTCAGCCGTCTGAGCCGGGGTCGATAGTCGTGGCCGGAGCCAAAGAAATACGCACCAAGATCAAGAGCGTAAAAAATACGCAGAAGATCACTCGTGCAATGGAAAAAGTGGCAATGTCGAAAATGCGGCGTGCGCAGGAGCGCATGGCGCAGGCGCGGCCCTACGCCGAAAAGATTCGCGTGGTGCTGGGGCATCTCGCTGGGGCTAACCTGGAATACAAGCACCCATTTACTGTCGAGCGCGACATCAAACGTGTTGCCTATCTGATTGTCTCCAGTGACCGCGGTCTGTGCGGCGGTCTCAACATGAATGCCTTCCGCTCCACGGTGCGCAGCATCAAGGAATGGCAGGACAAGGGCGTCGAAGTAGACCTGACGCTGATCGGCAACAAGGCCATCGCGTTTTTCAAACGCATCGGCGGCAAGGTGCTTGGCACCACCAGCCAATTGGGTGATAAACCAGAGCTGGATCAGTTGCTGGGTGTGATCAAACTGATGTCCGATGCCTTTCGCAATGGTGAAGTGGATCGGGTGTATCTGGTCGCCAACGAGTTTGTGAATACGATGACCCAGAGTCCGGTTGCGCGCCAGCTGTTGCCGATCAAGCCGATCAAGGATGAGGGACTGCTGTCTCACTGGGACTATATCTATGAGCCCAGCAGCAATGAGTTGATGGATACGGTCTTGCAGCGTTACGTCGAATCACAGGTTTATCAGGCGGTGATTGAGAATGCTGCCTCAGAGCAGGCTGCACGCATGGTGGCGATGAAGTCAGCGACCGACAACGCCGGCACGATCATCGAGGACCTGCAGCTGACCTATAACAAGGCGCGTCAGGCAAACATCACCAAAGAATTGTCAGAAATCGTGGGTGGCGCGGCTGCTGTTGGTTAGCCGCTGCAGATCATTCGCAAAAGATTATTGAGCTAAGGAATACGAATAAGATGAGCACAGGCAAAATCGTTCAAGTCATTGGTGCGGTCGTTGACGTGGAATATCCGCGCGACTCGATCCCCAAGGTCTACGACGCGCTGAAGGTTGAAGGTACCGACCTCACCCTGGAAGTGCAGCAGCAGTTGGGCGACGGCATTGTCCGCACGATTGCGCTGGGTTCCTCGGACGGATTGAAGCGCGGCCTGGACTGCACCAACACGGGCGCCCCGATTTCGGTTCCCGTCGGTCAGGCTACTCTGGGCCGCATCATGGACGTACTGGGCAATCCCATCGACGATGAGGGCGAAGTAAAGTCCGAAGAAAAATGGGCGATTCACCGTGCTCCGCCATCGTACGAAGATCAGTCCGGTTCTACCGAACTGCTTGAAACCGGTATCAAGGTCATTGATCTTCTTTGTCCGTTTGCCAAGGGCGGTAAAGTCGGCCTGTTCGGCGGCGCCGGTGTGGGCAAGACAGTGAACATGATGGAATTGATCAACAACATCGCAAAGGAACACGCCGGTTTGTCCGTGTTTGCTGGTGTAGGTGAGCGTACTCGTGAAGGTAACGACTTTTATCACGAGATGAACGACTCCAAGGTCATCGACAAGGTGGCCATGGTGTACGGTCAGATGAACGAGCCTCCCGGCAACCGTCTGCGCGTGGCGCTGACGGGTCTGACCATGGCGGAATACTTCCGTGATGAAGGCCGCGACATTCTGTTCTTCGTGGACAATATCTACCGCTACACGCTGGCCGGTACTGAGGTGTCCGCACTGCTCGGCCGCATGCCTTCAGCCGTGGGCTATCAGCCGACTCTGGCTGAAGAAATGGGTGTATTGCAGGAGCGCATCACCTCAACCAAGACCGGTTCGATCACCTCGATTCAGGCTGTGTACGTTCCCGCCGATGATTTGACCGATCCATCTCCAGCGACCACTTTTGCACACTTGGATGCCACCGTTGTGTTGTCACGCGACATCGCCAGTCTGGGTATCTATCCTGCGATCGATCCTCTGGATTCCACTTCGCGCCAGCTAGATCCGAACGTGATTGGCAGCGATCACTACGATACAGCGCGTGACGTTCAGGGCGTGCTTCAGCGTTACAAAGAGCTTAAAGACATCATCGCCATTCTCGGAATGGACGAACTGTCGGAGGACGATAAGCTCGCGGTTTCGCGTGCACGTAAGATTCAGCGCTTCATGTCTCAGCCCTTCCATGTGGCTGAAGTGTTTACCGGCTCACCAGGCAAGTACGTCAACCTCAAAGAGACGATTCGTGGATTCCGCGGCATCGTCGACGGGCAGTACGACAATCTGCCAGAACAGGCTTTTTACATGGTAGGTGGCATCGACGAAGCTGTCGAGAAAGCCAAGAGCCTCTAAAAACAACCTTTATCGGAAGCCTGTAGACAACGAGCGAACGCAGAAATGGCTAACTTACACATCGACATCGTCGCCGCCGAAGGGCACATCCACTCGGGTGAGGCGACGATGGTGTTCGCGCCGGCGTCCATGGGCGAGGTCGGCATCGCACCACGACATGCGCCGCTGCTCACCACCCTCAAGCCGGGCACCATTCGCGTGCAACAGGCGGATGGGACGGAACTGCCCTTTTTCGTCGGCGGCGGCATTCTCGAAATTCAACCGCATCTGATCACCGTGCTGGCGGATTCTGCACTACGTGTCGGTGATGCGGACGAGGACGCTGTCGAGCGCGCCAAGAAGGATGCCGAAGACAAGCTCGCGGGGGCATCCAGCGAGATGGACATTGCCAAGGCTCAGGCCGAACTGGTCGAAGCCGCAGCTAGGCTTGAGTTCGTGAAGACGATGAAGCCCCGCAGATAGCGCTGGGCGCAGTAAAGTAGAGGCCGCGCAATGCGCGGCCTTTTTTGTTCCTCCGGGAGTTGTACTCAGATGGTATCTAGAAAGACGGCGTCATCTAAGAGCAGGAATGCGGCGAATGTGCCGGCTATTCCGCTGCATGTCGTGATCCTCGCTGCCGGGCAAGGCACGCGAATGAGGTCCGGTCTGCCCAAGGTACTGCATTCGATTGCCGGCACGCCCATGCTCGGCCATGTGCTGCGTTGTGCAGCTCAATTGGGCGCCGAGAAATGCCATATCGTGGTCGGTCACGGTGCGGCCCAGATTCGTCAATGGGCTGCAAAGCATTCGGCTGATATGGTGTTCGCCGAACAAAAGCAACAACTCGGGACCGCGCATGCGGTACTCCAGGCCATGCCGAATATTCCTGATGAGGCGCAGGTTCTGATTCTTTATGGCGACGTGCCTCTGATCGAGTCGGGTACGCTCAAGGAACTACTGGCGGAAGCGGGTGCCAAACTTGGCGTGCTCACTGCAGACGCCGACGATCCCGCTGGTTACGGCCGCATTCTGCGCCATCGTTCGGGCAGCGTGCAGGCTATCGTGGAGGAAAAAGATGCCTCGCCTGATCAGCGCAAGATAAGCGAGATCAATACCGGGGTCATGTGTGCGCCGGCTTCGCTGCTGCGCAATTGGCTGCAGCAGGTGCGCAAGGACAATGCCAAGGCTGAGTACTATCTCACCGACATTGTGGCCCTGGCAGCCAAAGATCGTATCGGCACCGTGGCCGTAATGGCTGCTTCGCTGGCGGAAGTCAGCGGCGTCAATGATCGCGCGCAACTGGCAGAGCAGGAACGTGTCTTCCAGCGCCGGCAGGCCAGCGAACTCATGCGTCTGGGCACATCATTGAGCGACCCGGCTCGACTGGATGTGCGTGGTTCGCTGCTGTGTGGGCAGGACGTGCATCTGGACGTGGGCGTCGTGATAGAGGGTGAGGTTGAGCTCGGCGACAATGTCTACGTGGGGCCCTACACACTTCTGAGAAACGCAAAGATCGGTTCCGATACGCGCATCGAAAGCCATTGTGTAGTCGATGATGCCATCGTCGGTCGCGGCTGCAGGATCGGGCCGTTTGCCAGATTGCGACCGCAGGCGCGGCTGGCAAACGAGGTGCATGTCGGCAATTTTGTTGAGATCAAGAAATCATCACTTGGCGACGGCGCCAAGGCAAATCACCTTGCCTATATCGGAGACGCAACTGTCGGGTCCAAAGTGAACATCGGTGCGGGTGTGATTACCTGTAATTATGACGGTGCGAATAAACACCAGACCGTGATCGGTGATGGCGCTTTCATCGGCACGGACACTCAGCTGATCGCACCCGTCACCATCGGTCCCGGTGCTTATATTGCGGCTGGTTCCAGCATTGCCCGGGATGCGCCGCCAGATCAGCTGACGATTTGTCGGGCACGGGATCAGCGCGCTTTCAAGGGATGGAAGCGGCCGGAGAAGAAGTAGAATCGTGGTTTTAGTTGAAGATTGCTCGATACTTGAACCGAAGTTTTCGCTGCAGAATTCTTGTTGTTAACTTACTGGACTCTTAGGTCAAGACACTCAAAATAATGAACAGCGATACTGCTTTGTTTGTCGAAATGCAATGTGCGGCATAGTTGGCGCGATCGCGCGTCGTGACGTCACGCCGATCCTGATCGAAGGACTGCGTCGTCTGGAATACCGTGGTTACGACTCGGCCGGCTTGGCTTTGCTGACGGGCGATGGTTCTTTGCAGAGGCGGCGCGCCCAGGGCAAGGTGCAGATGCTGGCCGAAGCGATTGAGCGAGTGCCCGTATCGGGCATGCTCGGCATCGCGCACACTCGGTGGGCAACCCACGGCGTACCAAGTGAGCGCAATGCTCACCCTCATTTTTCCGAGGACGCGCTGTCGCTGGTGCACAACGGCATCATTGAGAACCATGTGAGTCTGCGTGAGGGCCTGCGTAAAAAGGGCTACGTCTTTACCTCCGAGACCGATACCGAAGTGGTGGCGCATCTGGTCAATGACTGCTTCAAGGCATCCGGTAGTTTGATCCATGCGGTTCGGGCCGCGGTTGCACAGGTGGATGGTGCGTACGCCATTGTCGCTATGGATCGGCGAGAACCCAACAAGCTGGTGTGCGCGCGTGCAGGCTGCCCGGTTGTTCTCGGCGAAGCGGATGGGGAGTACTACGTCGCCTCGGATGTACAGGCGCTGCTGCCGCAGACCCGGCGCTTCCGCTTTCTGGAGGAGGGCGATACCGCAGAGATTTCTCTGGATGGTCTGCGTATCTTTGATGGTGGCGGCGCACAGGTAGACCGAGAACTGAAGGAATCGGAGTTATCTTCCGATGCGGTCGAGCGCGGCGATTTCCCGCATTACATGCTCAAGGAAATCTACGAGCAACCGCGCGCTCTGGGCGATACCTTGAGTGAACGGATTGTCGGTAATCGCATATTGGAGGCCGCCCTCGGGCCAAGAGCTGCAGAGATTCTGCCCAAAGTTCAGGGTGTGCACATTGTCGCCTGTGGCACCAGCTATCACGCCGGATTGATCGCGCGCTATTACATCGAGCAGGGTGCCCGCTTGCCGTGCACGGTGGAAGTGGCCAGCGAGTATCGTTATCGCGATCCTGTTGTACCGGCCGGCACTCTACTGATCTGTATCTCGCAGTCGGGTGAGACGGCAGACACTCTCGCGGCGCTGCGCTACAGCAGACAGCTCGGTTACCTTGCCAGCTGCGCAATCTGCAACGTGCCGGAATCTTCATTGGTGCGCGAGGCGGATATGGTGCTGATGACCCGGGCCGGGCCGGAAATCGGTGTGGCATCGACCAAGGCGTTCACCACGCAGCTGGCGGCGCTGTCCTTGCTCGGCATTGCTCTGGCCCGGCACCGCGGCCTGGGTGCCAAACGTGAAGCGATGTACATAAAGCAGATCGTTCATGTTCCACAGATGGTGGAAAAGTGTCTTGCGCTGGAGCCGCAGATCAAGAAATGGGCAGCGCAGTTCGCCGACAAGCATCACGCCCTGTTTCTGGGCCGTGGCCCCACTTTTCCCGTTGCCATGGAAGGGGCGCTGAAGCTCAAGGAAATTTCCTATATTCATGCGGAAGCCTATGCGGCGGGCGAGCTCAAGCATGGCCCTCTGGCATTGGTCGATGATGATATGCCCGTGGTGGCCGTGGCCCCCAATAATGCGCTTTTGGAAAAATTGAAGTCCAATCTTCAGGAAGTGCGCGCCAGGGGCGGAAAGCTGTTCGTATTTGCAGATCCCAACACGGGGTTTGCGTCCGAGCCGGGGATCGAAGTGATGCTCATGCCCGAGCATATTGAGCCCATCCAGTCGCCGCTGGTCTACACGATTCCTCTGCAGTTGCTGGCTTACCACGTGGCCCTGATTCGCGGTACGGATGTCGATCAGCCGCGGAATCTGGCCAAGAGCGTCACGGTGGAATAATCCGTCTTGCCTGCTGTTGAGCTGGATCGAGACTTGTTCTAATGGCGATGCTGACAGAGAGAAGAGAATGACTCAGTCACGCTTTCTGCAATCGCCGATCGGGTCCGCTGCATGAATTTTTCAAAAAAAAGACACGACCGCAAAGACCGGGTGATGGGTCTTGGCTTTGTCCTTGGCTTTCATGCGTTGTTGATTTGGGGTTTGTACGCGGGTCTGGCGCGGAAGGGCATCGAGTTGCTGCCTCCGCCAATCGAAACCAGAATTGTCGAAGCGCAAGTTGAAGCGGTGCCGCAAGCGCCGCCACCGCTGCAGCCTGATTACACGCCGCCACCGGCGCCAACATTCAGCCTGCCCCGACTGAATATTGCGGTTCCGCCACCTGCGATCGTGCAGGACGCGATCACGCCGCCCGCGTTCAGCCCTGCGCCTGCGCCCAATCCCGTCCCCAAGGCAGCGCCTGTTCGAAAATCGATCCGAGTGGCAGCCAGCGTAGACTTCGAGCGAAGTCCCCGTGCCTGTCTCGAGCCTGCTTATCCACCGGTTTCCGCCCGGCGGGGTGAGGCAGGTACGGCGCAAATCAGTTTGCTGATCGGTGCGGACGGGAAGGTGGAGCAATCTAGAATTGACCAGAGCAGCGGTCACCGTCGTTTGGATGAAGCCACCATCAAGGCTTTCAGCCGCTGCAAATTCAGTGTTGCAACCAACGACGGCGTGCCTGAACCCTCGTGGTTCTCCGTTCGTTATCAATGGATAGTTCCGAGATAAAACCTATCCTTTCGCTCTCTGTTTCAAATTTCATGTCACGCTTTTTCTATTCATTCAGTACTCCAGTGAGGAAATTCACCTTATGTCCAGCATCCCGTCATTGTTGCGCAAGCTGAGCCTTGCACTGGTTCTGGCTAGTGTTTGTCTGATCGCCACGGGCCAGGACAGTGCCACGGCCCTCGATGCCGCCTTGGCTGAGGCCTTCGAACTTGACGCCATCGATGCGGCCTCAGTTGCCGGCGCTGAAGACAGAGGCGTCCTGGCCCGGACCGAGAATCCCTATGGTCTCAAGGCGCTGTGGGAAACCGGAGACTTTGTATCCAAGGGTGCTCTGATGATTCTTCTTATCATGTCCGCCGCGACCTGGTACATCCTTGTGGTCAAGCTCATCGAACAGCATAAGTTGATCAAGGACGTCAATGAAGCGAATCGGAATTTCTGGTCCGCATCCAGCATTCGTGAAGGGAGAGACGGACTCCAGCAGGGCGGGGCAATGTGGTACATCGTTGATCGCGGAATCAGTGCTGACGAGCATCATGAAGGCACCATGCTCGAACAGATTGATCGATCAAGCTGGATCACCATGAGCGTCAATCGCGCTGTCGAGGCCATTCACTCCAAACTCACCAGCGGTCTGGCGGTTTTGGCAACCGTGGGTTCTACTGCACCGTTTGTCGGTCTGTTCGGTACGGTCTGGGGTATTTATCACGCACTGACGGCCATCGGCATCTCCGGGCAGGCATCCATCGACAAGGTTGCCGGCCCTGTGGGGGAGGCCCTGATCATGACGGCGATCGGTCTGGCCGTCGCGGTCCCCGCGGTGTTGGGCTACAACTGGCTGGTGCGTCGCAACAAGGGAGCAATGGAATTGGTTCGTTCTTTCTCCGCCGACTTTCACTCGGTGCTGTTGTCCGGCTCCCGCGTTGGTGCTTAGCCAGAACGATTAAGTATCGATGGAGCGCAGACTAGCTTTCGATCAGGGATCGCCCGACAGACGAGCGCCTTGCTGATCAATCTCTACCACATTAGTACAGAGTAATTCCCATGGGCATGATTGCAGGCAGTGAAGGTGGCGACGAAGACGAAGTCATCTCTGTCATTAATACGACGCCATTGGTCGATGTCATGCTGGTCCTGTTGATCATCTTTTTGATCACCATCCCGGTTGTGACCGCCACCGTTCCAGTCGCGCTCCCGACAGAGTCAAATCAGACGCTACGAACGACGCCGGAAAATATCAATCTCTCGGTGGACGTGGAGGGCAATGTTTACTGGAATCTTGAGCGGGTGCGCGATCAAGAGGTGCTCCAACGCAGACTCAACGCGGAAGCGCTGAAAATGCCTCAGCCGGAAATACATATTCGCGCGGACCGGGAAACGCGTTACGACCATGTAAATCAAGTCGTTTCTGCGTGCCAGCGCGCTTCCATCTACAAAATCGCCTTCATCTCCGAGCCGCCTCCCGCAGGCGGCTAGCCGCTGGCTTGGCAGGCTTCGCTAAAAAAATGACACGAGCTTGAACTTGAGCAGGAGAGCGTTCCGATGGGCATGAATGCAGGCGCTGGTGACGACGACATGGAGCCGATCATGGATATCAACACCACGCCACTGATCGACGTGATGCTGGTCTTATTGATTATGCTGATCATCACCATCCCGGTGCAGCAACACGCGACCAAGCTGGATCTTTCAGGCGATCAGCAGGAGCAGTCACCCGCGCCGACCAAATTGCCGGATCCGATCACGGTGGAAATCGACTTTGACGGCACGCTTTACTGGAACGGCGTGATACTCAAAGATTCAGCGGAATTGAAAGAGCGGCTGAAAGCACTTTCCAATAGGGCCGAGCAAGCTGAGCTGCACCTGCAGCCGAATCGACTGGTCGCCTACAAGCATGTCATCGCGGTGATGGCGGAAGCGCAGAGACAAGGAATCTCCAAGATGGGCGTCGTCGGCGTCGATTAGCATCCGGTCGCCCGCAGCGGCGCAAAAAATCAAGGAGAAGTGCTCGGCTCTGGCTGCCGTGCCGCGACTGATTCCAAAGGACTTTGTATCCTTGATCAGAGCCTGCTTCGCAGTTGCACTGCAAGCAATAGGTATTGGCATAAACTCAGACAAGCACCATGATCAACGCTTCTTTCCAGACTTTAATTCGAGCGCTCCTTCTGGCGCTGAGTTTGGTCCTGATGCCGGCTTCTGAGTCGCTCGCCGAAGAGGAGCTTCGCCCATCCGTGGGCAAGCCGCTGCAGGCGGCGCAGAAATTGATGGCCGAGGGAAAGCATACAGAGGCCTTGCCGCTGATCAGAGAGGCTGAAGCTGTTGGCAAGCTAAGTCCCTACGAGAGTCTGATCATCCATCAGATGCGCGGAGTGGCTTTGTCTGGTGTGGGCGATTCGCTCGGCGCAGTGAAGTCTTTCGAAAAGGTGCTGGCGAGTGGAAAACTGGCCGAGGAAGCGGCCCTGCACCTGACGCAGTCGATCGCCAGTATTTATCTGCGAGCCAAGAAATATCCTGAGGCCATCAAATGGATTAAGAAATACGCGGCCGATGGGGGCACGCAGGCTGAGACTTTGAATTATCTGCCGCAGGCCTATTATCTTGCGGGGGATTACAGGGCGTCCGCACGGGAATCTGCCGCTTTGATCAGCAGCTTGGAGCAGGCGGGCGCGCGCCCCTCCGAGGCTCAAATCAAGTTGCTTGCCTCAGCCCTGAGCAAAAGCAACGAGCTGAATGCTTATAGGCAGGCTTTGGAGAGAATGCTTCATTACTACCCCAAGCCAAAGTACTGGCAGGACCTTATTCAGCGTACCGCGCGCAAGCCGGGATTCTCCCGCAATCTGGATCTCGACGTACTCCGCCTTCTGCGGGCCACAGACAATATCAGGACGGCCCGGGAGTATATGGAAATGGCTCAACTCGCCCTGCAAGCCCGTCTGCCCGCTGAGGCCAAAGCCGTCATCGAAGAAGGCTATGAGAAGAAGGTCCTGGGCAGCGGAGAAACCCGGGAAATCGAGCGTCAGGCTCGCCTGCACAAGCTGGTCAAGGAACGCTACGCCATGGATCTCGAATCTTTTTCCGGTGCAGACTCTGCGCTTGCCGAAACAGCATCTGGGCAGGTGCTGCTTGAAACCGGGCTGGCCTACGTCACTTACGGTATGGCTGAAAAGGGTCTGCAGATGATGACGCTCGGCATGGCCAGAGGTGGTCTGAAATTTCCCGGGCAGGCGCAGTTGCGTCTGGCTTACGCGTATTACTACGCCGGAGACAAGGCCAAAGCCGATGCAGCGCTGAGCAAGGTCAGGGGAAGTGACGGTTCGCGTGAACTCGCGCGGCTGTGGCGCATCCTCATCGCCGGCAAGTAATCGGCGGCGAGGCTCTTTTCGAGCCAGCGCTGAGCCGATCTCCGGCAAGTCTTAGCAAGCTTGCGTTTTTGGCAGGCTTGCACACTGACTTAGGCCGCGCGGCAGGAGATTGCGTAGCTCGAGCGTGCCGCCGTGCATGGCAATAATTTCCTTCGCAATAGACAGGCCCAGTCCGCTGCCGCCGGTATCGCGGTTGCGCGATTGCTCCAGACGCACAAAGGGTTTCATCACCTCTGCCATTTTCTCTACGGGGATGCCCGGGCCCTGGTCTTCAATGTGAATCTCGACATGGTCTGGTTTCTCCACAATGCTGACGCGGGCCCGCTCGCCATACTGGGCCGCGTTGCGAACCAGATTGGACAAGGCCCGCTTGAGCAGGACGGGGCGACAGGCCAGGTGGATGCGCCCCTTATATTCATGTTCCACATTGAATCCGATGTCATGGAGTTCCTGGCAGGCACTGTCCAGCAAGGCCGCGACATCGACCCGGCGGCTTGCTTCAGATGAGCGAGTATTCTTCAGATAGGACAGGGCGGATTCGGTTACCGCTTCCATTTCCGAGAGCGTCCCCATCATTTGCTCCTTCTGCGCCGGATCTTCGATGAATTCCAATTGCAGGCGCAGTGCAGTGATCGGTGTGCGCAGATCATGAGAAACCGATGCCAGTGTTCTACTGCGCTCTTCGATATGTTCGCGAATACGGATCTGCATCTGATTGAAGGCGCGAATCGTCTCTACGATATCTTGCGGCCCCTGCTCAGGCAGAGGCTCGATTTCCTGCCCGCGGCCCAAGGCCTCTGCTGCGCTAGACAGGCGCGCCAGAGGATTGGTGATGCGGCGCAGCATCAGAGCCATGATGCCGGCCAGCAAGAGCGATATGACCGCTGCGGCGATCATGGCAGTCAATGCCCAGATTGCACTGGAACTGGGCAGTTTGAGCTGGGCGCGCAGCCACTGGCCATCACTGAGCTGAGCGTGAATCACAATGATGGGCTGGTCTCGCGGCGGCGCATTTGCTGCGAACACGGCGGCTTGCACAATTGCACCTTCTGCCGCGCTGATCAGTTGTGCCTGCAGTTCAGGGGAATGTGGCTGCGGCGAAACTTCTGTTGGTCGCTCGCTACTGAGTGCTGCTTTCATGACGCGGCTATTGACGCTATCGAGGATGGCGGCATCCAGCTTTTTCGGTGCAGTGACCAGCAGGCGGGCGAGGCTGGCGGTTCGGGCGACCGTTGATTCCTGGATGGCGCCCGATACCGACGCGCTGCGTGCTTTGAGGAACAGGGGGAATGTCACCGCCTGAGCACAGATCAATGCTGAGACCGCTGCGAGAATCAGTTGCGTGCTCAAGCGCCTTGGAAGAAATCGCGTCATTCTTCATCGCCGTCTTGTTCGGCAAACATATAGCCGCCACCCCAGACTGTTTTGATGAACTCCGGCTTGGTGGAATCGACCTCGATCTTACGGCGAAGGCGCATGACCTGATTATCGATCGCCCGGTCGTACACTCCGGCTTCACGCCCCTGGGTCAGGTCCAGCAGCTGATCGCGACTCAGGACCCGGCCTGGCCTGGTAGCCAAGGCGGAAAGCAATAGAAATTCGGCGTTACTCAGCGCCACCTCGACCCCGTTCGGGTCGCTCAGTGCGCGCTGGCCAAGATCCAGCCTCCAACCCGAGAATTTCAGCACTTCCTTGCCTGGCAAGTAGCGTTGCATTGGCATGCTGTTGGCGCGTCGCAGAACGGCCCGGATACGGGCGAGCAATTCTCGCGGATTGAAGGGCTTGGTGATGTAATCATCAGCGCCGAGTTCCAGACCGATAATCTGATCATTCTGCTCGGACTGCGCCGTCAGGAGGATGACCGGTGCTATTTGCTTGGTCACCATCTCGCGGCAAAGGCTCAGGCCGTCCTCGCCAGGCATCATGACGTCGAGGATGATGAGGTCGATTCTGGCGTCTCGCAGAACCTGGCGCATTTGTTCTCCGCCGTCAGCCGAGCTGACCCGAAACCCCTGGTTTCGAAGATAGCGGGACAGCGTTCGACGAATCTCCTGATGGTCATCGACAACCAGAAGATGAGCCGCTTCTGCCATTTGGGTGGATGGATTCACTGTGCTTAACTATAGATTGGATGATGCAATCTCGTTTTATCGTCCGTGTCAGAATTCGTCGCGGCTGCGCTCGCTTGCGACAACTTGTTACAAACTCGCCCTGTTTGGGGACATCGCTTGCGATGCAAAGCGCATCTAATAGTCACTCGAATTTCATGAAGCTGATATGAGGCTTGCCCTTGCCGCTATCGTTTTGATCGCCAGTTTAGCGACTGCATGCACAGTCGCGCCTGAACGCAGCGAACTGGCCGTGCAGCTGCCAGACCAGTTTTATGGGCTCGATGCTGCACCGGCTCCGGCCACATGGTGGCGCGTCTTCTCCGATGTGCGTCTTGATCAGCTGATAGGCGAGGCCCTGACGAATAATCCCGATGTCGCGGCCATTGCCGCAGCCATGCGCGCAGCCCAGGCCTCGGCGAGTGCCGCGGGCGCCCCGCTGATTCCCGCAGTCAATTTTGAGCTGTCGCGACGCGAGGGAAATAATAATTCCGGTTTTGCCAGCCGCGATGACAACGCGCAGCTCACGGCTGCTTACGAGATCGACTTCTGGGGGCGGATTCGCGCCGGCCGCGCGGCTGCTGTGTTGCAAGCTCAGGCGAGCGAGCAGCAGCTGTTTGCAGCCCAGGTCAGCCTCAGTGCAAACGTGGCCACTACCTGGTTTCAACTGGGGACGGCTGCGGCGCAGATGGATCTGATTGCGCTGGAGCGCCAGCGTTATGAGCGCACGCTGCATCTGGTTGAGCTGCGCTTCAGAAACGGCCAGGCACAGATCAGCGACGTACTGCGTCAGCGCCAGTTACTGGAATCCACCCGAGCCCTGCAGGCGCAGACGCAGGCGCAGCTGGGTGTTTTGCGCAATGCCCTGGAAGGCTTGCTCGGAAAGGCTGCCGGCAGCGCTGAATACTCTGGCGCGCTACCGGCCACAGAACTCAACATCGGCACTGAGGGTATTCCCGCTGAGGTGGTCCATCGGCGCCCGGACGTGATGCAAAGCTGGTTACTGGTGCGTGCAGCGGATGAAAACGTGGCCGCCGCCATTGCCAATCGATTTCCCCGACTGAACCTCAATTTCAGCTATGCCAGCCAGACCCGCGGCAGCAGTGCATTGTTCGAGGACTGGATCGACACTTTGATCGGTTCCCTGACGCTGCCGCTGATCGACGGTGGTGCGCGCCGCGCCGAAGTCAGACGGACCGATGCCGTACTCGATCAACGGATCGCTGAATATCGGTCGGCTGTGCTGACAGCGTTCAGAGAGATTAAAGATGCGCAGTTGCGCATTGAGAATTTCAATTTGCACTTGCAAAGCCTGGAGGAACAAGCGCGCATATCAAGCCGAGTGCTTGAGCGTATCGAACGGCAGCTGCGGCAGGGTGGCGTGCAATACGTTGATCTGCTCGATGCGCAGATATCAGACAGCAGTTTGCGTCGTGAAGTGCTCAGTGCGCGCCAGCAGCTGATTGAGCAGAAAATAAGGCTTCTTCGCGCCCTTGCAGGTCCGTTGCCACCACAAGCACAGCAACTCTCATGAAGCAGACTACAAGCCCCCCAGCGCGCCGCTGGCTGTTCGGAATCATTTCAATAGTGGCGCTGGTCGCAGCCATCTTGATCAGTCGACAACTGATGATTACGTCGCCCAAGGCCGAACGGCGGCCACCAGAACGTCGTGCCCGCCTGGTGGAGGTCAAGCCGGTCAATCCGAGTAGGGAGCGTGTCGCAATCAGTGCCTACGGGCAGGTCGAAGCCGCGCAGAAAATCACCTTGTCAGCGCAGGTCTCTGGTGTAATCACTGATTTGGGTAAAAATTTTGTTCCGGGCCAGCGTATCCGAAAAGGCGAGCTGCTACTGACCATCGACGATCGGGACTATCGGATCGCAATGGATGCTGCCAAATCCGATCTCGCCTCCGCCGAAGCCAGTCTGGCCCAGGAAGCAGGTAGCCAGGCTGTGGCGCGCGCGGACTTCGAACTGTTCGAGGTTGAAGTCGCTGCTGCCGAGAAAGCCCTGATGCTGCGCCAGCCACAGCTGCGCGCGGCTCAGGCAAGTGTCAGCCGCGCCAAAGCAGCCGTTCGCCGGGCCCAACTAGATCTGGACCGCACACGAATCCGCGCGCCGTTCGACGCGGTTGTGCTGAGCCGCAATGTGGGGCTAGGGGCGCAGGTCAACGGTCCGGCCAGCAATCTGGGCGAGCTTGCCAAGGCCAGCCCCTACTGGATCACCTTGCTGGTTCCGGTGGAATCCCTGCGCTGGATCGAACTGCCGTCCGAAGATGCGCGTGGTGGCTCTGAAGTCACGGTCCATGATGTCAGCCGCATGCGGAATGCCTCGTGGCGCGGTCGCGTGATCCAGCTTTTGGACGCGGTTGAAGAGCAGGGCAGGCGCGCGCGTTTGCTGGTGGAGGTGAATCCTGTTCAGGGCGAGGACAAGGACAGCCTGCTACTGGGTAGCTACGTGGAAGCACGGATTCAGGGCAAGGAAATTGCCGATGTATTCCGGCTTGACCCGGGCTGGTTGCAGCAGGAACAGGTCTGGGTGGTCCGCGAGGAGCGCCTGGTGAATATCGCACTCGATGTGCTTCATCGTGGTCCGGACTCCGTACTGGCCAGGGGCGCATTGCGCGCTGGCGATCAGGTGGTCAGCAGCCGTTTGTCCAGTGCTGTTGAAGGCATGAAGGTCAGATTGCCGGAGGTCGCCGCGCCGGAGAGTCCTCAGCAACTGCCGGCCGGGGTCGAGGCGCCGTGAGCAAGACGCGGCAAGGGGCGATTGAATGGATGACGCGCAATCGCGTCACGCCGAACCTATTGATGATTGTCCTGGTCGTGGGTGGATTCTTCAGCAGCCTGCAAATCAAGAAAGAAGTATTTCCGGAATTTGATCTGGACCTGATCTCGATCACTGTCGGCTATCCCGGTGGAAGTCCGGAAGATGTGGAGCAGGGCATCGTTCTGGCAGTGGAGGAAGCCTTATTGGGCATTGCAGGAATTGAAGAGCTTAATTCCACCGCAGGCGAGGGCAGCGCGCAGATCATTGCCGAGCTTGATGAAGATGGCGACGCCAACGCGATTTTTCAGGATGTGCAGCAGGCCGTATCGCGGATCAACACATTTCCCGAAAATGCCGAACGGCCCAATGTTTCGCTCGACAAGCGTTTTCGCGGCGTGGTGACGCTGCTGCTGTATGGCGACACCAGCGAGCAGGTGCTAAGAGAGTTGGCCGAGAGCGTTCGGGATCAGATGTTGTCCTCGCCGGGAATTACTCAGGTAGAACTCGAAGGCGCGCGCGATTACCGCATTCACATTGATGTGCCTACTGCGCGCCTGCAGGCGCATCAACTCGATTTGCGCGAACTGGCCGAGCGCATCGCCAACGGCGCCATTGATGTCGGTGGCGGACGTCTGGAAACCGAAGCCGGTGAGGTTCTGGTACGAGTCTCAGAGCGACGCGACTGGGCGCGCGAGTTTGCCCAGTTGCCTGTGATCAGTGGCGCCAGTGGCAGCGTCGTGCAGCTTGGCGAGATCGCACAGGTCAGCGAAGGCTTTGACGAGACGCAGACGCAGTCCGCAACCTTCAACGGCATGCGCTCGATCGGCCTGCAGGTCTATCGCATCGGCGATCAGACTCCCGTGGGTGTATCGGAAGCGGCGCGCGCCGCCCTGGAGTCCGTTCGCGCGAGTCTTCCTGAAGGTGTAGACGCGGTCCTGCTCAACGACCGCTCGGAGATCTATCAGCAGCGACTGGAGCTGCTGATGAAGAACGCGTTCATCGGCCTGGCACTGGTGTTTCTGCTGCTGGCGCTGTTTCTGGAATTCAAGCTGGCGTTCTGGGTCACCATGGGTATTCCCATTTCATTCCTAGGCGCCATGCTGTTTCTGCCCAGCATGGGGGCCAGCATCAATATGGTGTCCATGTTTGCCTTCATCATCAGCCTCGGCATTGTGGTGGACGACGCGGTCATTGCCGGCGAGAACATCTATGAGTATCGCCAGCGGGGTTATTCCTTCATCGAGGCGGCGGTTGAAGGCGCAAAAGATATTGCCTTGCCCGTGACCTTCAGCGTCTTGACCAACATTGTGGCTTTTCTGCCTCTACTGTTCGTCCCCGGCTTTGTTGGAAAAATATGGGGAGTGATTCCGGTAGTGGTGATCACGGTCTTTTCCCTGAGCCTGATCGAGGCACTGTTTATTCTGCCAGCGCACCTGGCGCACTCAAAACCATTGGCGCGGGAGACGCGAATTCGGCGCTGGCAACAGAAGTTCTCAAACAATTTCTCGGCAGCTGTAGAGCGCTATTACCATCCGTTGCTGTCGCATGCCGTCCATCATCGTTACATGACGGTCGCCATCGGCGTGAGTCTGCTGATGGTCGTCATCGCCTATGCGGCAAGTGGGCGCATGGGCTTGAGTCTGTTTCCAGCCATCGAGTCGGACCAGTCCGAGGCCACCGCCGTACTGCCGCTGGGCACGCAGCCGGAGAGAATCGAGGCGGTGGCGGAGATTCTGCGTAAGTCCGCTCAGGAAGTGGTGGATGCCAACGGCGGAGAGCGCCTGTCAGAGGGCATCTATATCAGCATCGACAAAAACCGCGTTCGCGCACAGATTTATCTGACCCCGGCCAAAGTGCGGCCCATCAGCACCGCTAAAGTGACGGAGTTATGGCGTGAGCAAACACCGCCCATCGCCGATGTGCATTCCATTCGTTTCGCATCAGATTCGGGCGGCCCCGGCGGCGGACCCACACTGACCATAGAACTGAGTCATCGCGATGTGTCGGTTCTGGAACAGGCCAGCGAGGTCATGGCCGCGGCCCTTGAAGATTTCCCCAATGTCTCCGGTGTGGATGATGGTTTCCAGAGTGGCAAGGCTCAGTTCAATGTCACTGTGCTGGATGCAGGACGAAGTCTGGGTCTGAGCGCGCGCGATATTGCCGGTCAGGTTCGGGCCGCTTTCTATGGTGCAGAAGTGCTACGCCAGCAGCGCGGCAGGAGCGAAGTTCGAGTGCTGGTGCGCCTGCCCGAGGCCGAGCGCCGACAGGTCGGAGACATTGAGGCGCTGCTGATTCGCACGCCCGCCGGAACTTATGTGCCATTGCGGTCAGTGGCCAGGATCGAGCCTGGCCAGGCGTTCGACACCATCAGCCGCCGCGCCGGGCGGCGCATCGTGGTGGTCAGCGGCGATGTCACGCCGCGCAGCGAGTCCAATCAGGTGCTGGCCGTGGCCCAATCCGAGATTCTGCCCAAGCTGCTGGAGCAATTTCCTGGCCTGACTTACAGCCTGGAGGGTCGGCAAGCTGATTTACGCGAGGCGATAGGCGCACTGGTGATGGGCTTCTTCGCGGTGCTGGCCATGATCTATCTGCTGCTGGCGATTCCCTTCCGCAGCTATATCCAGCCGGCCATTGTCCTGTGCGCGATACCTTTCGGCATGTTCGGCGCCATCATCGGGCATCTGATCATGGGCTACTCGATGAGCATTATTTCACTCATGGGCGTGGTTGCACTTTCCGGCGTGGTGGTGAACGACTCTCTGATCATGGTGCACTACGCCAATCAACGGCGTCTGGCGGGTGACGCGACTGAATTGGCGATTGTAAAAAGTGGCGTGCGTCGTTTCAGGCCGATCTTGCTGACGACACTTTCCACCTTCGGCGGTCTGGCGCCGATGATCTTCGAGACCTCCCGCCAGGCGCGCTTCATGATCCCTATGGCGATCTCGGTGGGCTACGGCATCTTGTTCGCAACGGCCATTACGCTGATTCTGGTCCCCTGTCTCTATCTCATCATCGAGGACATTAAGGCCCTGTTCGGAGTAGCCGATGCATCCTCCGCAGCCGAAGCGGATCCGCGGTAATTTGAGGATTTCTGAGCGCGGCTGATCCAAGGCTGTCAGAGTGCGACAGAGATTGTCAGCAAGCGCCCTGCGCATCTGAATCTGGCGCCGAAGCAGGCCGAGCGGGTTTCTCCGGGCTGGGCAAGACTGATGGCTGAATGCCCTATTCCTGCGCCCGCACGGCGCGTACCTTAGAAAATCTGACCTAATGTCGGCAAATGTCGGCCACTGGCATGGGCCTCGCTTACTCAAGGCACATTCGCCCCGATAGTATTCAGACATGCGAGCCAGCGATCTGTTTGCGTCCCCGCATCGAAAAAGTACGGTCCTGCCCTTTGTGCCGGGTCCGCGCCGATTGCTTGCAGAGTTCTCGACCAAAGCCCTGACTGACGATGCAGAGCAAACCTCATGGACCTCGCTGCGAATCTGGCAGCTCGCCTCCGGCAAGTTGTTGTGTGAAAAGCAGCGGGGACCAGAGCCGCTGACTATCGAGCGCGAGACGGTGGAGTCTGTGGCTCAGGCGCGTGCTTTCTTCGGCGGCGGCTGGGTCGTCAGGGAGTTGTTCGCCGAACTGGATTCGGCCCGGTTTCCACGCTGGTAACTGAGCTATATCAGTTAGTTCGGTATTTGTTCGCGCCTTTGCTTGCGACAGATAACAGCTTCATGCCCCCTGAAAGCAGCGTGATCCTCCGGCGGCGGTAGTGATTGATTTGGCCGTATGGTGTACGTTTCACGTCTACTTTTGCGCTTTAATCGGGGCGCAGACACCTAAAAATAGTGGAGAGACATCATGTCGGAAGAAGCTCAGAGCAGCATTGTGACGCGTCGCGTCCCCTTTGATTTTCCAGACGATATCAACCCGCACTGGACACCTGGCCGGCCCGAGTTGGCGCAGATCTGGAACGGCTTTTCTCTGACCATGCCCTTTCTCGAGCCCTATCTGATCCGAACCATGCGCGAAGGCATGAAAGAGATAAAGGATCCGGTAGTTCTGGCTGATTGCGCCGCATTCATGTCGCAGGAAGGTCAGCATTATCAGCTGCACCAGAAATTCAATACTCTGCTGAAGAAGACCTATCCGGATTTGGCGCGCATTGAAGACGATATGCGCGACTACTACGCCCGGCTGGGTAAAAAGTCCCTGACGCGGAAGATGGCCTATAGCGCGGGCTTCGAATCGATGACGCTAGGCGCTGCTCGCTTCATCATCGGAGAACGCAAAAGCCTGTTTGCCGGAGCCGACAGCCGGGTCGCCTCGTTCTGGATGTGGCATATGGTGGAAGAAACCGAGCACAAGACCTGCGCCTACGACGGCTATCAGGCTGCCTGTGGCCACTACTTTTCCCGCGTATATGGCGTGTTTCACGGCACCTGGGGCGTCTTGTGGCCGGGACTTCGAGCCGCGGTCTTGATGCTCAAACAGGACGGGCTATGGAGTAGCTGGCGAACCAAGTTGCGTTTTGTAAAGGAGATCGCTTCTTTCCTGCGATACGTTGGTCCCTACATGCTCAGGTCCTGCATGCCGGGACACAGCCCCAGATTTGAAGAAGATCTGCCATGGGTCAAGGAGTGGCTGAGCCGCTATCCGGCAGGCGTGACCGCTGAAACTGCGCCGCTGGTGGATACGAATGATCCTGAGATGCCGGTGCCGACGATGCGCTTCGCCGCTGCGGCGTAGTTTGACGCGAACCAGCGAGCTGTCTCGGTGATATCCCCAGTCGTGGGCTATTGAGGCGGAACGCTTCGGCTGGTGAGCAGCCAACAAAAAACCC
>JBFJJV010000011.1:0-38241 GCA_041635265.1 Panacagrimonas sp.
TCTCGGTAAAGCGCATCTCGGACTGATCGCTAATAAAGAAGTCGTGTTTTCAGCGTGCCCGAGATGGCAGCCAGTTGATCGCGGAGCATTTCTGCCCGGTTTTCGTCGGCGTCAACGTCGATCACCACGTAGCCGATATTGCCAGCCGTTTGTAGAAACTGCGCATCGATATTGACCTGCGCATCCGAAAACAGATTATTGATCCGCGTCAGCATACCTGGGTGATTTTCGTGGATATGGAGCAGGCGGCGGCTATTGGGATGCTCGGGCAGTGAGACTTCCGGGAAATTGACCGCAGAGAGCGTCGAGCCATTGTCGCTATAGCGAATCAGCTTGGCAGCCACCTCTACTCCAATATTGTGCTGTGCTTCCTGCGTACTGCCGCCCACATGCGGTGTCAGGATGACGTTGTCCATTCCGAGCAGTTCAGATTCGAACAGATCATCGTTCCCTTTGGGTTCAAGCGGGAACACATCAACTGCAGCGCCCGCAAGGTGGCCGCTCCTGAGCGCAGATGCCAGTGCGGGAATATCCACGACGGTGCCTCTGGATGCGTTGATCAGGACGGCGCCTTTTTGCATTTTGGCTAACTGTGCCGTGCCCATCATGTTCTTTGTGGCAGCGGTTTCGGGCACATGCAGGCTGACGACGTGGGAGCGGGCCAGAAGATCATTCAGGCTTTTGGCGGCTGTCGCGTTGCCCAGGGCCAGCTTGGTTTCCACGTCGTGATAGATCACGCGCATCCCCAGGTTTTCGGCCAGAACGCCGAATTGTGTGCCGATATGGCCATACCCGATGATGCCCAGAGTTTTGCCACGCACTTCGTAGCTTCCCTCGGCGGTTTTTGCCCAGCCGCCACGATGACACTGCATGCTCTTCTCTGGAATACGGCGCATCAGCATGATGGCTTCGGCCAACACCAGTTCTGCCACGCTGCGCGTATTGGAGTAGGGCGCGTTGAACACCGGGATGCCGCGTGCCTGTGCCGCAGATAGGGCGACCTGGTTGGTGCCAATGCAGAAGCAACCGACGCCGAGCAGGTGCTTCGCATTTTCGAAGATGGGGGCGGTCAGCTGGGTTCTGGAGCGGATGCCGACGATGTGCGCCTGGGCAACCCGCTGCGCCAGTTCGTCCTCCGGTAAGGATTTCTGGTGATATTCGATCCGCGTATAGCCGGCGTCTTCGAAGCTTTTGACTGCAGTGTGGCTGACCCCTTCGAGCAGGAGAACCTTGATGTCAGAACGCGGAAAGGAGGTTTTCTTCATTCGAAGTCAGTGCGGGGACGAAAAGCGGGCGCGAAATATGCCACAAGTGCCTACGTGCTTGCCCCTATCAGGTCCGGTTCAGCCGACTCGACTATCGTCGGGCTTCCCGACAAGGGGGCAGGGTCACTGCGTTTGAAGAAAATTAATGTGGTCCTGATCAGTGATTCACCGAAGTAATTTCATTAGCGGAGAGAAACGATGAAGAGTAAAAATCTGGGTATATTGGCATTGATCGCACTGGGCTTGACCCTGGGCGCCTGTGGCAACAAGGACGAAAGCGCGATGGGCGAGGCGATGGATGCCATGGGTGATGCGACCAATACCCGTGACAATGAAGAGTTCAAGGATGCTGCTGAAGACGCAGCCGATGCCATGGAGAACGCGGCTGAGGGCGCCAAGGAAGCGATGGGCGTCGACAAAAAGTAAACTTTGATTATCCGATGATCCCGCTGCAGCCATTGGCTAGCGCGCTTTCTTGAGCTTGTACAACAAGTCCAGGGCTTCGCGCGGAGACAGGCTGTCGGGATCGGCATCATCAAGCAGCTTCAATGCCGGTGAAGGCGGCGCTTCAAACAGAGCCATTTGGGGTGCCGCCTGATTGGCAATGCCAGCGGGCTGGGGTTTGTTCTCCAGCTCGTGCAGATATCCCCTGGCAGCGTCAACCACGATCGGTGGAACCCCCGCCAGCGACGCAACCTGAAGTCCGTAGCTGCGGTTGGCGGGTCCGTCTTTGACCGCATGCAGAAACACGAGGCGATCGCCATACTCGGCGGCGTCCAGGTGAACGTTGGCAACGCCCTCGAGGTTGTCTGCCAGTCGGGTCAGTTCAAAATAATGCGTTGCAAACAACGTCATTGAGCCGGTCGTGCGCGCAAGATGTTCTGCGCTGGCACGTGCCAGTGACAGACCGTCATAAGTTGATGTGCCACGACCAATTTCGTCCATCAGGACCAGACTTTGCGCAGTGGCGTTATGCAGGATGTTGGCCGTCTCGGTCATTTCTACCATGAACGTGGATTGCCCCGAGGCCAGATCATCGCGGCTGCCAATGCGGGTGAAGATGCGATCCACCGGTCCGATTTGGGCCGATTCCGCCGGAACGAAGCTGCCCGCAAATGCCATCAGAACGATGAGCGCCGTTTGCCGCATATAAGTCGATTTGCCGCCCATATTCGGTCCGGTTACAACCAGCAGGCGCCGATCCGGCTTGAGTTCAAGATCGTTGGGAACGAAGGGTGCATCTGATTGGCGCTCGACCACCAGATGTCGCCCGCCCTTGATCTCAAGTCCTGGGTCCAAAGTCAGATCGGGCCGAACCAGGCGCAGCCTTTGCGATGCTTCTGCCAGGTTCGCCAGCACGTCGAGGTCTGCCAGTGCCCGAGCGGTGTCCTGCAAGGGTCTGAGCTGCCCATTGAGTTGATCCAGCAGCGCTTCGTACAACTCCTTTTCGCGTGCCAGGGCACGATCCTTGGCGGACAAGACCTGATCTTCGAAGCGCTTCAGCTCTTGGGTAATGTAGCGCTCGTTATGGGTCAGGGTTTGCCGACGGGTGTAATCGGTCGGCACTTTCGCCAAGTGCGCCTTGCTGATTTCGATGAAATAGCCGTGTACCCGGTTGTAGCCCACCTTGAGTGTTTCGATCCCCGATCGCGCGCGTTCGCGCTTTTCCAGATCCTGCAGGAAGCCGTCAGCGTTGCTGGAGAGCTGGCGCAGTTCGTCCAGCTGAGAGTCAAACCCGTCGCCGAAAATGCCGCCGTCACGGACGGCATTTGGCGGCGACTCGGCTAAGGCTCGCTCCAGATTTTCGGCCAGGGCATCATGGCCGCCCAGTTTTGCGCAGAGTGAATCGATTCGCTGCGAGCTGCGGTTTTCGCTGACGCTGAGCACCCCGGGTAGTGCCTGCAGGGTTTGTCGTAAACCCGTCAGGTCGCGCGGCCTTGCCGAACGTAAAGCGATCCGCGCAAGAATGCGTTCAAGATCGGCTACATTTTCCAGTTTTTCGCGCAATGCCTCGTAGGCACTCTCAAGTCGAAACGCGTCGATTGCATCGTAGCGGGCATTGAGTTCATCGCGGTCCCGGATTGGGCGCAAAAGTGCACGGCCTAGCGCGCGCGATCCCATGGGAGTCGCACACTGATCCAGCACCGCCAGCAAGGTGTGTTCGTGTTCGCCGGACAGGGTGAGGTCAATCTCCAGATTGCGCCGCGAGGCCGGGTCGAGGATCAGAGTGTCTTCGGGCGCTTCGACCCTCAGGCCGCTGATATGGGCTGCCGTGGATTTCTGCGTTTCCTGGATGTATTGCAGCAAGGCACCGGCTGCGCCGATGGCGGCACGCATGGATTCACAGCCGAAACCCCGCAAGCTGGGGGTGCCGAACTGATTGCAAAGGAGTCGCTCGGCTGAGGTGTGATCGAAATGCCAGGGCGGGCGATCGGAAGCCTTTCTATCCCCGAGGGGCAGCTTGGCGCCCTCGGCGATCAGCAGTTCGTTGGGGGAGACCCGAAACACTTCGCTGGTGAAATCGCGTTCCTTGTCGGTCTGACTCAGCCCGAAGCGACCAGAAGAGAGTTCAAGCCAGGCCAGACCAAAGTCAGAACCGATCTGGCATCCGGCCGCGATCAGGCTGGATCTTCGCGGGTCTAGCAGGACTTCGTCGGTGGCGGTCCCGGGGGTGACCAGACGCACGATCTCGCGTTTGACCGGCCCTTTTTCCGCGCCGACTTCGCCGGTCTGCTCTGCAATAGCCACGGATTGTCCGCCCTTGATCAGGCGCGCTAGATAGCTGTCCAGCTGGTGGTAGGGCACGCCGGCCATGATTACAGGGGCGCCGGCCGATTCGCCGCGCTGAGTCAGCGTGATGTTCAGGAGTCGCGCGGCTTTGCGCGCATCGTCATAGAACATCTCGTAAAAGTCACCCATGCGAAAAAATAGCAGCGTGTCCGGCACCTGCGCTTTTAGAGCGAGATACTGCTGCATCAGCGGGGTGTGGGCGGGTGCGCTGCTGGCCGTCATTGCGGGAACGGAACCAAAGGTTCGGGATCGGGGCACCGTATCTTACGGTAGGGGCAGGCTTGGCAGAACGCTGAGTCCGCCACAGTGCTGCGCATTCGGGCAGGAATATGCGCAGAATAGAGAAAATCTCAGGCTGCTCAGCCATGTCGGCCAGTCCGGGCAGGCGGGTACGAAACACAAGCGGGTAAGTGAGGGATGCGGATGAGCGATAGCAAGTCAGAGCGAGCGTCACTGATGAGCGAAGTACAAGCAGCGTTTGAACAGCTCCGGCCCAAGACACAAGGGTCGTTTCCGCAAGGGGACTGGATCACGCGCTACTTTGATTCAACGGCTCTGGATGCACTCGAAGAGCGGGAACCAGCGCATTTAGCGCAGATCGTCCTATCCCACATGGCCTTGGGGCAGACGCGGGCGCCTGCAGATATCGCCATCCGGGTGACGTCGCCAGACGCAGAAGCGTCAGATTCACCCCTGGCCCAGTTGCAGGTCTGTGTCGAGGACATGCCCTTCCTCGTCGACACGCTGCTCATTGCCGTGCGCCAGGCTGGTGCAGCACTGGACTGGACAGCGCATCCGATTGTGCGGCTGGAACGAGATATTGATTCGCAATTGCTCGGATTGAAGGATTCCGAGAATTCTGTTTCCGAGGCCTGGATCCATCTCGAATTCGAGCCGCTGGAATCCGAGCCAGAGTATGCGGCACTCGAAGCGTCGGTCGCAGAGCATCTGGCCGATTTGCGTATGGTGATTGCCGATCAGGATCAGATGCGTGGTCGCATCCAAAGCGCGATCAAATCCCTGACCGGCGTCCCGGCGCCGACAGACGCGCTGCGATTGGAACGGATCGAAGCTGCGGAGTTTCTGCGCTGGTTGGGTGATGGACACTTCACCATTCTCGCCAGTGCAGAAACACGGTTTCAGATCGATGCCGACGGTCGCGCGCGCTCGATTCCGGATCCTTCGGCGGCTTTGGGGCTAGCCCGAGCCGGTGCTCGATTTGCCGACATTGACGCGCTGGTGGCACCACGCGAAGAGCTGGACAAATACGCCGAGTCGCCGCGTGTGGTTGTTTTGACCAAGGCGGCGCTGCAGGCCACGGTGCATCGTCCGGAGTATATGGATCACATTGCGGTGCGCTATTTTGGCGAGGATGGAAAGGTGGCCGGCATCCTGCGCCTGATCGGACTCTATGCCTCTGACGCCTACGTTGAGCGTCCCTGGGACATTCCGCTGATACGACGCAGGGTGGAAAGCGTGATGCAGCGGTCCAGGCTCCTCGCCGGTTCACATAGCGCCAAGAATCTCAGGGAAATACTGCACAGCTTGCCGCGCGACGAACTGTTTCAGTTCGGTGAAAACGAGTTGTTTGAAACCTGTATGGGCATCAGCGCGCTCCGTGATCGCCATCCACTCAAGCTGTTTCTGCGTCGGGACCGTTATGGACGCTTCTTTTCGGCGCTGGTTTATCTGCCGCGAGAGCGCTTCTCGCGCGAGCTGCGTGACCAGGTCGTCGGCGAGTTGCTCGCGGTCTGCAATGGTCGGTCGGCAGAAAGAAACGTCGATTTTCTGCGTGGCGGCATGACGCGTGTTCACGTGGTCGTGCACACGGCGCCGGGTTCCGACCTGAATTTATCCGAGTCCGAGATCGAGGCCCGCCTGCGGGATATTGCGCGTCCATGGCGGGATCAGCTGACGATGGCTTTGCGAAACTGCGGCGTTGCGGGCGCAGAGGCTCTGGGCCGACAGTTCGGTGAGGCATTTGCAACGTCCTATACCGAGCGTGTCAGCGCGGATGAAGCGGCCAGGGACGTGCTGCAACTCAAGCAACTCGATGAAGCAATGCCGTTGCTGCCCACGCTGGAATTAGAGGGTGATGGCTGCGGCCGCCTCAAACTCTATGCGTGGGCCGAACCGCAGGCGCTGGCCGAGATTCTGCCGGTATTGGAGAACTTTGGGGTTCGCGCCATTCGGCAGGATCCGGAGCCTGTCACGCTGCGGCAGAGGTCCCTGGGCCGCACGACCACTTTGTGGATTCAGGATTTCGAGGTCGAGCTGCCGATCGGTGAGGGAGAGGATCGCAAAGTCGATTTTGAAGCTGCGCTGCTGGCAGTTCTGCAACAAAAGGCTGAAGACGATGCCATGAATCGCCTGGTGCTCGCCGCAGGACTGGACGGGCGGCAGGTGGTGGCCATTCGCATGCTCGCAAAATATGTCAATCAGATTGGCCTGCCCTATGGCCGGGCGGACATTGATCGCAAAATCGCCTTTAATCCACAGGTCGCAGCGCAGATTGTCGCCTATTTCGAGGCGCGTTTTGATCCTAAAGTGGCCGATTCGGATCGCGGCATCTTGCAGGCATCCCGCCTGCGTGAAATAGAAAGCGCCATCAACGATATCGAGAATCTGGATACAGACCGAATTCTTCGCGCGCTGCTGTCGGTGGTTTCGGCGGGACTGAGGACCAACTTCTATCAAAACAATGAGGATGGGGCCCCAAAACAGGTGATCAGCCTGAAGCTCGACCCGAGCCGGATTCCGGAATTGCCACGGCCGCGGCCCATGTTTGAAATCTGGGTTTACTCGCTGCGCATGGAGGGTGTCCATTTGCGTGGGGGGCGCGTGTCACGCGGTGGACTGCGCTGGTCGGATCGCCACGAAGATTTCCGTACTGAGGTGCTGGGTCTGATGAAGGCTCAGCAAGTGAAGAACGCGGTGATTATTCCCGTGGGTGCCAAGGGTGGGTTTGTGGTCAAACGCGGTCCATCTCCGTCGGATCGAGAAGCCTGGCTGGAAGATGGCAGGGCTTGCTATAGGAATTTTCTGCGCGGCCTGCTCGATATTACCGACAATCGCGACGGAGACCTGATCGTGCCGCCCAAGCAGGTCGTGCGTCACGATGAGGATGATCCTTATCTGGTGGTAGCCGCTGACAAGGGTACCGCCACGTTTTCCGATATTGCCAACGATATCGCTCAAGACTATGGCTTCTGGCTCGGCGATGCCTTTGCCTCGGGTGGCTCGGCCGGCTATGACCACAAAAAGATGGGGATTACCGCGCGCGGCGGCTGGGAGAGCGTCAAGCGACACTTTCGTGAACTGGGCAAGGATATTCAGTCTGAGCCTTTCACCGTGGTCGGCATCGGCGATATGTCGGGTGATGTGTTCGGCAACGGCATGTTGCTGTCGAAGCATATTCATCTGCTAGCCGCCTTTGATCATCGTCACATATTCATCGACCCTGAGCCCGGAGACGCAGGCAGCTACGAGGAACGCAAGCGACTTTTTGGTCTGGGTCGATCTTCCTGGGAGGATTACAAGCCCGACTTGATTTCCAAGGGCGGAGGGGTCTATTCCAGAAAAAGTAAAAGCATCAAATTGTCAGAGCAGGCCAGAATGGCGCTGGGAACAGACAAGGAGGAGGTGCCGCCGAACGAATTGATTCAGATCGTGCTCAAGGCGCCGGTAGACCTGCTTTGGAACGGCGGCGTCGGTACTTACGTCAAGGCGGCATCGCAGTCGCAGGAACAGGTCCGCGACCGGGCGAATGACGCGGTTCGTGTGAATGGCCGCGATGTACGCGCGCGAGTCATTGGTGAGGGCGGCAATCTCGGGCTGACTCAGGCCGGGCGCATTGAATTCGCCTTGCATGGGGCGGGTGGTGAGGGCGGGCGTATCAATACGGATGCGATTGATAATTCGGGCGGAGTCCACTCTTCCGATCGAGAAGTCAATATCAAGATTCCTTTGAATCTTCTTTTGCGCGATGGCAGCCTGCAGATCGACGATCGCAACCAGTTGCTCGAATCCATGAGCGATGAGCTGATCGAGGCGGTGCTTAGTGACAACCAGATTCAATCGGGCTGTATCAGTCTGGTGGAGTCCGAAGCGGCACTGAGGCTCGATGAGCACGCAGCCCTGATTCGGAGTTTCGAGCGGGAAGGGCGACTGGATCGCGCTCTGGAAGGATTGCCTGACGACGAGCAGATTCAGGATCGGCGCAGCCAGGGTCTCGGTCTTCAGCGGCCAGAAATTGCGGTGCTCGTTGCCTACAGCAAGATCGCCCTGTTTGAAGCGGCGCTGGATTCCGAGGTGGTGGACGACGCGTTTTTTACCGACGATCTGCTCGCCTACTTCCCGAAAGCCCTCGTCAAACGGTTTCGAGCAGCGCTGGAAAATCATGGCCTGCGCCGTGAAATCATTTCAACCATATGCGCCAATTCGGTGGTCAACCGCATGGGCCCCAGTGCGGCCCGGCGGCTAGCCGAAGATCATGGCGTGCCACTGAGCCTGATCATCCAGGCCTATAAGGCAGCGGAGATGTTGTTCGATGGCAGCGCTTACTGGGAGGCGATAGAGGCTCTCGATCATCGTATTCCAAGTGCCCAGCAATATCGTTTGATGCAGCAGGTCTGCGCCCTGTTGCGGCATGTGATGACGGTCATTATTTCCAACCGTGCTCTGGAAACCATGAGCATCAATGATCTGCGACTGCGCTATCAGGATGCGGTAGCCAATATGACGGAGAAGCTGCCCGAGGTTTTGCCGGGCGCCTATCGAGAGGACTACGACAACCACTATCAGCAGTTGCTGACTGGTGCGGTGCCGGAGGGCGTGGCCAAGATGATCACGCAGTCGCGGGCGCTGGGAAGCGTGCTCGATATAGCCGACCTTGCCCGAGAGGCAGAACTGTCGCTCGAAAAGACCCTTCCGGTCTATTTTGCGGTGGGCGAGTTTCTGCACTTGCCGTGGATGCTGTCCGCCATCATTCGGCTGAAGCCGAATGATGTTTGGCAGGCATTGGCTCGGTCGCGACTGCGCGAGGATGCCTATCGGCTCCATCGGCTGATCTGCGCCCGGGTTCTGGCTTGTTCGGACAAGCCACCTGAGTACCGGCTGGAAGCCTGGCGTGCGCCGCGCGCACAGCGCTTGAAGCTGAGCTTGACGCGGCTGTCCGACCTTCAAAGCGCCGTTTCGGCGGACTATGCCGGTCTCGCCGTCGCAGTTCGAGAGCTGCATGATTTACAGGCTTTATGAGCTGATCCATCCGCAATTTACGAATTTTTCCGACCGGCGATGCCAGGCTGAGGGGACGCGGTCGATCGCGGCCGGTATCCTTCGCCTGTTCTCTGATCAATCTTTCAAGACAAATGCAGCTTCACAATACGCTCACTGGTCGCAAGGAAGCTTTCCTTCCTCAGGATCCTTCCTGCGTCACCATGTACGTCTGCGGCCCTACGGTTTACAGCTTCGCCCATATCGGCAATGCGCGGCCTGCGGTGGTCTTTGACGTTCTCGCAAAAGTGCTTCGGTCTCAGTTCGACAAGGTCATTTACGCGCGAAATATTACCGATATCGATGACAAGATCGGCAAGGCCGCCGCCGCCGAGGGTGTTGGGATCGAGGTCATTTCTCAGCGCTTTGCTCAGGCTTACCACGAGGACCTCGCCGGGCTAGGTGTCGACCCGCCTGATCACGAGCCGCTCGTGACAGAGCACGTGCCGCAAATCATCAGCATGATCGAGCGATTGCTAGCATCAAAGCACGCCTATGAGGCTGAGGGCCATGTGCTGTTTCATACGGCCAGTTTCGCGGATTACGGGAAGCTGTCCAAGCGCGATGCGCAGTCCTTGATGGCAGGGGCGAGAGTGGAAGTAGCGCCCTACAAGAAAGATGCCGGTGATTTCGTTTTGTGGAAACCGTCGGGCGACGATCAGCCCGGCTGGGATTCGCCCTGGGGTCGCGGCCGACCCGGCTGGCATATCGAATGCTCGGCCATGGCCGAAACCATCCTCGGTGACACCATTGATATTCACGGTGGTGGCCACGATCTGATTTTTCCGCATCATGAGAACGAAATCGCGCAATCCGTCTGCGCGCACGGTGGCAAGCCGTTTTCGCGCTATTGGCTGCACAATGGTTTCCTCAATGTAGACAGCACCAAGATGTCCAAATCACTGGGCAATGTGTTGCTGGTCCGCGAGCTTCTGCAGCAAGTACCGGGTGAGGCGATTCGCCTGTTGCTGATGACTGCACACTATCGTCAGCCACTGGACTGGACCGATGAAGGTCTGGGTGAGGCGCGCAAGAAGCTGGATCGTCTGTACGGTGCCTTACGCGCACTCGCTGATGTAGAGGCCGATGTGCAAGAGCCGGTGCACGCGCCCTTCATGGATTCATTGCTGGACGATCTCAATACACCGGGCGCCTTGGCGCATCTGTTCGAATTGGCCCATGAAGCCCATCGCAGCACGGGCGATGAGGCCGAACGTGGGCGCATCAAGGCGCGCTTGCTGAAAAGCGGCGCTTTGCTCGGCTTATTGCAGCAAGCTCCGGAAGACTGGTTTGGATGGACCCCGCCAGGCAGCGATCAGATGTCCGAAGAAGAAATCCGGGCTTTGCTGGCCCAAAGGCAGGCTGCCCGCAAAAACAAGGATTTCGCCGAGTCCGATCGCGTTCGGGATCTACTCAAGTCGCGGGGTGTGCTGGTGGAGGATTCGAAGGAAGGACAGCGCTGGCGCTTTGCCTGATGGGGCGTACCGACTAATGCGTTCCATGTTTCCACTGCTGGCGGTGTTTGGACTCATCATGGCCCTGATGACTCTTGCATTCGACCGCGTGATAGAACGTCGCCACAATCCGAACGCATCGATCAATCTTGGCGTCGAAGGGCCAACGCGCGTCGTGCTCAGGCGAAATCGCAACGGCCAGTACGTGAGTCCTGGGCTGATCAATGGACGGAAAGTTCGTTTTCTGGTCGATACGGGTGCAGACAGCGTCGCCGTTCCAGCCGGCTTGGCGGTTTCTCTTGGACTGCCGCGTGGCGTCCCCATCCAAGCTATGACAGCAGCCGGGCCGGCCTTGGCGCATACCACGCACATCAAGGAAATCTCCCTGGGAGGGATCACATTGCGTGACATCGACGGCGCGATCATTCCTGCGGGCGCTGACACTGACATATTGCTGGGCATGAGTTTTTTACGTCATCTGGACTTCCAGAAGAAGGGCGACGACTTGATTCTCGAACTCGGCGGACGCTAGCCAGGGTAAAGCGTTGGGCGGCTGCTTCGGGACTCAGGCAGGATCCTCGCCCTGATCAGATTCCGGCGCGGTGTCTGAAGGCAGCCCTTGCAAGGCTTCCGGGCTGAATACGGCATCTGCCATCCAGCAGCCTTCACATTCAGGCACTGTCTGTTTCGACAGCAAAATGATGTAGTGGCTGATTTCACCCTGCGTGGACAGAATCTCGACCGGAATCATGGCGCGATTCTGGTCGATCAGCGCTGGTGCCACGGTGGCTTCCCGGTGCCCAAGCATGTCGGGAAAGCCTTCCTGGATCATCCGCTCGAAGCGCGCCAGTGGCCCGGTAATCTCACGATTCTTGGGTGAAGAGAAGGAATACAGTTCCGCAATGCCCTCGGTCGAATTTTTCTTGAGTGCATCCAGCATCGCCTGGGCGGTCTGTCCGGGGTCGAGTTGTGGCGCCGGTTTAAGCGTCGGCTCGGCCAAAGCAGAAGTGCCGAACATGGCGGCTGCCAGCAGTAGCGCCATCCTTCCGAAGTTCTGTGATCGCGTCATGCGTCATAGTCGCAAATGAAGGGGCTGATGCCAATACGTCTCGCCGCGACAGGCCAATGAGGCGCTGAGGCGAGAAAACCTCGCTGTTCATGAAGGGTTCAAGCGCCGCCCCCCCATTCATGGGTAATATTCATGCTGCGGACTGAACAAATTTCTTTCGGACACAATTTTATGTATCGCCTTCTTCTTGTCGCGACATGCATCGCCGTTACGGCCTGCGCCACATCTCCACTGGGGCGCAAGCAGTTCATCCTGGTTTCTGACGAGTCAATTGATGCGCAGGGTGTGGCGTCGTTCCAGCAGATGAAGAAGGAGCTCCCGGCGGCGAGCAATCGCAGTCAGGTTCAGTATGTGCAGTGTGTTTCCAATCACGTTACCGCGCAGATCCAGAACCTGCCGGGCCAGGCCGAATTGGCTGTTCCGTCTGCATGGGAGGTGCAGGTATTTGCCAGTGATGATGTCAACGCTTTCGCTTTGCCCGGTGGCAAGATTGGTGTCTTTACCGGTTTGTTGAAAGTAGCCAATACCCAAGACCAACTCGCCTCGGTTATCGGGCACGAAGTTGCACACGTTCTTGCGCGTCATTCAGCCGAACGCGCTTCTGCCAATATTCCGGCGCAGGTCGGGGGTGCCATAGCATCTGTTTACGGCGTCGGGCAACTTTATGGACTGGGTGTCAATGCCTTGTTCCTGTTGCCCTACTCACGCAGTCATGAATCGGAAGGCGATTTGCTCGGCCTGGATCTGATGGCTCGCGCGGGTTTCGATCCGCGCGCCTCGGTCCAGCTGTGGCAGAACATGGCACAGCAAGGGGGCGCCAAACCACCAGAAATCATGTCGACTCACCCTTCAGATTCGACGCGGATCAGTGATCTTAACGCGCGCATGCCGGCGGCTCTGGAGTTGTATACGAAAGCCCTGAGTCAGCGGCCCAAGCCGCGTTGCGGCTGATCTCATGCTTCAGACACTGCCCTGAATCGTGAAGTGACAGGCTGAGTAGCCGCCGTAGGCACTGCGCGTCAGCGCCGGTGCCTGAGCACCGCACAGGTTGTCCGCGATCGGACAGCGCGTCACGAATACACAGCCGGTGGGCGGATTGGACGGGCTGGGGATTTCTCCCTGCAAGGGTTCGCCGCGGTCGCCATTGACGCCGGGGATGGCGGCGAGCAGGGCGCGGGTGTAGGGATGCATCGGGTTCGCAAAAAGGGTCTCACGGGGCGCCTGTTCCATGACCTTGCCCAGATACATCACCAATACGCGCTGGCTGATGTGGCGTACAACAGCCAGATCATGTGCGATGAAAATCATCGACAGACCGTATTCCTTTTGCAGATCGGCGAGCAGATTGATGATCTGTGCTTGCACGGAAACATCAAGCGCCGATACTGGCTCATCACAGATGAGAATCTTCGGCTTGACGATCAAGGCGCGGGCGATGCCCACGCGTTGACATTGGCCGCCGGAAAATTCGTGTGGATAGCGGTTGTATAGAGCGGCCGAGAGGCCTACTTTTTCGAGCATTTCTCGAACGCTTTGTTCGCGTTCCCTCCGGCCGAGTTCGGGGCAGAGCGATTCAAGCGGTTCAGCGATGCAGGCACCGATGGACATGCGCGGATCGAGCGAAGCCAGCGGATCCTGGAACACCATCTGAATATCACGACGTAGCGGGCGCCATGCTTTCTCGCTCAGTTTGCTGATGTTCTGATTGGCGTAACTGACGCCGCCGGAGGTGATGGTCTGCAAACCCGCCAGAGCGCGAGCGAGGGTTGATTTCCCGCATCCAGATTCGCCGACGATGCCCAGGGTCTCGCCGCGGGCTAGATTGAATCCCACGTCATCGACCGCCTTGACCACGATCGGCTTGTGCCAGGGCAGGGAAGTGCCCTTGCTGTAATGCACACGCAAACGGCGCACCGCGAGAAGCGGCGCACCGTCTGCCGGTGTCATGGTTTTTCCTACTCCAGCAGTGAGCGCAGCATCCATGCAGTCTTCTCGTGAACCTGCATTCTTTGTGTCAGCAGGTCGGCGGTGGGTTCGTCACTGGCACTTTCGACTTTCGGAAACGCCACGCGCGCAGTTTTTGCGCAGGCTTCGTGTGCCTTGACCAGGAGACGAACCATTTCCATGGCCTCAGGCACACCTTCGGTTTCCTTGATAGAGGATAGCGCAGCGTACTGCTTGTAGGTGCCCGGTGCTGGATATCCAAGTGCGCGAATACGTTCTGCAATCTGGTCTACTGCGAGCGCGGACTCTTGATAGTGCTGCTCAAACATCAGATGGAGGGTGTTAAACATGGGCCCAGTGACGTTCCAATGAAAATTGTGCGTCTTCAGGTACAGGGTGTATTCGTCAGCTAACAGATGCGACAGGTCATCGGCTATGCCCTTGCGTGCGTTGGCGCTGATGCCGATTTCAATTTTTGCGCCCTTGTCTTTGGCCTTTCTCGCCATTTGCTGCTCTCCTTTGGAATCAGGTCTACACATTATCCAGGCAGGGACTGGACTGGAAATGAATTTGTCCTATTGGACTGATAAGGCCCTGCCTATGAGGCAAAAAATTGACTATCCCGAAATCTGCTTCTGCTTGCGATAGTAGGCAAAAATATCGTTCAGTGAGCGGCGCGGCTTCCAGTTGAAGGTGTCGCGGAACAGGCGACCGTCAATAACTACCGGGTACTTGAAATAATTAAGCAAGTAGGCGGGAAAGAATGCATTCCAGTTCAGTAGCGAACTCCATATGCGCGGCAGGATGGCGGGGACTGAGGGGATCGGCAAGGGGCTGCAGCCACAGGCCCGTACGGCTTCCTGATAGGGAATGTAGTCATCCGGGGCGACGTTATAGATTCCCGGCTTGTTTTGCTCGAATGCCTGCATCATGGCATCGGCCATATCGTCCACATGCATGAATTGCATGATCGGGGAAAACCCGATCAGTACCGGGACCAGGGGTCGCGACAGCAGCAGCGACAAAGTGTTGCGCACACCCGGACCTAGCAGATTGCAGGGACGCAGTATCGTGATATTCAACTCCGGGTATTTCCACAGATGGATATTGGCCAGCGACTCCACCTCAACTGAGTCGATCAGGTCCTGCGTCACGCCACTGGCTTTGAGGGGTGATTCTTCGTCCAATAGTGCTGGGTTGTAGGGAGAGGCGCCGTAAACCAAGTGGGTTGAATGAATCAAGACCTGATTGACCTTGTACTTGCGTGCCAGGTCCAGCAGTTTTCGCGTGCCCATGACATTGGAGTTATAGCGGCGTGCGCGGTCCGACTCGTGTGGAAATATACGGCCAATATGAAAGATGGCGTCGACCCTGTGATCGCGGAAAATATCTTCAAAGCCGCGTTTGTGTATTTCCACCCGGTAAGACGGGATGCCGGCGTCGGTTTCTACCTGGCGACGGAAGTCGACAGCAATGACCCGATAGGGTCCGTGCAATCGAGCCATGACGTGTCGAGCCAGAGCCCCGGCTGCGCCGGTGACTAATACCGTTTTTCGCTGATCCAGATTTTTCTTGTTAGCCATGCTTGTGGTCATCAGAAGTACTTGGATTCGCGCTGGGTTAGCCCCTCATCGATCAAATCGCTGATGGCATTCCTGACCTGATCGACCCGCTCGGTGACACCCTGTTCTGTACAGGCCTCTGCAGAAATTCGAATCGGCTTGCCAAAGTGTAGCGAGACGCGCGCCGGTAAAGGTATTAGGGATGGTACCAGCGGTGCGTAGGGAATCCCCAGAAGCTTGGCTAGCGGCTTGATATTGCCCAATGAAGGCATCGTTTCCTCGCAGCCGACAATTCCCACCGGAATGATCGGCGTTGCGTGTGCCATGGCCAGGTGCACGAAGCCATTACCGAAACGTTGCAGCTGGTAGCGCTTGCTGTAGGGCTTGCCTGAGCCACGAACGCCTTCCGGAAAAACGATGATGGCTTCCTCTGCCTGAAGCATGCGAGCGCAGTTGAGAGGGTCGCCAATAACGCCACCCAGATTGTTCAGGAGATTGCCGAGATAGGGCACTGTCGGTAAGAAGCGCTCGAACATGACTCTTGCCGCACGTGGCGCATGTGGATTGCTGAGCAGGGCATAGCCGACCAGAATGCCGTCCATCGGTAGCTGGCCACTGTGATTGCCAATGATCAGCACTCGGCCTTGTGCAGGAATGTTTTCCAGCCCGTGCGCTCGAACCCGAAAATACCGTTCATAGAGGTGCTTGCTCAGGCCGGCTCCCAGTTTGACGCGGGATTCGTCGTAGCCCCAGGCATCGTAGCCAAAGCTTCCCACGTGCTTTGGCACGCGCGCGACCATCTGTTCCACTTCTTCAGTGACCAGACGCCTGGCCAGATTGCGGCGAATACTCATGGAGCTGCGTTCTAAAGTTCCGGCCAGGCGCAAAAATGGCCTGGACCTATCGCCTTGAACCTTAGATCAATTGAGGGTGCAGAAAAAGGGCGGTAGCGCCACTGCAGGTCTGTATTTTGGCGAGCCATGGTTTGCGCGCGCAAACGTGTGTCGATACTGCGCTCTCGGCTTGCTCGGGCGTGCCAAGCCTGACTGCCCAGTCGTATGAACAGGGGGGCAGATTCAGGCATGTTCTCTGAGCTGAAGATTCCACAGGCCAGCATAGGTTTCATTATGGATCAGGAGCTGTGCATGACTGCCCCGTTCGACGATTCGACCGTGATCCAGAACCACAATCTCATCCGCGTCTGTAATCGTCGACAGGCGATGGGCGATCACTAGCGTCGTGCGATCCTCGGCAGCCTCGCGCAGCGCGGCTAGAATAGCTTGCTCGGAGCGCGAATCCAGAGAGGAGGTGGCTTCATCAAACAAGAGAATCGGCGGTTGTCTGAGCAGCGCCCGGGCGATAGCGACCCTCTGTTTCTCTCCTCCGGATAATTTTAGCCCGCGTTCCCCGACCTGAGTTTCAAGCCCAGCGGGTAGCAGACGGATGAAACTGTCCAGATGGGCCATTTGGACGGCCCTTTGCAGCTGCTCAGCCGTCGCGTCCGGATTCCCATAAGCCAGGTTATAGGCCAGGGAGTCATTGAACAGCACAGTATCTTGCGGAACGACACCGATGTGCTCGCGCAAGCTCGCCTGAGATACTTCGCGGATATCGGTCCCGTCGATGGTAATCCTGCCGCTATCGGGCTCATAGAAGCGAAACAACAGGCGGGCGATGGTCGATTTCCCCGCCCCACTGGGGCCCACCACCGCCAGTTTTTTCCCACTGGGAATTTCGAAGCTGACCCGATCCAGAATGAGACGGTCTGGCTGGTATCCAAAACTCACGTCTTCGAAGCGGATGCCGGCTTTCTTGAGTTGCAGTGCCGGTGCCCCGGGGGGATCAGTCACCTTGGGTGTGACCTTGAGAAGGTCAAACATTCGCTGCATGTCGATCAGGGCGCGCCGAATTTCCCGATAAACAAAGCCCAGGAAATTCAGTGGCAGGAACAGCTGCAGCATATAGGCGTTGATGGCCACGAAGTCGCCAATGGACATGGTCTGGGCGGTCACACCTTTTGCAGCGAGGATCATCATCCAGGTCATGCCGCCGGCGACGATACTGGCCTGCCCAAGGTTCAAGCCTGCTAACGTAATGCGATTCCGCTGTGCCGCGACTTCCCACTCAGCCAGGTGGTGGTCGTACTCCTCAGATTCCCTATTTTCGGCGCTGAATAATTTTACGGTCTCGTGGTTCAACAGTGAATCGATCGAGCGCTGCGAAGCTCTTGAATTAAGGCGGTTGGCCTCGCTCACGAATTTAGTGCGCCACTCGGTCACCATGACCGAGAACACGATGTAGCCGCCAACAGAAAGGGCGGTGATCAGCGCAAAGCTGGGGCCATAACTGACCAGCAGGATGGCTGCGACCATGACCAGTTCAAGCAAGGTCGGAACGATATTGAATAGCATGAAACGTAGCAGAAAACTGATGCCGGACACGCCTCTTTCGATGTCGCGTGCAACGCCGCCTGTGCGCCGCGCCAAATGAAACTCCATATCCAGTCTGTGCAGATGCTGGAATACGTCGAGCGAGGCGCGGCGAATGGCGCGTTCTGTGACTCGGCCAAAGACGAGGTCGCGAATTTCGCCGAGCAGCACATTGCCGAAGCGCAGGAAACCATAAAACAGCAGTAGCGACAGGGGCACTAGCAATAAGGCATTCTGACCGCTGTCGAGACTATCGACGATGTGCTTGAGTACCAGCGGCATGGCCACAGCACTCAGTTTGGCCAATAGTAGACAAATAGCAGCGACAAAAACGCGCCCGGGAAACTCACGCAGATAAGGCAATAATTTTTTCGCCACCGAGAAAGATGGCTGATCGTTCTCGCTGCCGGGCGCAGGCGGAATCCGGTTCGCGCGCATCAGGCGCGCGACACGCGCTCTACGCCATCAATTCTGCGCAGCCGCCTGAGCACTCGCGCAAGATGAACTCTGCTTTTGACCGTGATTGTGAGCTTGGTCTGGACCGCTTCACTGCCGGCGCGGTCTGCCATCTGTACGTTCTCGATGCTGGATTCCGCGTCGGCGATTTCCGAGGTGGTCCGGGCAAGCAAGCCGCGTTTGTTGATCGAGCGCATGATGATTTCGCACTGATAGTCACCTTCGATATTGGGGGACCAGACTAGGGGCACCCAGTCTTGTGGCTGCGCACGTGCATCACGGCAATCAATTCTGTGAACGACAATCCCTCGGCCAACGCTCACATTGCCGCGAATCTCATCGCCGGGGATCGGTCTGCAACATCGGCCGTAATCAAGAATCAGTCCCTCAGTGCCCTCGATGGCGAGCGCGTGGCTCTCGCCGCTTTGCGTCTCGCTTGCTTCATTGTCGGGCAAGAATCGTCGCGCCACCAAGGGCGCCAGCCGTTCACCGGTGCCAATGGCAGCATATAATTCTTCGATATCGCTGAAATTGAAACTGGAGAGTACTTGCTCGGCCTGCTCGTTACGCAGGGCGGAGGTTGGTAGTTTCAGATCGCGCAGGGAAATTTCCAGTAAGCGCCGACCCAGTCGGATAGCCTCGTCCTCGCGCTGATTGCGAAGGAAGGTTCGAATATGGCTTCGCGCCTTGGCCGTCTTGACGAAATGGAGCCAGGCCGCATTCGGGCGGGCGTGTCGCGCTGTGATGACCTCTATGGATTGGCCCGAGCGAATCTGCGAGTTTAAGGGTTCGAGGCTGCCATCAATACGTGCGGCGACGCAGCGATCTCCGAGTTCCGAATGGACCGAATAGGCGAAGTCGACGGGTGTTGCACCTTTCGGCAGTCGGCGGATATCTCCCTTCGGCGAAAAGACATATACCTCGTCTGGGAACAGATCAACTTTGACGCCCTCGATGAATTCAATTGATCCGTCGTCGCCGTATTCGTCAAAAACTGTTTTTAACCACTCGCGCGCGCGCCCCTGTGGTCCAATCTGAGCGTCACTGGCGCCGAGCTTGTATTGCCAATGCGCGGCGATGCCTGCTTCTGCAACATGATGCATTTCGCGTGTGCGAATCTGAACTTCAATCTTGTTGCCGCCGGGTACCACACAGGTCGTGTGCAGAGACTGGTAACCATTGCCTTTGGCGTTGGCTATGTAATCGTCAAAATTATTGGGAATCGGCTTGTAAGCATGGTGCACGACGCCAAGCGTTCGGTAGCAGTCGTCTACCTTGGAGACGATGATTCGAAATCCCAGCAAGTCCATGACGTTTAGTAGGCGCAGTTTCTTGCGGCGCATCTTTTGATAGACGCTATACACATTCTTGTCGCGTCCGATGACTGTTGCACCAATGCCCTCTTCTCGTAGATGTCGGGACAGCGTCTGTTCGACCTGCTTGATCAGCTTCTTCGCATCGCCCATTTGTTTGGCGATGCTGGTGGCCAGTGCATTGAATCGTTTCGGATACAAATTGCTGAAGGCGAGATCCTCCAGCTCGACCCGTATCGAGTGAATGCCGAGTCTTTGCGCAATCGGTGCGTAGATATCCAGCGTCTCGCGAGCGATACGTTTTTTCTGCTCTGCACTCATGGAGTCCAGTGTGCGCATATTGTGCAAACGATCTGCCAGCTTGATGAGAATGACGCGCAGATCCTGCGTCATGGCCAGCAGCAGCTTGCGGAAACTTTCGGCCTGACGCTGCGCGCGCGTCATGCCCTCAATTTTTCCAATCTTTGAAACGCCGTCTACCAGTTCGGCAACGTCGTTTCCAAACCGGTCCGCCACTTCGCGCTTGGAGACACCAGTATCTTCAATAACATCATGCAGAATCGCCGCAATAAGCGTCGTCGAATCCATGCGCATTTCAGCGAGGATTCGTGCGACCGCCATCGGGTGAAAGATATACGGCTCGCCAGTAGCCCGGCTTTGCCCTTTGTGCTCTCTGGCCCCGAATTCATAAGCGCGGCGCACCGCGGCAATATGCTCCTCAGGCAGGTAAGCGGCCAGTATCTTGGCCAGCGGCTCCATGCCGTATTCGCGTGCGACCCTTTGCGTGCGAATCGCAGTACCAATGCGCTGTATGACCGGGAGTTCCATGGCGGGCAGTGTAACTCTTGCTCAGTGTTCAGATCTTGCGCGTTTGACGCTGCCCCTGCTTTCTACATTTCTCGCCTGAATTCGTCCTTGAAGCGAGCCTTGAAAGCTTCCATGGTGAACTTGTGATTCTGTGGGCCCAGACGTTCCATCTTGATCGCACCGATCAGGCTGGCAATTCGGCCCGTAGTCTCCCAGTCCATATCATTGAGTAGGCCGAACAGGAGTCCGGCCCGATAGGCATCTCCGCAGCCGGTAGGATCAGCCAGTGACTCGGCTTTTGCACAGGGAATTTCGATCACCTGGCCCTTATTGAATACATGCGAGCCCTTGCCGCCACGGGTGACGATCAATGTATCCACGCGCTCCGCGATTTTCTTGAGCGATAGCCCGGTCCTTTCCGACAGCATTTCTCCCTCGTAGTCATTCACAGCGATATAGGTCGCCTTGTCGATGAACTCCTTGAGTTCGTCCCCGCTGAACATCGGCAAGCCTTGGCCGGGATCAAATATGAAAGGGATGCCTGCGTCGGCGAATTGAGCCGCGTGCTGAAGCATCCCGTCGCGGCCATCCGGGGATATCGTCCCGATTTTGACGCCTTTGGTCGCCAGCTTCTGCTCATGTGAGAAGCTCATGGCCCCTGGGTGGAAAGCAGTAATCTGATTGTCATCCAGATCTGTGGTGATGTAGGCCTGCGCGGTGTAGGCAGAATCGATCACCTTGATGCCGTCTGTTGGAACACCCGTCTTTTTCATCCAGTCTGCATAGGCGTCAAAGTCCTTGCCGACGGTCCCCATCGGCTTTGCTTCGCCGCCAAGCAGATGCAGGTTGTAGGCGATGTTGCCAGCGCAGCCGCCAAATTCGCGACGCAACTCCGGCACCAGAAATGACACGTTCAGAATGTGGACCTTGTCCGGCAGAATTTCATTCTTGAAATAACCGGGAAACACCATAATGGTGTCATAGGCAAAGGAACCGCAGATCAGTGCAGACATGAATTTCTCGAGTTTATTGTGGGGTCAGGCGACTGGTGGATGCCAACGCAGGTCCAGTTGACGGGCGGCTCTGACGTCGTCCAGACGACGCACTGGCTGGGTCCAGGGCGCGCCCTTGATTTTGTCGATGTCCTGCCTGGCTTCCTCCCAGATGGAAGCCATGGCGTCAACAAAGGCGTCGAGGGTCTGCAGGTCCTCGGTCTCGGTCGGCTCTATCAGCAGGCACTCTGGCACCAGAAGGGGAAAGTAAACCGTTGGCGCGTGTACGCCATAATCGAGTAGACGCTTGGCCAGATCGGTCGCCGTCAGATTCAATTCCTGCTTCTGTTTCTTCAGGGTGATGATGAATTCGTGACTGGCGCGCCGCGTCGGGAAGGCTAGATCAAAGCCTTTCTTCTGCAGCCGGACCATGAGGTAGTTGGCATTTAATGTGGCGAATTCGGCGACCCGGTGCATGCCCTCGCGACCGAGCAGCCGTGCGTAGATATAGGCACGCATCAGGACGCCGGCATTGCCCATGAAGGCAGATAGGCGGCCAATGGACTGCGGCAGATCATCCTCATTCAGCCAGCGGTAGCCTTTAGCTTCGTCCTTGCCGACCACGGGAATCGGCATGAAGGGTTTCAAGCGCTCGGAGACGCCCACTGCGCCCGCGCCCGGACCACCGCCGCCATGCGGGGTAGAGAAAGTCTTGTGCAGGTTCATGTGGATGACGTCAAAACCCATATCGCCTGGCCGGACCTTGCCTAAGATCGCATTCAGGTTTGCGCCATCGTAGTAGAGCAGGCCGCCGGCCTTGTGCACGACGCTGGATATTTCCTTGATTTTGCGTTCGAAGACGCCGAGCGTGCTCGGATTGGTCAGCATGATTCCCGCGGTCTGCGGGCCAACTGCTTCACGCAGCTTTTCCAGATCGACGTCGCCCTCAGCGTTGGTAGGAATCTCGCGTGCGACGTATCCGCACATGGTGGCTGTCGCGGGGTTGGTTCCATGTGCGGCATCCGGAACCAGAATTTCCTTACGTCCCTGGTCGCCGCGTGCACGGTGATAGGCGCGTATCATGGCGACACCGGCAAACTCGCCCTGTGCGCCAGCCATCGGCGTCAGCGACACTGCGGCCATTCCGGTTACTTCACGCAGCATCTCCTGCAACTCATACATGCAGGACAGGAATCCCTGCGAATGCGGCTCAGGTGCGAGGGGATGCCGGCCCAGGAATTGCGGGAGCATGGCCAGCTTGTTACAGGCGCGCGGGTTGTACTTCATGGTGCAGGAACCCAGCGGATAAAAATGCGTATCGATGCTGAAATTCAGGGAGGAGAGCCGCGTGTAGTGCCGTACAGCCTGCATTTCGGACACTTCCGGCAAGCTGGGCGCTGTTTGACGACGCAGTTCGTCCGGGACGCCGCTGTAATCCAGATCGCATCGCGGATGTTGTGCAGGCGCACCCCGGCCGGGTGAAGAGCGTTCGAAAATGAGTTCCATGTTCGCTGCTATAAATGTTCGGGAAATTGGTCACGCCCGGGAAATCCCGGACGTGCCATATTGATCGGTGGCTCAGCCGATTGCTTTTAATGCGGCTTCGTAATCCGGCTCGTCGGCGATTTCGCTGACCAACTCGGTGTGAGTCACCTTATTGTCCGGATCGAGTACAACAACCGCGCGCGCTGTCAGGCCGGCTAGGGGGCCGTTTTCGAGCAGGACACCGTAGTCCTTGGCGAACTGAGCGCCGCGCATAAGTGACAGTGTCTGCACGTTATCGAGTTTCTCGGCGCCGCAAAAGCGACTCTGTGCAAAAGGCAGGTCTGCAGAAATGCACAGGACTACCACGTCTTTCATATTTGCCGCCTTCTGGTTGAATTTGCGCACGCTGGTGGCGCAAGTGGGCGTATCAACTGAAGGAAAAATATTCAGCACCTTTGTTTTACCGGCGTAGTCGTGCGGTGTCATGTCCTTCAAGTCTGCTGCCACCAGGCGAAAGCCAGGGGCTTCTGAGCCAACAGCAGGAAGTTCGCCATTGGTCTGAAACGGATTGCCTTGCAGTGTCACTGTTGCCATTTGAATCTCCTTTCCATGTTGATGTTCTGATGAGGATTAGCCCGCGAGAATGCGGGAGAGTGTACGGTGATACTTTTGTATGTCTGCGGAGCTGCGAGTCTCGGTTGCGCAGACTAGCAGGGCATTGCCAAATTCTGGATAATGCCGACCCAGATCAAATCCGCCGAATATGCCCTCGTCGGCTAGTGCGGTGAGGATGGCTTGCGTCCCCACAGGCATGCGCAGAGCGCATTCGTGAAATCCAGCGCCGCTGAATAATCTTTCTACGCCGTCAATGTTACACAGTGCGTCGACGAGTTCGCGTGTTTTGGACATGCATGCAGAGGCAACTTTGGCAAGACCCTGGGGGCCGATCAGAGACAGATGAATGGTTGCGGCGGTAACCAGTAACCCCTGATTTGTGCAGATATTCGAGGTTGCTTTGGCTCGACGAATGTGTTGCTCGCGCGCCTGTAGCGTCAGCGCGAAGCCCGGCTTGCCATCGGCGTCAATGGTGCGGCCGACGATGCGGCCGGGAACCTGGCGGACAAGGGCCTGACGCGTTGTCAGGAAGCCAAAGTAGGGGCCGCCGCTGGCCAAGGGCGCGCCCAATGGCTGGCCTTCGCCGCACACGATGTCGGCGCCTTCCTGGCCCCATTGACCTGGGGGGCGGAGCAAGGCCAGTGATACCGGATTGACCACGGCAACAACCAGTGCCTTTTGCTCATGGGCCCAGTCGGTTATTGCGTCGACTTCTTCGAATGTCCCGAAGAAATTGGGTTGCGCAATGACAACAGCGGTGGGCGCTTCTCCCTGCATTTTTTTCAGAGCAGCCAGATCGGTTCGGCCCGTGTGCCGATCGACCGGGATGGTTTCGCACACCATTCCCTGTGCCGAGGTGCAACTTGCAACAACTTCACGGTAGTAAGGGTGTACCGCCTGTGGCATCAGCACTCGCATCGATTTATTCGTTCGATTGGCGCGTGCTGCCATCAACAAGGCTTCGGCCAGGGCGCTGGCGCCGTCATAGAGCGAGGCATTGGAAACTTCCATGCCGGTCAACTCAGACATCATGGTCTGATACTCGTACAGCAACTGCAGCGTGCCCTGGCTCGCCTCGGCCTGGTAGGGCGTGTAGGCAGAATAGAATTCTCCGCGCGTGGTGATCTCCCAGACGGCGGCCGGTATGTGGTGCTCGTATGCGCCGGCACCGCAGAAGTTGATCAGACCTGCGTCCTGCGCGGCGCGCTCGGACATCAGCTGCGTGATTTCCATTTCGGACAGCGCCTCTGGGACGCCCTTGAGCTTTCCGAACCGAAGCTCAGCAGGAATCTCGTCAAACAGGGTTTCGATATCTGGCGCGCCAATGCGCTCCAGCATGGTCTTGATATCGCTTTCCGTATGGGGGACAAATGGCATGAGAAAACTCTTTTAGTGCAATGGGCAGCTGTGGTCTACGAAGCTAGGCATCATCGGCCAGGGATTTTTCGTAGGCAGCGCCGTCGAGCAGCCCGTCAATATCCGAGGGCTTGCTCGGCTTCATCTTCCAGATCCAGCCCTCGCCATAGGGATCGCTATTGATCAGTTCGGGGGCGTCGGCCAGCGCGTCGTTCTGCGCAATCACTTCGCCTGCAATCGGAGCATACACATCCGAGGCGGCCTTGACGGATTCGACGACGGCGCAGGCCGCTCCGGCTTGCAGTGCGGTTCCCGGGGCGGGTGATTCAACGAACACGAGGTCCCCGAGTGCGTCCTGAGCATGATCGGTGATTCCAATGGTCACGCTGCCATCGGGTTCGCTGCGCACCCATTCGTGTGAGGTGACGTATTTGAGTTCGCTTGGAATATTGCTCATGAATTGAATGCTCCGATGGGAAGGATGTTTCTTATGCAGGTAGAAGAGATTTGCCATGACGTGCAAATGGCGGTTTGATCACGGTCGCAGGCTGCCACTTTCCGCGTATTTCAACTTCGCATTCGGTCTCCAGAGTGGCGGTCACCCGGGCAAGGCCGATGGAGCGTTTCAGCGTAGGGCCGAAACCGCCGCTGCTCAGTTCGCCGCTGGCGCCGGAAGCAAATCGAACAGGCATGTGGGCGCGCAACACCCCGCGGCCCTCCAATAAAATGCCAATTTGTATCGGATGTTGTACTTTTGCTTGGGCTTCCAGCGCCGCACGACCAATGAAATCGCGTCCGTCTTTCATGGACACGGTCCAGGCCAGGCCGCACTCCAGCGGAGTGACAGACTCATCCATGTCCTGGCCGTAAAGATTCATGCCGGCTTCAAGGCGCAAGGTGTCGCGAGCGCCGAGGCCGCAGGGCTTTACCCCGGCCTGGGAAAGGGCTTTCCACATGCTGAGCACTGCCGCATGCGGGGCGATCATTTCGTAACCGTCCTCACCGCTGTAGCCGGTTCTTGCAATGAACAAGCCCTGTTGCCAGCAGGCATTGAAAGGCTTAAGTCCCGCTGCCCGCGGCGCGAGACCGGGAGGCAGACATTTTTCTGCAAGGGCCCGAGCTTGCGGACCCTGTACGGCGATGATGCCAAGGTCTTCGCGGCAGCGGACCTCAACACCAAATGGTTTGGCTTTGGCGTTGATCCAGTCGAAATCCTTTTCAGCGGTCCCCGCATTCACCACCAGGCGGAAGCAGTCTTCGCTGAGAAAATAAACGATCAGGTCATCGAGAATCCCGCCGTCTTCTTGTAGCAGGCAGGTGTACAGCGCCTTGCCGACGTCCTTGAGCTTGGCCACATCATTTGCGACCAGCTGGCTGAGAAATTCGCGTCCCCGGGTCCCGTGCAAATCAAGTGCGCGCATATGTCCGACATCAAACATGCCGGCATGGCTGCGGACCGCGTGGTGCTCATCGACCTGAGAGGCGTACTGGATCGGCATTTCCCAGCCGGCAAAATCCACCAAACGAGCCTTCAATGCGCGATGTTCTTCAATCAACGAGGTTTGTTTCAGCATGCGATCCCATTCCTGCCAATAAATGCGTAGCGGCGATCGCTCCCCTGTCTTCCCGGCATAACCTCACCGGACCTGAGAGTTCAGGTGCGCTTTCGCGACCTTGCCCCATCGGTGGTCTGCAGATGCAGACGCTCTCCAGAGTCGATATATAAGCCGAACAAAACAAAAAAGGCGACTTACTTTCCGTGTGCTCCCTTTGCCTGAGCGATTGACGAGCGGTGTTGCGCCTTCGGCGCCGTCATGAAGACGGTCTCTCGCACACGAATTGATATCGTTTGCCAACTATACCGGGTCGCTTTGTGCGCAGAAAGGGTTTGTCGTCTCAGTGCGCGCCGGCCGCGCGGGCCGTCAACAGTTTTTTAAGCGGCCCCACGCGCTCAACAGCATTTAGACCAAAGCTGAGTATATTCTTCCAAGTGCTTATGTCCAAAGAGAAAGCTCGGTTCAGCGCATCGGTCAATGCCAGCATCTCAAGGTTCTCCGCGTGGCGCGCCCGACCATACTTTCTGAGCGTTCTCAGCGCGCTCCAGTCGCGTCCGGCATCTCGGGCTGCGATCAAAGTCGCGGCCATCTCTGCCACATCCGCCAGGCCCAGGTTCAGCCCCTGGCCGGCGAGCGGATGAATGACATGCGCGCTGTCGCCAATCAGGGCGCAGCGCTCGGCGACATAGTCCTGTGCGTGCAGGACTTTGAGTGGAAAACTGATTCGCTTGGTCGCTGCGCGAATCTGCCCTGCTGAGGATTGGAAGCACTCCTCCAAGGCTGCGCAGAACCGTCTGTCGTCCAATTCAAGAAGCTGTGTGGCTTGCGCGTCGGTGGTGGACCACACCAGCGAGCGTCGACCATCGGCCAGCGGCAGCAAAGCCAGCGGCCCGCTGGTGAGGAACCGCTGCAGCGCAGCGCCATGATGCTGGCGCGAGGTCTCGACATGGCAGACCAGCGCCCGCGAGTGGTAACTGCCGGAGGAGACTTCAATGCCGGCCATCTCGCGAATATTGGAATTGGAGCCTTCTGCGCCGATGACCAGCCGGGTTCTCAGGACCGACTGATCCGACAACTTGAGTTCGGCATGATCGTCTGCCAGTTCGAGTCCCCGTACTTCACGGGAAAAGTAGATTTCGTCTCGGTGCGCAGCGTCTAACAAGCCCTGTGCAATCTGACGATGTTCGATGATCCAGCCCAGCTGCTCGGCCTGGCGGTCCACGGCAGAAAAGCGCAGTGCGCGGGCAGGGGACCGATCCCAGACCTGCATCTCGGAAATTGCCGAGATCCGTTGCTTATCGAAACCTTGCCAGACGCCGAGAGAGGCGAGCAAGGACGCCGAAGCTTCAGTGATCGCGTAGACGCGAGGATCCCATTCGTCCGCGGCCGCCGTCGGCCCTAGCTCTGCGCGCTCAATCAGGCGCACGTCGAATCCGCCGGCACGCAGGGCAGAAAATGCGGCAAGCCCGACGATGCCGCCGCCGACAACGACAATATCGCAATCGCTGCTCATGTCCTCATCACGAAATCTGAAGAGTTTCTCGTTCCCAGATTCTGTCGCAGGATGTGCTGGCGAACGGGCGAATCAAATTCGAGGAACAGTAGGCCGAGATGACGCAATGTGCGCAATCCTGGCACCGCATTGGAAAACAGCCGCACCAGCTTGTCAGTGAAGTCGGCGACCGCCTGACGATCCTGCGCGCGCCGCGATAGATACCGACTCAGCAGTCCTGCATCACCCGGGTCGGAGACATCAGTGAGCACGGACGCCAATGTGGCCGCATCGCGAAGGCCCAGATTGAAGCCCTGCGCGGCCACCGGGTGCAGGCTTTGTGCCGCGTTGCCGACGAAAACGGTACGCGGCCCGACAATTTGTTCATTAATGACCTGATGTAGCGGATAGCTCTGCCGTCGACCCAGGTCCAGAAATCGCCCCAGTCGTTCGCCGAAGGCGTCTTGCGCCTGGCTCAGGAAATGGTTGTTGCTGAGCGACAGCCTGGCCAGGGCCTCATCGGTGTCCAATGTCCACACCAGTGAACAGGCGTGGCCTTGATCATCATCCGGCTTAGGCAAGACAGCGATGGGGCCGGACTTGAGAAAGCGCTCATAGGCGATGCCCTGATGTGGGTATTGCGGACGCACCGCCGTGACGATCGCACTTTGCCCGTAGTCGCGCGTCGCCGCCGCGTAACCCAGAATTCGGCGCACAGCAGAATGTGCCCCGTCAGCAGCCACCACCAGCTTGGCGTGAATCGAGCCAGAGTCTGCTCCTTCAATCTGCAGTTTGACGTTGTTGGCCAGGACGTCCATGCCCTTTATCTTTGCGGGTCGCCGAATCGTGATATTCGAGGCGACGGCCCGCGCCCACAGCAATTCGTTGATGGCGCGCAGGGGGGTGTTGTATCCCAGTGCTGGCAGACCCGCTTGCTCGGCGGAAAAACGCGCGGCCCCAAACCGGCCGCGCTCCGAGATGTGGGTCGAGGCGATCGGCTCGCAGGATGGGGCCAGCCCATTCCACAGATCCAGACTTTGCAGAATATGCTTGGAGCCGGCGTTGAGGCCGATACAGCGCTCATCCCAGGATTGGGCAATCGATGATTCGGACTGTGCCTCGATCAGAATCGTTTTTTTCCCTTGCCGCCCGAGCGCAACGGCGAGACTGCAGCCGACCAGGCCGCCGCCGACGATGGCCAGATCAAAAATCGGTGCCCCAGTTTCGCTCACTGTGCCATCAACCGCTCGATGTCGCGCACGGTTTTCGGGGCGCCGTCAGTAAGCACCTCGTGGCCATCGCCGGTGATGAGAATGTCATCCTCGATGCGAATGCCGATGCCCCAGAATTTCTTGTTCACGCCCTTACTGCCAGGCGCGATGTACAGTCCAGGCTCTACTGTCATGACCATTCCGGGTTCGAAGCGTCGCGGCTTGTTCTCGACCCGATAACGCCCCACGTCATGAACGTCCATGCCCAGCCAGTGCCCGGTGCCGTGCATGTAGAAGTGGCGATATTTTTGTTCTGCAAGAATTTCTGCAGGATCGCCTTTGAGCAGCCCGAGTTCGACCATGCCCTCGGTAAGTTTCTTGGTGGCGGCTTCGTGCGGCTTGGCGGAGGAGACGCCGGGCTTCATCTTGCGCATGGCCGCTTTCTGCGCCTCGAGGACGATTTCATAAACCGCCTGCTGCTCAGCGCTGAACTTGCCGTTGACCGGAAAAGTACGGGTGATGTCCGCCGTGTAGCCCTGATACTCGCCGCCGGCGTCGATCAGGAGCAGTTCGCCATTCTTCAGCCGGGCATTGTTCTCTACATAGTGCAGGATGCAGGCATTTTTGCCGCCGCCCACGATAGAGCCATAGCCGGGCTGCATATTGTTGGCCTCGAATTCGCTATGAATCTCGGAGGCGATTTCCCACTCGTTTTTCCCCGGCCGTGTTGCGCGCATGGCACGCGTGTGCGCATTGGCTGAGACTCGGGAGGCATGGCGCAGAAATTCTATTTCTACGGGGCGCTTGATCAGGCGCATCTCATGCAGCGAGGGTTCCAGAGCGACGATAGTGTCTGGCGCGCTGGCGCCACGGCGTGAAACCTCCCGCAGGTGCCGCAGTAACTGCGCGATGCGGCTGTCGAGGGTCGGCAGTTCGCCCAGCGTGTAGTGCAGGGCGTCACGGCCGGCCATGATCTGCGGCAGGCGGGTATCCAGTTCGTCCAGATTGAAGGCCTGATCGGCCCCATAATGTTTGCACGCGCCTTGCGGGCCAGCCCGGCGACCGTCCCAGATTTCCCGTTCGACGTCTTTGGGGCGCACAAACAGAATGAACTCGCCTTCAGCACGCCCCGGCGCCAGGACGGCGATGGCTTCAGGTTCCGGGAAGCCGCTCAAGTAAGCAAAGTCACTGCTTTGTCGAAAACGATAGTGCGTGTCACGCGCACGTACCGCCTCATGGGCAGCAGGCACAACGGCAATACCGTGCTTTCCTATGCGCCGCATGAAGTCTGCGCGGCGTTGGGCAAATTCTTTTTTCTGCTCTGGCGTCAATTTCATATCGTTTCCGCTGGGTTGCGCCACGTTCAGTGCACCGTTGACGGTGGGTCATCCACTGAAGGGCTGCGGGGTCGGAATTCTAGAAATATCAGCTGCGCAGCGACCCGCACGTATTCGACCAACTCCACATACGCAGCCTCTTCTACTTCCGGGTCACCGCTGCCGTCGAAACCAGCGTTGGTGAACTGAGCCAGATCCTTGAGCGTCTCTTTCGCCTCATCGGAAAGTTTGCCCATGTCGATCTTCTGGCGGCTTGAGAGGCCGTAGAGGAAGCCGCCGCACCAGGCAGCTAGGGCCTCGATCCGCGATTTCAAGGGCACGGGCTCAGTCGGCAGAAGGGGCTCAAAGACCATATCAGTGGACATCAGATCAGCGGCACAGGAGGCGCCAAGCTGCTTCAGGGCTGATCGCGAGTTACCGTCCAGTGAGGCAGCGCTGTCCGCGCCTTCCATGACCAGCGCGGTCGCATCAAACGGGGCCGAAGCCGCAGTACACAGCGTGCCACACAGCGCGCCGTGAAAATGGGCCGGTGCCTCGGTGTAGTTCACCAGGCGCAGCAGCGAGGCCAGTTCCTGATAGTCGAGTCCGTCTTCAAAAGTGTCTGTCATCCGCCAAGTATAGGCCCGCCCCAGAACGCGCTAAAGGATTGTGGCCGCGGACCTCTATAATCAGGCCATGGACTCCAGCAGCTTTGTCACCGCCCTGCGCGCCAGCGCGCCGTATGTTCACGCCCATAATGGGCGCGTGTTCGTCGTCGCCTTTGGCGGCGAAGTCGCCGATCGACCGGATTTTGATCGCTTTGTGTATGACCTTGCCCTGCTTCACAGTCTGGGGGTGAAGCTGGTGCTGGTACATGGTGCGCGGCCTCAGATCGAACGTGAAATCGAGCGGCGCGGGCTCAAGCCGGAGTGCGTGGGTGAATTGCGGGTGACAGATGTCAAGGCGCTGGAGGCGGTCAAGAGCGCGGTTGGCAGCTTGCGCATGGACCTGGAAGCCAGGCTGTCTACTTCCCTGCTGAGTACGGCCATGAGCGGCGCGCGAATTCGTGTGGCCAGTGGCAACTGGGTGACCGCAAAACCGGTCGGAATTCGCGACGGCATTGATTTTCAGCACACTGGCGAAGTGCGCAGAGTCGATGTGCAGAGCATCCGCTCGGTGCTGGATGAGGGCCGAATTGCGCTGGTCTCGCCCGTGGGCTATTCGCCGACCGGCGAAATATTCAATCTGCGAGCTTCGGACGTGGCCATGGCTGTGGCCAGCAGTCTGTCTTCGGACAAGCTTGTTTTTGTGACCGATCGCAGTACGGATTCCTGGAGGATCAGCGACGAGCGCGGAGATGTCGGCCAGCTCTCTTTGCGTCAGGGCAGTGATCTGTTGGCCTCGGACAGCGGCATGAGTCCGCAGGCTCGACGATTTCTGGGCGCGGCACTGCAAGCCGGCCGTAGTGGCGTCAAGCGAGTGCATATTGTGGGCGCGGAAAGCGAAGGGGTGCTGCTCAGAGAGCTCTACACGCGCGACGGTGTCGGGCTGATGATTTATGCCGACGCGCATTACGAGTCAGTTCGGGAGGCGACCATCGAAGATGTCGGCGGGATATTGGCGCTGATCAAGCCGCAGGAGGACAACGGGACACTGGTGCCGCGCTCCCGTGAACAGCTGGAACTGGAAATTTCCTCCTTTGACGTGATGGTGCGAGACGGTCTTGTCGTGGCCTGTTGTGCTCTATTCCCATTCGCAGAAAACAATATGGCTGAACTTAGTTGCGTCTCCGTGCATGCAGACTATCGCGGGTCCGGCCGCGCCGGCGCTTTGCTGGTTCGCGCCGAGGAGACTGCCCGCAAGCTGGGTATCAGCAAGATATTCGCTTTGACGACACAGGCGCCACACTGGTTTCTCGAGCACGGATTCGAGCCGGCCGAAATTGCCAATCTGCCCATGAAGAAACAAGCGCTGTACAACTACAGACGTAATTCGGCGGTCTTGATCAAGACGCTTGGCCAATAGTGGCGATCAGATGCTTTCGATGAGCCTGATGAATCAGAGTGACGCCAGTATCCTTTTCCGGCGAAATTAAATGTCTATAAACAAGAATGCTGAATGGGTCTCGCGCAGTCTCCGCCATGGCTGGCAGCCTTGTACTCAGATGCATGATCATGCCGGCGGAAAAGACGCACCGATCCCCCTGATCCCGATTCGATCTGCTGAAGGGGTCTGGCTGGAAGATTTTGAGGGGCGACGCTATATCGATGGGGTCAGCTCCTGGTGGACCAATATTTTCGGGCATCGCCACCCGCATATTGTCGAGTCGCTCAAGCGGCAGTTGGACTCGCTGGACCATGTGATCTTTGCCGGTTTTACCCATGAGCCGGCCATCGAATTGGCAGAGCGTCTGTGCAAGTTGGTGCCGCCCGGCTTGGACCGTTGCTTTCTTGCGGATAATGGTTCGGCCGCGGTGGAAGTGGCGCTCAAGATGAGCTTTCACTACTGGCAGAACACAGGAAAGCCAAAAAAGCGGCGCTATATCGCCCTGACTAACGGTTATCACGGCGAAACCCTGGGCGCCCTCGCGGTAGGGCATACCGGGCTGTATCGCGACACCTATGCGCCGCTGCTGATGGAGCCCATCTATGTCGATTCGCCCGATTGTTTTGATCGAGCGCCGGGCGAGAGTTGGGAAGACTACACCCGGCGTCGCTTTGCGGACATGGAAGTCGCGCTGGAGCAGCACGCAGATGAAGTGTGCGCCGTCATTCTGGAGCCTCTGGTGCAGTGTGCCGGCAGCATGCGCATGTATCACTCCGTGTATTTGTCGATGTTACGCGAGGCCTGCGATCGCCATGGCGTACACCTGATCGCCGATGAGATTGCGGTGGGCTTTGGTCGTACCGGCCGCATGTTCGCCTGCGAGTGGGCACGGATCACCCCGGATTTCATGTGTTTGTCGAAAGGCCTGACCGGCGGCACTTTGCCGCTGGCTTGCGTCATGACGCGGGAGGAAATTTACCAGGCTTTTTATGCTGAGCACCGGCTGGGGAAAGCATTTCTGCACTCGCATTCCTACACCGGCAATCCGCTGGCCTGTCGTGCCGCACTGGCGACGCTGGATGTATTTGAACAACAGGACTGGATGAGTCGCGTCGCCTTGCTGGGTCAGTATCTCTGGTCTGCCACGGCTGAACTGCGCAGTCATCCGAACGTCGCAGATGTGCGGCAGCAGGGCCTGATACTTGCGGTTGAGTTGGCCAAGAATCCGGCTTCCCGGACGCCCTATCCATCATCAGAGCGACGCGGTTTGCGAGCCTACCGACACGCATTGAATTCGCACAAGGATTTCGGGGTGCTGCTGCGGCCGCTGGGCGATGTGATTTACTTTATGCCGCCCTATGTGATCGAGCCAAAAGAAGTGGAAATCATGGCCAAAATCGCGATCGACAGTATTAACGTCGCGACGCGCCGCTAGCAGGCGATCTCGCCGATGGCACAAACGCGAATTTTTCTCGACAGGGCGCTAAGCAGTGGCGATGGCTTGGAACTGCCAGACGCGGCTTTTCGGCATCTGATTCAAGTCTTGCGCATGCAATGCGGTGATGCCCTCACCGTGTTCAACGGGGAGGGCGGCGAGTATGAGGCCAAGCTTTCATCTGTGACGAAACGCGCGGCTGCGATCGAGATCGGCGCATACCATGATGTCGACCGCGAGTCGATTATTTTTACGACCCTGGTGCAAGGTATCTGCAAAGGTGACCGCATGGACTGGGCGCTGCAGAAGGCCGTTGAATTGGGCGTGAGCCGAATCATTCCGGTGGTGACTGCGCGCTGCAATGTGCAATTGAGCAAGGAGCGCGCACAGAAGCGATGGTTACATTGGCGGGGCGTGGTCATTTCAGCCTGTGAGCAGAGCGGCCGCACAGTGATTCCCGAGCTTGGACCGGTGACTCAGCTGAGTCAGTGGTTCCAAAACGAAGTGCCCGGAGTTCGACTTATTCTCGATCCACGCTCGGATCAGAGCCTGCGGGGCGCAGCAGCCGGGCAGACGTCCATCAGTGCAGTCATTGGACCGGAAGGTGGGCTGAGTGCCGACGAAGTCGATCACGGTATTGAGAGCGGATGTCTAGGTGTCAGTCTAGGGCCACGCATTCTGCGGACGGAAACGGCGGGGGTGGCCGTACTTTCCATTCTTCAATCTCTGCACGGCGATCTGGCCTGATAGTGTCGGTGAGTCCTGATCTGGTTTGGGCTTATCGGGCAATGCCAAGCTTATCCACGCGCGATGAGCACTGACGGTGCAGGGCACTATCGTGCACATGCCTGATCTGATTGCGCAGCTGTGTGTAGATATTTATTTCATTGCAGTGGTGGCCCTGTAATCATCGGCAAATCAGGAATCTGGGGGCTGTATTGAGAATTTGGTGTGAAATTCGAACTTTATCTTGAAGCCAAGGGCGCTACACTGGGGGCTTAATTTCGCTCACTCCGCCTTGACTAATGCCTACTGGCGACAACCTCGATTTGTTCGACGAGCTGTCTACACCAGCGACTGATCTTCGCTCTGATAATAATGTGCATAGCGAGCGGATTGTGCCGCAGCCCTGTTTGCGCCTGTACACCCATCGCATAAAGACCTGGTTTCGTGGACGTCCGGATCGTCGGCCTATCGGGGCGGCGAGACTGTCCTTCGACTACGCAGGCAGAAGACTGGCCCCGCTCTGTGCCCACACTCGGCAACGCTTTGGTGAGGATCTGCCGGGTGAGGATATTCGTAACGGGCCTGCGGAATTGGATGCGCTTGAGCGACTCGCCGAATTGCACATGACAGATGCCGGCGAAGTCGAGGGCGTTTATTTTGATCGCGATCCGGTACTGCGCGCCGGTGATTTTGTGCTCGAACGCGGCCGCGGTGTGTTGGCGACGCCAGATCACTGGCTGCATTTGCTACCCAGGCTTTCTGGTGCTGGATTTCGCCTCGAATTTTCGGAAGGCTTTCCGGTGCAATTGCTGTCGACACCGAAGCAGTGGCGGGTCGACGTTGCCAGTCGGAGCCAGGGCAAGTGGTTCGAGCTCGGACTGAGCCTGGAAGTGGATGAGCAGCGGATTGCGCTGTTACCTATTCTGCGGCGGCTGCTCGCGGATCCCAACTTTCCGCGTGATAAGGCGACGAATGAGGCCGATGACGCGTTGTGGCTAGCTCCGCTGGATGAGCGCCGCTATGTCCCCTTGCGGCTTGATTATTTGCGACGTGTCTTGAGCGTTCTAGAGTCCGTGATTGCCTCGCAGCCACGCGTGATAAATCTGCGGCTGAAACGTGCGCAGGCTGACTTGCTGGAAGATTTTGATCTGATTCCTGAGTTGGAGTGGCAGGGCCGCGAGCAAATTGCCAAAGAGCAGGATCGTTTGCGTGCACTGGCAGGCGCGGCCAAGACGTCGTGTGATCCGGCAAGCGGATTTCTCGGCACACTGCGCGGCTATCAAAAAGAAGGACTGGCCTGGCTCGGATTCCTGGGGGCTTCTGGTCTGGGCGGAGTGCTCGCCGACGACATGGGACTGGGTAAAACCGTGCAGGTGCTGGCTCATATCTGGACTGAGCGCAGTGAGGGTCGACTCGGTAAGCCTGTCCTGATCGTGGCCCCCACCACCCTGGTGGCCAACTGGAAAAATGAAACCGCGCGGTTTGCCCCTGAACTACGCGTGCTGATCCTGCACGGGCCTGATCGAGAGCCTAGATTCGAAAAGATTCCGGCCCACGATCTGGTCATCACCACCTATCCCTTGTTGTCACGGGACAAGGACTTGCTCAAGCCACACAAGTTTGGCTTGCTGGTTCTTGACGAGTCGCAATTCATCAAGAATAGCCGCACTCAGGCGGCGCGCGTGGTTCGCTCCCTGAAGGCTGATCGACGTCTGGCCATGACTGGCACGCCACTAGAGAATCATTTGGGCGAGCTATGGGCCCAATTTGACGCCGCCGAGCCGGGTCTTCTGGGCGACGAGAAAGTATTCACCCAATTCTGGCGCGAGCCCATCGAGGATCGGGGGGATACCGATGCACTTGCGCGACTGAACCGTCGAATCGCACCCCTGATGTTGCGCCGACGCAAGGAAGACGTGCTCAAGGATTTGCCGCCGAAAACAGAAATCATTCGTTCGGTGGACCTCGATTCGGCGCAGGCTTCTCTATATGAGTCCATTCGGCTGGCGCAGCACGCGCGCGTACGACAGGCGATCGATCAACGGGGTGCAGGGCAGTCCGGTGTGCTGGTTCTCGATGCCCTGCTTCGCCTGCGACAAGTCTGTTGCGATCCTGCGCTGCTGAAAATTGAGGAGTTGCAGGAGCAGATCGCCGCGACACCTTCGGCAAAACTGGAACGTCTGCTCGATATGCTGGACGGTCTGGTAGCTGCCAAGCGACGGGTTCTGGTCTTTTCGCAGTTCACCTCGATGTTGGCGATCATCCAGAAAGCGTTAGAGAGTCTTGGCATCAAACATTTGTTGCTGACCGGTCAGACCCAGAACCGTGCCGCTGTCGTGGACGAGTTCCAGAACGGAGACGCACCGGTCTTTCTGATCAGCCTCAAGGCCGGTGGCGTTGGCCTGAATCTGACTGCCGCCGACACCGTGATCCACTATGACCCTTGGTGGAATCCGGCCTCAGAAGATCAGGCCACGGATCGCGCCTATCGTATCGGCCAGGACAAGCCCGTCTTCGTCTACAAGCTGATCTGTGCGGGAACGGTCGAGGAGCGGATCCGAGGCTTGCAGAAGCGCAAGGCGGCACTGGCAGACGCAGTACTGGAAGGGGGATCAAGCTCCACGCTGCACTTTGATGACACGGAGATCGACGAACTGTTTGCGCCTCTCGGGCAAACGAAAAGCTAGAAGGGCTTAAGTCCAGGGACCACGGATCACGCAGGTCAGTCCCGGATACTGAATATTCACAAACATCGTCTTCCCATCCGGAGAAAAGCAGATTCCGGCGGTCTCCGAATCGTTGAAGATGTTGCGGGCAAACTCGAACAGCGTGCCGTCAGCATTCAGGCCGACAATTTTTTCGAGGCCAGCGCCGTCTTCACAGATGTAGATGCATCCGTCAGGGCCGACCGTCAAATTATCTGGTGCTGCCAGGGCATATTTTCCGTTGATCGCAGGGTCGGGCATGGCTTCAACCATCAGGGTCAGTTCCTGCGTGAGCGGATCGAGGGCAAAGATCTGTCCTCGCTCCGACGCACCGCCGCTGGTGCAGGAAAAATACAGTCGATCATTTCCCCACCAGGCGCCTTCGCCTCGGGCGAAGCGTGCAGCGCCTTTTGACTGTCCCTGTGCTCGGGTCGAATTGCCCCTGCGTTCAGTAGCAGGGTCCTCTTCTTCGATCCGCACCCACTGCAAACGCTGGGCTTCAAACAGTCGATTGCTGAATGAATTGGCGGTGTCCACGCCTTGCGAGAACTCGGAAAGCTTCAAGGCTTCAAGGGTTCCGGCCGAATTCAGATCGCCTGGGACGCTGGGGCGGAATCGGTACAAGAGGCTGTCGGGACGGTCTTCAGTCAAGTAGACGTCGCCGCTTGCAGGATCGATGGCGGCAGCTTCGTGACTGAACCGTCCGAGACCTTTCAGCGGCTGCATGCTCGCTTCCCCGTGGGCAGGGACCTCGAATACATAACCGTGCCGAATTCCGGTATCCCCCTCCGAAAAGGTCTCCTCGCAGCTTAGCCAGCTGGACCAGGGTGTGGCTCCCCCCGCACAATTTCGCGCAGTCCCGGCCAGTGAGACGTTATGACTAAGCAGATTTCCCTGCTGATCCAGTATCAGGGTGGTGGTCCCGCCAGACTGGGTGTCGTCA